>NZ_JBWKEE010000035.1:0-67638 GCF_056435605.1 Streptomyces sp. NPDC043896
TCACTTCGTGATCGCCTTCGGCGACCCTTGACAGCCCGACCCGCCCCGGAAAGCCGAAAGACTGCCGGGAAACCCCCAAAAGAACGGTCACGGGGGAGAGGAGGGAGGGACGGGCCTGTCATGGACGAGACGAGCGGCCGGGCGCCGGCCACCGGGCATCCGGGCCCCCAGGAGCCGAGATCCGGGACCACGGGTGCTCTACCTGCACGGAAGGACGACAGGACCGTCCTGCGGACCACCCAGGCGCGACCGATCGCTACGCGCTCCTCCCGATTTGGCGTCCGGCGACCGTCCGGGGCTGATACCTGCGCTAGAGGACGACCAGATCGACCTGGGGAGCCGCCAGGCGCGGCAGATCGCTACGTGCTCCTCCCGGCTTGGCGTCCGGCGACCGTCTGGGGCTGATACCCGCACCAGAGGTTGATCAGAGCAGTCCAGGTCGCCGGTGGGCGCATTGGATCGCTACGTGGTGCCCAGATCACCGCGTCTCACGGTGATCTGGGGCGACCGGCACGGTCAGGGGGCGATGGGGAGCCGGCGCTTGTGCTCGGTGAGGCGGTAGCGGTTGACGATGGTCTCGAAGGCGCGCTCGTCGACCGGCTTGCCCTCCAGGAAGTCGTCGATGTCGTCGTACGTGACACCCAGGGCGTCCTCGTCGGCCTTGCCCGGGTCGAGGGTCTCGAGGTCGGCCGTCGGGATCTTCCACACCAGCTCGGCGGGTGCGCCCAGCAGGTCCGCGAGGGCGCGCACGCGGCGCTTGGTCAGGCCGGTCAGCGGGACCACGTCCGCCGCGCCGTCGCCGAACTTGGTGAAGAAGCCGGAGATGGCCTCGGCGGCGTGGTCGGTGCCGACCACCAGCCCGGCCTGTGCACCGGCGACGGCGTACTGGGCGATCATGCGCTGGCGGGCCTTGATGTTGCCGTGCACGAAGTCCTGGTGGTGGGCGTCGCGGAAGGTCACGCCGGCGGCCACCGACGCGTCGAGCGCCGCGTCGCTGGCGGGCTTGATGTCCACGGTCAGGACGTGGTCGGCCTGGATGAAGGACAGCGCGAGCTGGGCGTCGTGCTCGTCCGCCTGGACGCCGTAGGGCAGTCGCATCGCGTAGAACTCCGCCTGGTGGCCCGCCTCACGGGCCCGCTCGACGGCGAGCTGGCAGAGGCGGCCCGTGGTGGTGGAGTCGACGCCACCACTGATGCCGAGTACGAGGGACCGCAGTCCCGTGGAGGTCAGCCGCTCGGCGAGGAAGGCCACCCGGCGCTCGATCTCCCGCTCGGCCTCGAAGGTCTCGGCGACCTGGAGTTCCCGGGCGATCTCCTGCTGGAGGGCGATGGCGCTCACGACTGCTCCTTGTTCCGGTTCACGATGTGCCGTCCACCCTAGCCGGAGCAGGGTTTCCGGAGAGATGGGGCGCATGAAGCGATCCCGTGCGCCTGACCGCTCCCCACGCCGCTCTGCTCAACCTCCAGTGCAGGTATCAGCCCCGGACGGTCCCAGGACGCTCGGCAGAGAGGAGCGCGTAGCGATCGGTCGCGCCCAACTGCAACCTGGACTGCTCTGATCAACCTCTGGTGCAGGTATCAGCCCCAGACGGTCGCCGGACGCCAAGCCGGGAGGAGCGCGTAGCGATCGGTCGCGCCTGGGTGGTCCGCAGGACGGTCCTGTCGTCCTTCCGTGCAGGTAGAGCACCCGTGGTCCCGGATATCGGCTCCTGGGGGCCCGGATGCCCGGCAGGCCGGCGCCCGGCCCCTCGTCTCGTCCATGACAGGGCCGCTCCTCCAACCATGGACCGTGCCGTTCTTTTGGGGGTTTCCCGGCAGTCTTTCGGCTTTCCGGGGCGGGTCGGGCTGTCAAGGGTCGCCGAAGGCGATCACGAAGTGACGCGACGAAGGAGCGCCCTTGAGGGACCGGCACGACACGGAAGGACGATGGGACTGACGGGAAGCCCCCAGCGCCTCCCTGATTCGGCCCAGGGGGCTACCGCCCCGGTTACCCCGCCGTGCTCTTCTTCCTCTGCGAGCGCACCGCGCCCATGCTCGCCGCGATCACCAGGGCGATCGCCAGGGCGTCCAGCGGCGACAGGGCCTGGCTCAGGAGCAGGAAGCCGGCGGTCGCCGCGATGGCCGGTTCCAGGCTCATCAGGATCGCGAAGGTCGGGGCGGGGAGGCGGCGCAGGGCCAGGAGCTCCAGGGTGTACGGGAGCACCGACGACATCACCGCCACGCCGAGGCCCAGGGCCAGCGTGCTCGGGTCGAGGAGGTCGGAGCCCGCCTCCGCCACGCCCAGCGGGAGCGAGAGGACGGCGGCCACCGCCATCGCCAGGGCCAGGCCGTCGGCCTGGGGGAAGCGGCGTCCGGTGCGGGCGCTGAAGACGATGTACGCCGCCCACATCGCGCCCGCGCCCAGGGCGAAGCCAACGCCGAGCAGGTCGAGGCCGCCGAGGCCTCCTCCGCCGTGGCCGGCGAGCAGGGCGACGCCCGCCAGGGCCAGGGCGGCCCACAGCAGGTTCACCAGGCGGCGCGAGACGATGACGGACAGGGCCAGCGGGCCGAGCACCTCCAGGGTGACGGCGGCGCCGAGCGGGATGCGGTCGATGGATTGGTAGAAGAGGCCGTTCATGCCCGCCATGGCGACACCGAACGCGAGCACCGTGCCCCAGTCGGAACGCCGGTAGCCGCGCACCTTGGGCCGGCACAGGACCAGCAGCACCAGTGCGGCGGCCGCGAGCCTCAGGGTGACCACGCCCGCCGCGCCCACCCTGGGCATGACCATCACCGCGAGGGCGGCGCCGAACTGCACCGACACCCCGGCCGCGACCACCAGCGCGACCGGCCCGAACCGGGACCCCCGGGCGGGGGCGGAAACCGGGGTGGCGGTCGTCGGGGCGGCGGTCGTCGGGGACGAAGGGGAGGGTGCGGGCATGAATCCAGCCTAAGGGGTGCGTAAGCCCCATCAACCCGAGTTTTTCCTTACACCCCTTCCCCCGCCCCCTCCCCCTCCAGCCCCTCCGCCAGGAGTTCCGCCAAGTGGCGGGCCCGTCGGCCGGCCAGCTGCGCGATCTGGGTGCGGCAGGAGAACCCGTCCGCCAGCACCGCGGCGTCGGGGGCGGCCGCACGCAGCGACGGCAGCAGCTGTTCCTCCGCGCACGCCACCGAGACGGCGTGGTGGCCGGGCTCGAAGCCGAAGTTGCCCGCGAGGCCGCAGCAGCCGCCGCTGAGCTCCCCCGTGAGCCCGGCGCGTGCGCGGAGCCGCCGGTCGGCGGCGTCGCCGAGGACGGCGTGCTGGTGGCAGTGGGTCTGTCCGGCGACGGGCCGGTCCAGGCGGGGCGGGGTCCAGTGGGGGGCGTGCTCCTCCAGGGTCTCCGCGAGGGTGCGGACGGCTGCGGCGAGGCGGTGGGCGCGGGGGTCGTCGGGGAGGAGGGCCGGGAGGTCGGTGCGCAGGGCCGCCGCGCAGCTGGGTTCGAGGAGCAGGACGGGTCCGCGTACCTCGCCCAGGGCCTCCAGGGTGTGCCGGAGCACGGTGCGGGCGCGGTCCAGGCGGCCGGTGGAGACGTAGGTGAGCCCGCAGCACACCCGGCCGCCCGCGGGGACGATGACGCGGAGCCCGGCGTCCGCCAGGACGCGGAGGGCCGCGCGGCCGGCTTCGGGGGCGAGGTACTCGGTGAAGGTGTCGGGCCACAGGGTCACGGTCACGGCACCGGCACCGGCGTCTGCGCCTACGCCAGACCCGGCACCGGCACCGGCACCGGCACCGGCACCAGACCCGGCCCCGGGGCCGCCCGAAGACCCCGCCCCCGCCCCCGCCGTCAGGGCCCGTACCGAGCGGGTGAACGGGACCCGGGCCAGTTCCGGCAGGGGCCGTTCGCGGGCCAGGCCGGGTACCCGCAGTGCGCGTCCGGCGGCGTTGACGGCTCGGGCCGCGCGCAGTCGGGTGATCAGCCGGAGCCACGTGGGGAGGCCGCCCAGGGTGTAGTGGGCCAGCGGGCGGGGGCGGCCGGACCAGTGGCGGTGCAGGAACTCCGCCTTGTACGCGGCCATGTCCACGCCGACCGGGCAGTCGCTGCGGCAGCCCTTGCAGGCCAGGCAGAGGTCGAGGGCTTCGGCGACCTCGGCCGAGCGCCACCCGTCGGTGACGATCTCCCCGGCCAGCATCTCGTGCAGCAGCCGGGCCCGGCCGCGCGTGGAGTGCCGTTCCTCGCCGGTGGCCCGGTAGGAGGGGCACATCACCGCGGGTCCGCCGGTTTCGGTGGTGCGGCATCGGGCGACGCCGACGCAGCGGGTGGCTTCCTCGGCCAGCGGGGCGCCCTTCGGCACCACCGTGAAGCGGAGGTTCTCGTCGAGCCGGGCCGGGCGGACGAGGATCCCGGGGTTCATGCCGCCGGCCGGGTCCCACACGTCCTTGTACGCCGCGAAGACCCGCATGACCTGCGGCCCGTACATCCGGGGCAGGAGTTCCGCGCGGGCCTGTCCGTCGCCGTGCTCCCCCGACAGGGAGCCGCCGTGGGCGACGACCAGGTCGGCGAGTTCCTCGGAGAAGTCCCGGAAGCGGGCCAGGCCCGGGGCCGTGACCAGGTCGAAGTCGATGCGGACGTGGACGCAGCCTTCGCCGAAGTGCCCGTACGGGGTCCCGTGCAGCCCGTGCCGTGCCAGCAGGGCCCGGAACTCGCGCAGGTAGGCGCCGAGCCGGGCGGGCGGTACCGCGCAGTCCTCCCAGCCGGGCCAGGCCATCCGCCCGTCCGGGGTCCGGGTCGCGGTGCCGGCGGCGTCCTCGCGGATCCGCCACAGGGCGCGCTGCGCGGCCGGTTCCGTCACCAGGGCGGCGTCGAGGGCGTCGGCCTCCCGCAGCAGGCGCCGTCCGGCGGATTCGTCGGGCATCTCCACGAACAGCCAGGCGCCGCCCCTGGGGAGTCCGGTGGCGCCGCGCACCAGGTCTTCGGCCATGCCCTCGACGGTGAGCGGCCCGTGTCCGAGGAGCCCGGCGGCGGCGTCGGCGGCCGCCGTCTCGTCGGGGTAGCCGAGTACGGCGAGGACGGGTGCGGGGGGCAGCTCGACGAGGCGCACCACCGCCTCGGTGACCACGCCGAGGGTGCCTTCGCTGCCGCAGAAGGCGGCGGCGAGGCGGGTGCCGCGTTCGGGGAGGAGGGCGTGGAGTCCGCCGTAGCCGGAGACGCGGCGGGAGAAGGAGCCGGCGGCGAGGCCGGTGCGGAGCACCGCGAGGTCGTCCCGGACCAGTTCCCGCAGGCCGGCCGGTGCTCCCGTCCAGCCGGTGGCGATGCGGTGCTCCGCGCCGCCGTAGGCGGTCACCGCCAGCTCCGTCACGTTGTCGGCTGTGGTGCCCCAGGCCACCGAGTGGGCCCCGCAGGCGTTGTTGCCGATCATCCCGCCGAGGGTGCAGCGGGAGTGCGTGGCCGGGTCGGGTCCGAAGGTGAGCCCGTGGGGGCGTGCGGCGTCGCGCAGCCGGTCGAGGACGAGTCCGGGCTGGACCACCGCGGTCCGGGAGGCGGGGTCGAGGGACAGCAGGGCGTTCATGTGCCGGGTGAGGTCGAGGACCACGCCGACGCCCGTGGCCTGTCCGGCGAGGGAGGTGCCGCCGCCGCGCGGTACGACGGGGACGGCGGCGTCGGCGCAGATCCGCAGGGCGGCCGCGACATCGGCGGCGTCGTGGGGGGTGACGACGCCGAGCGGGACGCGGCGGTAGTTCGAGGCGTCCATGGTGGCGAGGGCGCGTGCGGCGGCTCCGAAGTCCACCTCCCCGCGCAGTTCCGTCCGCAATGTCCGTTCGATCTCCCGGGGTGAGGTCACGAGGGACACCTTCCCACCGGCCCCCCGCGTCTCACCGGGTGGACGCGCCTCCGACGCGCGGTCCGGGACCCGCTACGCTCCGCTCGTGGCTGAGATCCAGATTCCCGCTGACATCAAGCCCGCCGACGGTCGCTTCGGCGCGGGCCCCTCCAAGGTGCGGACCGAGGCGCTGGACGCCCTCGCCGCCACCGGTACCTCCCTGCTCGGCACCTCGCACCGCCAGGCCCCGGTCAAGAACCTGGTCGGCTCGGTGCGCGAGGGCCTCCGGGACCTCTTCTCCCTGCCCGAGGGTTACGAGGTGATCCTGGGCAACGGCGGCTCCACCGCCTTCTGGGACATCGCGACGGCCGGTCTGATCGAGCGGAAGTCCCAGCACCTCACCTTCGGCGAGTTCTCGTCGAAGTTCGCCAAGGCCGCGAAGCTCGCGCCGTGGCTGGACGAGCCGTCGGTGATCTCCTCCGAGCCGGGCACGCACCCGGACCCGGTCGCCGAGGCGGGCGTGGACGTGTACGCGTACACGCACAACGAGACCTCGACGGGTGTCGCGGCGCCGGTGAAGCGCGTCGCGGGCGCGGACGCCGGGTCCCTCGTCCTGGTGGACGCGACCTCCGGTGCGGGCGGTCTGCCGGTGGACATCACCGAGACCGACGTCTACTACTTCGCCCCGCAGAAGTCCTTCGCCTCGGACGGCGGCCTGTGGCTGGCGGCGTTCTCCCCGGCGGCCCTGGAGCGGGCCGCGCGGGTGCACGCCTCGGGCCGGCACATCCCGGAGTTCTTCTCGCTGCCGACGGCGATCGACAACTC
The DNA here is from genome assembly GCF_056435605.1 of Streptomyces sp. NPDC043896. Classification (NCBI taxonomy): domain Bacteria; kingdom Bacillati; phylum Actinomycetota; class Actinomycetes; order Kitasatosporales; family Streptomycetaceae; genus Streptomyces; species Streptomyces sp. NPDC043896. Next base: position 6,603 of record NZ_JBWKEE010000035.1, read on the forward strand.
GCTGAAGAACCAGACGTACAACACCCCGGCGCTGTCGACGCTGTTCCTGCTGGACCAGCAGCTGAAGTGGATGAACGCGCAGGGCGGTCTGGAGTTCACGACGGGCCGTACGGCGGCCAGCGCGCGCAACCTGTACGGCTGGGCGGAGGCGTCGAAGTACGCGAGCCCGTTCGTGCAGGACGCCGGCAAGCGTTCCGCGGTCATCGGCACGATCGACTTCTCCGACGACGTCGACGCGGCGGCGGTGGCGAAGGTGCTGCGCGCCAACGGCATCGTGGACACCGAGCCGTACCGCAAGCTGGGCCGCAACCAGCTGCGCATCGCGATGTTCCCGGCGGTGGACCCGGCGGACGTGCAGGCGCTGACGGCGTGCATCGACTACGTGATCGAGCAGCTCTGATCCGATCGGCAGCTCTGATCCGATCGCGCGAGGCACTGATCGCGCGAGGCGCTGATCCGATCGGGCAGCCCTGATCCGACGGGATCCTCCGTCCCGTCCGTGCGTGTGGAGCCCCCGGCGCCTTCCCGGCGCCGGGGGCTTCCGTGTTCCGTCGCGGAGGGCTGCGGCGGCCTGCGAACGGCTGCGGAGGCCTGCGGCCACTCCGGGTCTTTGGTCCCAAAATTCGGGGCAAAGCCTCCGTAAACGGGCGGCCATCACCCCTCTCCCGCCTGCGGATTCGCCTCCCGGGACCTTCGGCCCGACCGTCCCGGCCGCCCCGGACCCCCGAAACCGAACGGGCGGGATGTCCCTCTTGTCCGGTGTGCCGGGAACGGAACCCGGCCCGCCCGTTCAGGAGGAACTCATGCGCAAGGCACTCACCATCACCGCCGTGGCCCTCACGACGTCCCTGGCCCTCGGTGGCGCCACCGCCGCCTTCGCCGCCGGCACCCCCACCCCCTCGCCCACCGCCACCGCGAGCACGCACCCCGCCGTCTCCGCCCGCGTGGAGGTGCCCTCCTCCCCCGTGAAGCCCGGCGACGCCGTCAGCGTCACCGTCACCGCACCGGCCGGCTCCACGCACCCGGCCGTCTCCTCCGCCGCCCTGGGCGACGTCAAGCTCACCCCCGCCAAGGACGGCGTCTGGAGCGGCACCGCCAAGGTCGCCGACGTCAAGGACGGCTCCTACGGTGTCTCCCTCACCGCAACCGCCCCCGACGGCACCAAGCTCCAGGCCACCACCCAGCTCACCGTCAAGAAGGGCGGCACCCCTGCCCCGCCCACCCCGGCACCCTCCACCCTCCGCCTCTCCACCGACTTCGGCCGCCCCGGCGACAAGGTCACCGTCACCGTGAAGACCACCGCGAAGGAGGCCTACGTGAAGTCCGCCGCCTTCGCCGGAGGCCGCGTCGACCTGAAGAACGACGGCCACGGCACCTTCACCGGCACCGCGACCGTCGCCAAGGACGTGAAGAGCGGCTACTACGGGGTCGACGCCTTCGCGGGCGGCAAGAAGTTCGACACCGCCAAGTTCTCCGTCGAGGCCAAGGGCAACCCGGACGTGACCCCCGTGACCCCGGTGACCCCCCTCAAGCCCTCCGAGCACAAGACCCCCAAGGGCTCCGTGAACACCGGCCAGGCCCCCGCCGATGCCTGAGCCCGCCCCCTCCCCCCGCCGGGGCGGCCGCGCGCACCGCGCCGCCACCCTGGCGGGGGCCGCGGCCCTGGCCGTCGCCGCCCTCGCCACCGGCTGCTCGGCCGGCGCCGAAGCGCACGCGACCACCCCCCGCACGGCCGCCACCGCGCTCCCCGCGTCCGTCCCCGACCGGATCGAGATCCCCGGCATCAAGGTCGACGCACCCCTCGACACCGTCGGCCTCGACGCCCAGGGCGTCATGCAGGAGCCCGACTTCGCCAAACCGAAGGACGCCGCCTGGTACAAGGACGGCCCCACCCCCGGCGAGGCGGGCGCCTCCGCGATCGTCGGCCACATGGACACCCCGCAGGTCCCCGAGGCCGTCTTCTTCCGCCTCAAGAACCTGAAGAAGGGCCAGGAGATCGACGTCCACCGCAGCGACGGCACCACCGCCGTCTTCTCCGTCGACGCCGTCGACACCTTCCGGAAGGACTCCTTCCCCACCGGAAAGGTCTACGGCGACACCCACGGCAAGGCCGAACTGCGCCTGATCACCTGCGGCGGAAACCTCACCGCCGACCGCCACTGGGACGCCAACGTCGTCGTGTTCGCGCACCTCACGGGCAAGGCGTAGCCCACCACACGATACCTTCAGCACTCCAGAGGCAGTACGCAGCACAGCGTGGAGGCAGCGGCGTGAACGTGCGAGTGACGGCGGCCCAGAGCGGCGTTGACCCCTTCGGCACCGCCCGGCTGCGACGCGGGGTGCTCGACGCGTGGGGCGCGGGGCCGGCCCGGTTCCGGGAGGACGCCAACGCCGAGGAGGACCTCGCGCTCGGCGGCTACCGGGACCGGCTCGTCGTCGAACTGGCCCAGAACGCCGCCGACGCCGCCGCCCGCGCCAAGGTTCCCGGCCGGCTGCGCCTGACCCTGCACCCCGCCGGACCCGACGGCCCCGCCGTGCTGGCCGCCGCCAACACCGGCGCCCCGCTCGACGCGACGGGCGTCGAATCGCTCAGCACCCTGCGCGCCTCCGCCAAGCGGGAGAACGACCAGGGCTCCGTCGGCCGCTTCGGCGTCGGCTTCGCCGCCGTACTGGCCGTCTCCGACGAACCGGCGGTCCTGGGCCGCCACGGCGGCGTCCGCTGGTCCCTCGCCGAAGCCCGCGAGCTGGCCCGGGACGCCGCCAACGGCAGCCCCGGCCTCGGCGACGAACTCCGCCGCCGCGACGGCCACGTCCCGCTGCTGCGGCTCCCGCTGCCCGCCGAGGGCACCGCCCCCCAGGGGTACGACACCGTCGTGGTCCTCCCGCTGCGCGACGCCGCCGCCGAGGACCTCACCGAACGCCTGCTGGCCGGCATCGACGACGCACTCCTGCTGACCCTGCCCGGGCTGCGCGAGGTCGTCATCGAGACCCCGACCGCCGGACACCGCGTCCTCTACCGGCGCATGGACGGCCCGTACACCGTCATCGAGGACTCCGCCACCGGCACCCACCGCTGGCGCACCGTCCGCCACACCGGCCCCATCGACCCCGCCCTCCTCGCCGACCGTCCAGTCGAGGAGCGGCTGCGCCCCGACTGGACGGTCACCTGGGCCGCGCCCGTCGACGCCGACGGCGCCCCCGTACCGGTCCACACCGCGCCCGTCGTCCACGCCCCGACCCCCACCGACGAGCCGCTGGGCGTCCCCGCCCTGCTCATCGCCTCGCTGCCGCTGGACACCTCCCGCCGCCACCCCGCGCCCGGGCCCCTGACCGACTTCCTCGTCGAGCGCGCGGCCGACGCGTACGCCGAACTCCTCGGCGCCTGGGACCCGGTGACCACCGCCCTCGTCGACCTCGTCCCCGGGCAGCTCGGCGGCAGCCCCCTCGACGGCGCCCTGCGCGCCGCCGTACTGCAGCGGCTGCCCCGCACCTCCTTCCTCGCCCCGGCCGCCCCCACCGAGGAACTCCCTTCGCTGCGCCCCTTCGAGGCCGAGGTGGTGGAGGGCGCCGGCGCCGACACCGTACGGGTCCTCGCGGAGGTCCTCCCGACGCTGCTGCCCGCCGGGCTGGAACGGCGCCCCGAGCTGCGCACCCTGGGCGTGGGCCGGCTGCCGCTCGGCGACGCCATCGAGCGGATCGCGGGCATCGACCGCACCCCCGACTGGTGGCACCGCCTCTACGACACCCTGGCCGGCGTGGACCCCGACCGGCTGTCTGGGCTGCCCGTGCCGCTCGCCGACGGCCGCACCACCATCGGCCCCCGCCACGTCCTGCTGCCCGGCCCGGACACCCCCGCGGACCTGGCCCGTCTCGGCCTGAAGGTGGCCCACCCCGAGGCCGCGCACCCGCTGCTGGAGAAGCTGGGCGCCCTCCCCGCCACCGCGCGCGCCGTCCTGACGACCCCGCAGATCCGTGCCGCCGTGGCCGCCTCCCTGGACGCGGGAGAGGTCTGGGACGAGGACGCGCTGGATCCGGACGAGCTCGCCGAGACCGTCCTGACCCTGGTCCGGGCCGCCGGGCTGGCCCCCGGCGACGAGCCCTGGCTGGGCGCGCTGGCCCTGCCGGACGAGGACGGGGAGCTCACCCCGGCCGGTGAACTGCTGCTCGCCGGAAGCCCGCTGGCGTCGGTGCTGCGCGAGGACGAAGTCCCGTACCTGGACGCCGAGCTGGCCGCCCGCTGGGACGCGGACACGCTGGCCGCCTGCGGGGTGCTGACCGCGTTCCAGCTGGTCCGGGCCACCGACGTGGTCCTCGATCCGGACGAACTGGAGCCCCGCGAGGGGGACTTCGCCGAGCCCGACGACGCGGGCCTGCTGGACGCGGTCGACGTGTGGTGCGAGGACCTCCTCGACCAGTTCCCGGACACCCCGGTGCCGCCGGTGGCGACCGAGCTGATCGCCGTCCGGGACCTGGACCTCGTCGACGACGACCGCTGGCCCCAGGCCCTGGCGATGCTCGCGCAGCCCCCGCTGCGCGACGCCCTGACCCAGCCGGTGCGGATCCTGCTCCCGGACGGCACCACGCGCTCGGTGCGCTCGTACACCGCGTGGTGGCTGCGCGACCACCCGGTGCTGGACGGCCGCCGCCCCGCCGGGCTGCGGGCGGCCGGCGGCGATCCGCTGCTGGCGGGCCTCTACACCCCGGCGGACGCGACCGGCTTCGAGGACGAGCAGGTGCTGCGGGCCCTGGGCGTACGGACCTCCGTGCGCGCCCTGCTGGAGGAGCCCGGCGGCGCGGCCGAGCTGCTGGGCCGGCTCGCCGACCCGGAGCGCGAGGTGAGCGGCCGCCAGCTGCACGGCCTGTACGGGGCGCTGGCCGACCTGGACCCGGAGCAGGTCACGCTGCCGGACGAGCTGCGGGCGGTGGTGGACGGGGAGGTCGTCGTGGTGGACGCGTCCGAAGCGGTCGTGGCCGACGCCCCCGACCTGCTCCCGCTGACGGCGGGCCTGCCGCTGCTCCCGGTGTCCCCGGCGCGCGCCGCGGACCTGGCGGAGCTGTTCCAGGTGCGGCGCCTGTCGGAGACGGTCCCGGCGGAGGTGGCCACGCCGGGCGAGCGGCACGAGGTCCCGGAGTCGGTGCGGATCCTGCTCGGCCCCGGCACCCCGGCGACGTACGTGGAGCACGAGGAGCTGGTGGCGGGCGGCACGGAGCTGGACTGGCGGCTCACCCCGGACGGGGTGCTGCACGCGGCGACCCTGGAGGGCGTGGCGGCGGGCCTGGCCTGGTCGGCGTCCCAGTGGCCGCGCCGCTTCGAGGTGGCGGCCCTGCTGGAGGACCCGTCGCGGACGGCGGAACTGGCCCGCGACAGGTGGTTCGACTAGCCGGCCGGGCCCCGGCCGGGCCCTTCTATGCCGGGAAGCGGCGGTCCACCCACCGGAAGGTGAACTCGATCAGGGCCGCCGCTGCCGCCGCGACCGCGACCGCGATCCACGGCATGGTCACGCCCTCCAGCTTGAGCTGGAAGAACTCCTGGAGCCACGGCACGACGAGGACGACGAGGAAGGCCGCGCCCATCGCGCCGACGAGGGCCACCCGCCACCACGTGTAGGGGCGGGCGATGATCGCCAGCACCCACATGGAGGTCAGGAACAGGGCCAGGGTCGCCGCGCTGGTCTCGGCCTTCAGGGCGTCCGGGCCGCTGTAGTGGGCGCGGGCGATCAGGTACGTGGCGAAGGTGGCGACGGCCGCGACCACGCCGCCGGGGATCGCGTACCGCATGACCCGCTTCACGAAGTGCGGCTTGGCGCGTTCCTTGTTCGGGGCGAGCGCCAGGAAGAAGGCGGGGATGCCGATGGTGAGGGTGGACAGCAGGGTGAGGTGGCGGGGCAGGAAGGGGTATTCGACCTGCGAGCAGACCACCAGGATCGCCAGCAGCACCGAGTAGACCGTCTTGGTGAGGAAGAGGGTCGCGACGCGGGTGATGTTGCCGATGACCCGCCTCCCCTCGGCGACGACGGAGGGGAGGGTGGAGAAGCTGTTGTTCAGCAGCACGATCTGCGCCACGGCCCGGGTCGCCTCCGAGCCGGAGCCCATGCTGACGCCGATGTCGGCGTCCTTGAGGGCGAGGACGTCGTTGACGCCGTCGCCGGTCATGGCGACGGTGTGGCCGTTGGACTGGAGGGCGCCGACCATGTCCCGCTTCTGCTGCGGGGTGACGCGGCCGAAGACCGAGTTGCCGTCGAGGACCTCGGCCATCTCGGCCCGCTCGGAGGGCAGCTCGCGGGCATCGACGGTGTTCGCCGCGCCGGGCAGCCCGAGCTTGCCGGCGACGGCTCCGACGGAGACGGCGTTGTCACCGGAGATGACCTTGGCCTTGACGTTCTGCTCGTCGAAGTAGCGCAGGGTGTCGGCGGCGTCGGGCCGCAGCCGCTGTTCGAGGACGACGAGGGCGGTGGGCCGGACGCCGGTGGCGACGGCGGGGTCGTCGAGCTCGCGGGAGGAGCGGGCCAGCAGCAGGACCCGCAGGCCCTGCTCGTTGAGGTCGTTGATCTCGTCGAGGGCGGGGTCTCCGGCGGGGAGCAGCACGTCGGGGGCGCCGAGCAGCCAGGTGTTGTTCTCGCCGTCGCCCTCGCTGAAGCTGGCGCCGCTGTACTTGCGGGCGGAGGAGAAGGGCAGTGATTCGGTGCAGCGCCACTCCGTGCTGTCGGGGTAGGCGTCGATGATGGCCTGGAGGCTGGCGTTGGGGCGCGGGTCGGACTCGCCGAGGGCTCCGAGCACCTTCTTGACGTACGCGGGTTCCGTGCCGCCGAGCGGGCGGAGCTCGGTGACGTCCATGCCGCCCTCGGTGAGGGTGCCGGTCTTGTCGAGGCAGACGACGTCGACGCGGGCGAGGCCCTCGATGGCGGGGAGCTCCTGGACGAGGCACTGTTTGCGGCCGAGCCGGATGACGCCGATGGCGAAGGCGACGGAGGTGAGGAGGACGAGGCCCTCGGGGATCATCGGGACGATGCCGCCGACGGTGCGGGCGATGGAGTCCTTGAGGTTGGAGTCCTTGACGACGAGCTGGCTGATGATGAGGCCGATGGAGGTCGGGACCATCATCCAGGTGACGTACTTGAGGATGGTGGAGATGCCGCTGCGCAGCTCGGAGTGGACGAGGGTGAAGCGGGAGGCCTCTTCGGCGAGCTGGGCGGCGTAGGCCTCGCGGCCGACCTTGGTGGCGGTGAAGGCGCCGCCGCCGGCGACCACGAAGGAGCCGGACATGACCTGGTCGCCGGGCTTCTTGAGGACGGGGTCCGCCTCGCCGGTGAGGAGGGACTCGTCGATCTCCAGTCCGTCGGCCTCGCCGACGACGCCGTCGACGACGACCTTGTCGCCGGGTCCGAGTTCGATGACGTCGTCGAGGACGATCTCGGAGGTGGAGACCTCGGCGGTGGTGCCGTCGCGGCGGACGCCGGGTTTGGCCTCGCCGATGACGGCGAGGCCGTCGAGGGTCTTCTTGGCGCGGAGTTCCTGGATGATGCCGATCCCGGTGTTCGCGATGATCACGAACCCGAAGAGGCTGTCCTGGATGGGCGCGACGATCAGCATGATCACCCAGAGGACGCCGATGATGGCGTTGAAGCGGGTGAAGACGTTGCCGCGGACGATGTCGGCGGTGGAGCGGGAGGAGCGGACGGGGACGTCGTTGACGTCCCCGCGCGCCACGCGCTCGGCGACCTCGGCGGTGGTGAGGCCGCCCGGCTTGAAGCGGGGGGCGGGGGGTTTCACCGGGTGTACGGGGTCGAGCTCGGCTCCCGCGTCGATGGCGGCGCCGCCGGCCCGTTCCGGCCCGTCATGGTCGATCCTCGCCCGCTGCGTCATGCTTTCGACGGTAAAGGCGGTTCGAACGCTTCACCCCCCGAGCGGCCGGAAGATCCGACTTCAGGATGACCAGGATCGTCCCCTGGGCTAGGGCGTGTCCGGTTCGCCGGCGGCCCGGGCGGCGGCCTGTTCCGCCGCGTGGCGCTTGAGGGCGGCGTCGCGGCCGCGGACGTACCAGATGCCGATGAGGCCGAGGCCGCCGCCGGCGGCGCAGGTCCACAGCCACCACAGGAGGTCGCGGTCGGCGAACCAGCCGTAGAAGGGCAGCTGGACGAGGAACATGGCGAACCAGAGGATCGTGCCGCCGGTGATGGTGGCGACAACCGGGCCCTCCAGGGGCTCGGGCGCCTCGTACTTCGCAGTCCACTTCGCCATGCGGTCAAGTCTAGGTGGCGCGTTTTGGGGTCTACGCGCGGAGATGGACTGCCCTTCGTTCATGTGTTCATACTGAAACGGTTTGCCTGCGACCGGATTCGTTCGTAGAAACCGCCCAATAGAACCGTTTGAGGACCGCATGAGCACCTCGGCACCCGCCGCGGCCCCCACCACCGGCCTGGACCGCTACTTCAAGATCTCCGAGCGCGGCTCCACCGTCGCCCGCGAGGTCCGGGGCGGCTTCGCCACCTTCTTCGCGATGGCCTACATCATCGTGCTCAACCCGATCATCCTGGGCAGCGCGAAGGACATGTACGGGCACCAGCTCGACGCCGACCAGCTCGTCACCGCCACCGTCCTGACGGCCGCCTTCTCCACCCTCCTGATGGGCGTCATCGGCAACGTCCCGATCGCGCTGGCCGCCGGCCTCGGCGTCAACACCGTCGTCGCCCTCCAGCTGGCCCCGCGCATGAGCTGGCCCGACGCCATGGGCATGGTCGTCCTGGCCGGCTTCGTGGTGATGCTGCTGGTCGCCACCGGTCTGCGCGAGCGGGTCATGAACGCCGTCCCGCTGGGCCTGCGCAAGGGCATCGCGATCGGCATCGGCCTGTTCATCATGCTGATCGGCCTCGTCGACTCCGGCTTCGTCACCCGCATCCCGGACGCCGCGCACACCACCGTGCCGCTCCAGCTCGGCGGCAACGGCCACCTGCACGGCTGGCCGGTCCTGGTCTTCGTCGTCGGCGTGCTGCTCACGCTCGCGCTGCTGATCCGCAAGACGCCCGGCGCGATCCTGATCTCCATCGTGGCCATGACCGTCGTCGCCGTCGCGGTGCAGCTGATCACCGACCTGCCGGACCTGGCCTGGGGCCTGACCGTCCCGCAGTGGCCGGGGAACCCGGTCGCCGCGCCCGACTTCGGCCTCGTCGGCCAGGTCAGCCTCTTCGGCGGCTTCGAGAAGGTCGGGATGCTCACCGGCGTCCTCTTCGTCTTCACCGTGCTGCTGTCCTGCTTCTTCGACGCGATGGGCACCATCCTCGGCGTCGGCGACGAGGCCAGGCTGACCAAGCCCGACGGCACCTTCCCCGGCATCAACCGGGTCCTGCTGATCGACGGCCTGGCCGTCGCCTCCGGCGGCGCCACCTCGTCCTCCGCCACCACCTGCTTCGTGGAGTCCACGGCCGGGGTCGGCGAGGGCGCCCGCACGGGCCTGGCCAACGTGGTGACCGGCGGCCTGTTCACCGTCTCGCTCTTCCTGACCCCGCTGGCCACGATGGTCCCCTCGCAGGCCGCCACCCCCGCCCTCGTGGCGGTCGGCTTCCTGATCCTCGCGGGCTCGGTCCGGGACATCGACTGGAGCGACTTCACCATCGCCGTCCCGGCCTTCATGGCCATGGTGATGATGCCCTTCACCTACTCGATCACCAACGGCATCGGCATCGGCTTCATCAGCTTCTGCGTGCTGCGCCTGGCGACCGGCCGGGGCCGCGAGGTCCCGGCCGCCATGTACGCCGTCTCCGCGGTCTTCGTCTTCTACTACGCGATGCCGGCCCTCGGCCTCACGTAGCTCACGTAAGACCGTAGAACTTCTCCGTCTCGTCGACGGCGGCCTTGAACCGCTCGTCGAAGTCATCGCGAATGAGCGTCCGGACGACATAGTCCTGGACGCTCATTCCGCGTTTGGCGGCATGGTTCCGGAGCCGGTCCAGCAGCTCCCCGTCTATGCGCATGCTCAGCACATGTGTCCCCATGCCCGAAAGGGTCGGGCCAGACGGTGCGGACGCGTGTCACTTTCCGCCGCTCACTCACCCGTACGAGTGAGACGGGAAGCACTCCGAACCCGTTTTTCTTTAGGCAGAGTAATGAGTTACTCTAAAGACATGCATGACCTCTCCCATGGCGACGACGCCGCCGCCGTGAACGATCTGCGCTCCGCCGTGATGCGGCTGGGCCGGCGCCTGAAGCACCAGCGCGTCGACGAATCGCTCAGCCCGACCGAGATGTCGGTGCTCGGCACCCTCGCCCGCTGCGGCCACGCCACCCCCGGTGAGCTGGCCCGGCGCGAGCACGTCCAGCCCCCGTCGATGACACGCATCGTCGCGCTGCTGGAAGCCAAGGGACTGGTCACGCTGGAGCCGCACCCCGAGGACCGCCGCCAGAAGGTGGTCCGCCAGACCGCGGAGGCCGAGGCGATGCTCGAAGAGAGCCGCCGCAAGCGCAACGCGTTCCTGGCCGGGCTCGCGGCCGAGCTCACCGAGGACGAATGGGCCAAGCTCCGCGCGGCCGCACCCGTCCTGGAGAAGCTCGCCCACCTATAGGAACGACGCCAGGAGGCGAACGCTTTTGAGTACGGGAACCGGAGCAGACTCCGCACCCGGCCATACATCCACCCCTACACACAGCGCGGGCAGACAGTCCACGTTCAGCTCGCTGAAGATCCGGAACTACCGGCTCTTCGCCACCGGCCAGGTCGTCTCGAACACGGGCACCTGGATGCAGCGCATCGCGCAGGACTGGCTGGTCCTCTCCCTGACCGGCTCCGCCTCCGCCGTCGGCATCACCATCGCCCTGCAGTTCCTGCCGATGCTGCTCTTCGGGCTCTACGGAGGCGTACTCGCCGACCGGCTGCCCAAGCGACCGCTGCTGATCGCCACCCAGAGCGCGATGGGCCTCACCGGCATCGGCCTCGCCGCGCTCACCCTGGCCGGACACGTCCAGGTCTGGCACGTCTACCTCGCCGCCTTCCTGATCGGCCTGGTCACCGTCGTCGACAACCCGGCCCGGCAGACCTTCGTCTCCGAGATGGTCGGCCCCGCACAGCTCGCCAACGCCGTCAGCCTGAACTCGGCGAACTTCCAGTCCGCGCGGCTGGTCGGCCCGGCGATCGCCGGCGTGCTCATCACCGCCGTCGGCTCCGGCTGGGCCTTCCTGCTGAACGGCCTGTCCTTCGCCGCGCCCATCGCGGGCCTCCTGCTGATGCGCACCCGTGAACTGCACCCCGTCACCCCGCAGCCGCGCGCCAAGGGACAGCTCCGGGAAGGCCTGCGGTACGTCGCCGGACGGCCCGAGCTGGTCTGGCCGATCGTGCTCGTCGGCTTCATCGGCAGCTTCGGGTTCAACTTCCCGATCTGGCTGTCGGCCTTCGTCGACGACGTCTTCCACGGCGACGCCGGCACGTACGGGCTGTTCAACACCCTCATCGCGGCCGGCTCCCTCGCCGGAGCCCTGCTGGCGGCCCGCCGCGGGCACGCCCGCCTGCGGCTGCTGGTGGCGGCGGCCGTGCTGTTCTCCGTCCTGCTCCTGGTCACCGCGTTCGCCCCGGGCCTGTGGCTCTTCGCGGCGCTGCTGGTGCCGATCGGGATGTTCGGCCTGACCGTCAACGTCGTCGCGAACTCCAGCGTGCAGATGGCCACCGACCCCGAGATGCGGGGACGGGTCATGGCCCTCTACATGATGGTCTTCACCGGCGGCACGCCCGTCGGAGCACCGCTGGTCGGCTGGATCACGGACACCTACGGCGCCCGCCTCGGCATGGCGGCCGGAGGCCTGATCTCCCTCGCGGCGGCGGTCGCGGTGGGCCTGGTCCTGTCCCGCGTGGGCAACCTCCGCCTCCGCCTGAACCGCCACGGAGTCGTGTTCGTCCCGGCCCCCCGCCGCGACCTGGCACCCGCCGCCTGAACCCTGGCCGGGCGCGGGGCCCTGCGGTGCCGTCCGTACGGGCCCTCCGCCCCGGACCCCCCGGCCGGGCGCAGCGCTCCCGTCGCCGCAGACGCCGGCGGGGCTGAGGTCAGCCCCGCCGGCGTCTGCGGCGCGGGGGCCTGGGGCGGGCCCGCAGGAACGGGGTCCGGGGCAGCGCCCCTGGGGGTACCGCCCAGCGGTAGCTGGGGGAGGAACGGGCGAAGGGCGGGGCGGGGACCTCGCCCCGCGCAGCGGCGCCCACCCTCCGCAGCCGCCGCACCAGCCACACCCGCCGCACCGGCCCCGGCGGCACCGGCGGCACGGCCGGAGCGATCGGCCCGCGCGGCCGGCGCGTCCGGCATAGGGTCGGGACCGTGAGGCTCTTCGCCGCCGTACTGCCCGGCACCGCCGCCACCGCGGAACTGCGCGCCGCCGTCGCCGCCGCGCCGCGCCCCGACGGCCTGCGGTGGACCGCGGAAGCGGGCTGGCACTTCACGCTCGCCTTCATGGGCGAGGTCCCCGACCCCCTCCTCCCCGACCTGTACGCCCGCCTCGCCCGCGCGGCCCACCGCAGCGCCCCCTTCCCGCTCCGCCTCCACGGCATCGGCCACTTCGGCCACCGCGCCCTGTGGACCGGCGCGGCCGGCGGCATCGACGCGATGCGGCTGCTCGCGGACCGCGCCGACGCCGCCGCCCGCCGGGCCGGGGTGTCCATGGAGCACCACCGCCGCTACACCCCGCACCTCACCCTCGCCCGCGCCACCCACCCCCACACCGACCTGCGGCCCTGCCTCGACGCCCTCGCCGGCTTCGACGGCACGCCCTGGCAGGTCGACACCCTCAGCCTGGTCCGCAGCAACCTCCCCACCTCCGGCGTCCCCGGCGAGCAGCCCCGCTACGAGGTCGTCCAGGCCTGGCCGCTGACCGGCTGAGGGGCGCGAAGGCCCAGCGTTCGGGGACGGTTCACCCCCTGGTGGCCCGTACTTCGGGGCGCGGAATCCGGATTCCGGTGAAACAGAAGCAGTAGAGGCGACCCCGGCATGCTCCGGATCACGTACCTGGCAAGCCGCCCGCTGACGCACGCACGCACCGCACCACCGGTCGCCCCGCCACCCACCCGCGGGGCGGCCCGGAATCCCTCCGGCCACCCTCGAAGGAGTCCCCGTGCCGCTCACCGAGCCCACCGCCGCAGCCACCACCACCCCCACCCCGGCAACGGCGGCGACCGCGCCCACCACCCCCGCGCGCGTCGCCACCCGGCGCAGGCTGCTCATGTGCCGTCCCCGGCACTACGACGTCACGTACTCGATCAACCCCTGGATGCACCCCGAGAAGAGCACCGACCCCGCCCTCGCCGTCTCCCAATGGGAGCGGCTGCGCGACCTGTACCGCGAACTCGGCCACTTCGTCGAGGAGATCGACCCCGTCGAGGGCCTGCCCGACATGGTGTTCGCCGCGAACGGCGCCACCGTCGTCGACGGCAAGGTCTACGGCGCGCGGTTCCGGCACGCGCAGCGCACCGCCGAAGGACCGGCGTACCTGGGCTGGTTCGAACGCCGCGGCTACCGCGACGTGCTCTGGCCCGAGTTCGTCAACGAGGGCGAGGGGGACTTCCTCACCGTCGGCCGCCGGCTCCTCGCCGGCACCGGCTTCCGCACCGACCCGCGCTCGCACGCCGAGGCCCAGGAGTTCTTCGGCCTGCCGGTGACGAGCCTGACCCTCGTCGACCCGGAGTACTACCACCTGGACACGGCCCTGGCCGTGCTCTCCGACGACGAGGTCATGTACTACCCGGCCGCCTTCTCCGAGGGCAGCCGGTCCGTGCTCCGCACGATGTTCCCCCACGCGATCCTCGCCACCGCCGAGGACGCCGCGGTCTTCGGGCTGAACGCCTTCTCCGACGGCCGCCACGTGCTGCTGCCGGAGGCGGCGACCGGCCTGATGGCCCAGCTCAGCGCGCGCGGCTTCGAGCCGATCGGGGTCGGGCTCTCCGAACTCCTGAAGGCGGGCGGCAGCGTGAAGTGCTGCACCCTGGAGCTGCGCGACCGCTGAGTCCCCACCGACGTCACCCCGACGTATTTCCGGAAAGGACCGTTGTGACCTCTGCGACCGCGATCGCGGACAGCTACGCCCGCCTGCTCGACCTCCTGGCGGACGGAGGAGCCGACTACCGGCTGCTGCGCCACGCCCCGGAGGGGCGTACCGAACTCGCCAGCCTGATACGCGGCCACCGCCTGGAGCAGGCTGCCAAGTGCCTGGTCATCAGGGTCGCGCTGGGACGCAAACAGCGCCGCTACGTGATCGCCGTGGTCCCGGGCCACTGCCGCGTGGACCTGGAGGCGGTACGCGCCGAGTACGGCGGCACGAACGCCTCCTTCGCCGTCCGCGAGGTCGCCGAGGAGCTGACGGGCTGCGTCAGCGGTTCGATCATGCCGGTCAGCTTCGACCCGGACGTCGACGTGGTCGTCGATCCGGCGCTGCTGGAGCACGACGAGATCTGGTTCAACGCGGGCCGCCTCGACGTGTCGGTGGCGCTGCGCACCGCCTGGTACCTGGCACTGGTGCGGCCGAGGACGGCCCCGATCAGCGAGGAGCCCGCGTTGGTCTAGAGGACGCCCCCCTGGGGTGCGTCGTCCACGCGGCGGGTGAGGGTGACGTACAGGTACTCGTCGATGACCTTGGCCAGGCTGATGCCCGGCCGGCCCAGGTCCGCGGTGAGCGCGTCCTCCTCCAGCCCGCTCTCCGCGAGCGCGGCCCGCGCCCAGGCCCGGCCGGTGCGCAGGTGCCGGCCGAAGGCCCGCTCGTCGCGGGCGCCGTGCAGCCGCAGGGCGATGGCCTCGTCCCAGGGCATCACGGTGCGCGGCCGCACCGCGAACAGGGCCTTGGCGGCGGCCGTCGGGCCCAGGGTGCGGCGGCCCGCCGGCAGGGCGGCCAGCTCCGCGTACCCGGCGGCGAGCAGGCCGATCTCCCGGTCGGTCAGGGCCGCGAGCGGGGCGTCGGGCAGGGAGTGCCGGCCCCACCAGCTGCCGAGCCCGGCCCCGAGCGGGTCGGGCTCGCCCGCGCGCGGGTAGCGGATGCGGCAGCCCCAGGCGTTGAGCCAGCGGTGCAGGGCGGTGCGGTGCGCGGCGTCGGAGAGGTCGATGCCGGGTGCGGTGGCCGTCCGCAGGGCCTGCCAGCTGCGGTCGGCCCGGTAGCCGGCGAACACCTCGGCGGCGGCGCGCAGCCGTTCGAGTCCGGGCGCGGGCGGCAGGGCGCCGTCCAGGTGGGCGCGGGCGACCTGGGCCGGTACGCACATCCGCCAGGCGTCGGTGACCAGTTCCTCCAGCTCCGCGGCGTCGAGGGCGGCCATGCGGGCGTGCGCCCAGTGGTGGCGCATGTCCGCGGCGCCGGGGAGGGAGAACGTGCCGGGCCGGGAGGCGACGAGCGCGGCCCGTTCCTCCTTGGGGAAGGCGAAGCCGAGCTCGGTCTCGTCCCGGGAGAGGGCGAGGTAGACGATCCGGCCTGTGCGGAACTTCACCCGGTCGCGGATGAGGTGTTCCTCGGTGCGCGGCAGCGCGAGCGCGAGCCGCCGTACGTCGTCGACGGTGACCATGAGGGAAGTCTCGCAGCCCCTGGCGCGGGGCGTGGGCGGGAGGGCGTTAGTCTCGACGGGTGGATCCGAAGACCAGAAACCGTGTCATGGCCGGTGTGCTCGTGCTGATGTTCCTCGTCGTGGCGGTGGCGTCCGCGGTGGGCCAGTAGGCCCGTCCGGGCCCCCGCCTCGACGCGTACCCCGCAACCGCCCGCCCCGCCCGCGCCGAAGCGCGTGCGGGGCGGCGCCGTAGCCGCCGGGCCCTACCAGGCGAAGGCCTCCGGGGAGGGTCCGGTGCCCGGGAAGATCTCGTCGAGGGCGGTCAGGACCTCATCGGAGAGGTCCAGTTCCACCGCGCGCAGGGCCGAGGCGAGCTGGTCCGCAGTGCGCGGGCCGACGATCGGGCCGGTGACGCCGGGGCGGGTCAGCAGCCAGGCCAGGGCGGTCTCGCCGGGTTCCAGGCCGTGCTTGTCGAGGAGGTCCTCGTACGCCTGGATCTGGGCCCGTACGGAGGTGTCGGCCAGGGCGTCCGCGGAGCGTCCGGAGGCCCGCCGGCCGTCGGTGGCCTCCTTCTTGAGGACGCCGCCCAGCAGGCCCCCGTGCAGCGGGGACCAGGGGATGACGCCGAGCCCGTACGCCTCGGCGGCCGGGATGACCTCCATCTCGGCGCGCCGCTCGGAGAGGTTGTAGAGGCACTGCTCGCTGACGAGGCCGACCATGCCGCGCCGGGCGGCCGTCTCGTTGGCCTGGGCGATCTTCCAGCCGGGGAAGTTGGAGGAGCCCGCGTAGAGGATCTTTCCCTGCTGAATGAGGACCTCGATGGCCTGCCAGATCTCCTCGAAGGGGGTCCGGCGGTCGACGTGGTGGAACTGGTAGACGTCGATGTGGTCGGTCTTCAGGCGGCGCAGGCTGTCGTCGACGGCCCGGCGGATGTTCAGTGCGGAGAGGCGGTCGTGGTTGGGCCAGGTCTCGCTCTCGCGGGACATGGAGCCGTAGACCTTGGTGGCGAGGACCGTCTTCTCGCGCCGGCCGCCGCCCTGCGCGAACCAGGTACCGATGATCTCCTCGGTACGGCCCTTGTTCTCGCCCCAGCCGTACACGTTGGCGGTGTCCAGGAAGTTGATGCCCGCGTCGAGGGCGGCGTCCATGATCGCGTGGCTCTCCGGCTCGCCCGTCTGGGGGCCGAAGTTCATGGTGCCGAGTACGAGGCGGCTGACTTTGAGACCGGTGCGTCCGAGCTGCGTGTACTTCATGGGGCACTAGCCAACTGCCTGGAGTGCGCTCCAGGCAAGAGCCTTTCCGCGCAAGGGCCTCAAGGGGCGGCTGCGGGCCGGTAGGGGCCGCCGATGCCCCAGGCCTGGTGCAGGACGGCCGCGAACTCGCCCGCGAGGCGGTGTTCGCCGGAGGCGTTGGGGTGCGTGCCGTCGTAGGTGTCGTGGTGGATGTCGTACGCGGCCGGGCGCGCGGCCAGCAGGATCGGCGAGGCGTCGGTCGTCAGGTCGGCGACCGCCTTCGCGAGCAGTTCGTTGAACCGGGCGACCTCGGCGGCGAAGGGGGGTTCGTCCTCGGCGCGGACGTTGGGGATGACCGGCATGAAGATCATCCGGATGGCGGGGCGGGCCCCGCGCGCGGCCGCGACGAAGCGGCGGACGTTGGCGGCCGTCTGCTCGGCGTTGGTGTAGAAGCCGAGGTCGATCAGGCCGAGGGAGACGAGCAGGACGTCGGCCCGGGCCCCGGCGGCGGCGGGCCCGACGAGCGGGGCCATGTGCTGCCAGCCCTCGCCCCACCCGGCCAGGTGCCGGCGCGCGTGCTCCGGGAAGTCCGGGGCCGCGTAGTCCTGGTTGACGGCGGCGTCGGCACCGGTGTCGTACAGCGCGGTGCGCGGGCCGACGATCTCGAAGGAGCCGTCGCCCAGGGTGGCGCCGAGGTGCTGCCACATGCGGTAGCGCCAGGTGTAGTCGCCGGCGCGTCCGATGGTCATGGAGTCGCCGACGAACATGAAACGCATCCGGTCATCATCGCGGATCACGCGACGGGAGCCCCTGTGATGCCGGACACGCCGTACGCCCTGGCACGCTTGGGGGATGCGCCTGCTGCCCCGGTCGACCGCCGTTCCCGCCGCTCTCGTGCTCGCCCTGCTGCCCGGTGCCGCGGCCGCGGCCGAAACCCCCGCCGGGACGGCCGCCGGTACCGCCGCCGGTACCGCCACCGGGTTCACCATCACCGATCCGCGGATCAAGGAGTCGAGCGGGCTCGCGGCCAGCCGCGTCCACCCGGGCGTGTACTGGACGCACAACGACAGCGACGACGGCCCGTACGTGTACGCCGTGGACTCCGCGACGGGGAAGACCGTGGCACGGGTGACGCTCACCGGGACCGGCACCCCGCGGGACGTCGAGGCGATCTCGCTCGGCCCGGACGGGCGGCTGTACGTCGGCGACATCGGCGACAACAAGGACGGCACCTGGGACCACGTGTGGATCTACCGCTTCAAGGAACCGGAGGAACTGGGCGACCGGACCGTGCGGGCCGAGCAGTTCACGGTGGCCTACGCGGACGGACCGCGCAACGCCGAGGCGCTGATGGTGCACCCGGTGACCGGCCGGGTGTACATCGCGAGCAAGAACGAGCAGGGCGGCGGCCTGTACGAGGGCCCCGAACGGCTGTCGGCGGACGGCCGCAACGTCTTCCGCCGGGTCGCGGAGGTGCCCTGGGTGACGGACGGGGCGTTCTCGCCCGACGGCAGCCGGCTGACGCTGCGCGGGTACCTCACGGCCCGTACGTACCCGTGGAAGGACGGCCGCCCGGAGGGGGCGGGCGAGCGGGTGGACGCGCCGTGGCAGGGGCAGGCGGAGTCGGTGACGTACACGCCGGACGGGCGGACGCTGATGTTCGGGGCGGAGGGCGCGAACAGCAGGGTCGTGGCCGTACCGGTGGCACCGCCCCACGCCCCGGCCCCGGCCCCGGGCTCCCCGGACGCGGCGCGCCCCGGCTCCCCGCAGCAGCCCGCCGGCTCCGGCGGCCCGTCCGGGGCGCAGGGGGCGCCCGCGGGGCAGGACTCCGGGAGCTTCACCAAGGGGGCGCTGGTCCTGGCTGCGGGAACGGCCCTGGTCCTGGCGGGCAAGCGGCTGTTCCGGCGCCGCCCGAAGGCCTGAGCGCCCGAGCACCCGGAAGGCCCGGGCGCCCGAGCCCGAGCACCCGAAGCCGAGCACCCCGAAGGCCCGGGCTCCCGGCCCGGCCGGCTTCCCTGCCCCCCGCCACCGTTCCGTCAAACCTGTTGCACGGAACGTCAACGATCCGTGCGCGCACCGCACATGTCCTCGACGGACCGCCGCCTAGGCTCGGGTTCCGGCCACCGCGCACAGCCGGCCCCGGTCCTTCCGGACGGGATCCGCGTCGGGTGAGGGCCCTTGCCGTTCACGGGGGTGACGGCAGGGGCCCCTCCCGGACCGCGGGGTGATCCACCTCACATCCCGTCACGCGGGAGGAGGACGCGGTGTCTTGTGTCCGAACCCCGACCGGAGGAGGACACCATGAACGAGAACACCGCAGTGGTCGTGATCGGCGGCGGATACGCGGGCGTGATGGCGGCCAACCGCCTGACCCTGCGCCGCGACGTGACGGTGACGCTGGTCAACCCGCGTCCGTCGTTCGTCCACCGGATCCGCCTGCACCAGCTCGTCGGCGGCACCGACACGGCGGTCGTCGACTACCGCGAGGTCCTCGCCGACGGCGTACGGCTCGTCGTCGACTCCGTCGACCGCATCGACGCCCCGGCCCGCACCCTGGAACTCGCCTCCGGCGAGCGCCTCGGCTACGACTACCTCGTCTACGCCGTCGGCAGCACCGGCGCCGGCCTCCGCGTACCGGGAGCGGCCGAACACGCCCACCCCATCGCCACGCTGGAGGACGCCCAGCGGCTGCGCCCCGTCCTGGACGCCGCGCCCGCCACCGCCCCCGTGACGGTCATCGGCGCCGGCCCGACGGGCATCGAGACCGCCGCCGAACTCGCCGGGGCGGGCCGCGCCGTCACCCTGGTCTGCGGCGGGGACCTCGGCCCCTACCTCCACCCGCGCGGCCGCCGCTCGGTGGCCCGCCGCCTCGCCCACCTGGGCGTCACCGTCGTCGACGGCCCCGGCAGCACCGTCACCGCCGTCACCGCGGACGCCGTCCGCCTCGCCGACGGCCGCGAACTGCCCAGCCGGGTCACCGTCTGGACCGCCGGCTTCGCCGTCCCCGACCTCGCCGCCCGCAGCGGGCTCGCCACCGACCCGGAGGGCCGCCTGCTCACCGACGAGACGCTGACCAGCGTGGACGACGACCGGATCGTCGCCGCCGGTGACGCGTCGGCGCCCTCGGGCCTGCCGCTGCGGATGAGCTGCCAGGCCGCGATGCCCCTGGGCGCGCGGGCCGCCGACACCGTCCTCAGCCGCCTCGCCGGGGAACGCCCCGGAACGCTCAACCAGCCCTTCGGCGCCCAGTGCATCAGCCTCGGCCGGGGCGACGGCATCTTCCAGTTCGCCAAGGCCGACCACGCGATCTGGTTCCACGTCGACGGCCGGCCCGGCGCCAAGCTCAAGGAGACCGTCTGCAAGGTCGTCGTCAAGCACCTCGCCGACGAGGCCCGCAAGCCCGGCGGCTACCGGCTCCACCGCGGCTCGGGCGCCGCCACCCGCCGGAAGAAGCTCCAGGCGGCCCGGCCCGCGGCGCGGGCGACGGCGCCCGCCGCCTGATGCCGACGGGCGGGACCCCGGCTACGAGGAGCGGCTACGAGTGCCCCAGGTCGGCGGACGGGAGGTCCGCCGGGGGCACCGAGCCGGTGTCGGCGGCCGGGCGCAGCGGGAACTCGTCGGTCGCCATCGAGTCCAGCACCGGCGGCGCGGGCCGCGGCGGCTTCGGCATGACCGCGGCCTCCGAGTGGCCGCCGCAGCCGTACGACAGGGACACGAGCCGGCCGTCGGCCGGGCCGAACTCGTTCGCGCAGATGCCGAAGGCCTGCCCCAGCGAGCCGCCGATCGCCACGAGGAACCCGCACGAGACGCACGACGCGGGCGCGGCCTGCGCCATCGGCGTCTTCGCCCCGAAGGACTCGTCCCAGCGGTCGGCCGCCGTGTGCAGCCCGTACCGCGACAGGACGCGGGCACGGCGCATGCCGAGCTCCTCCGCGACCGCGCTGATGGAGCCGCGCGCCGGGACGACCACCCGGTCGGTGACGTCGGCGTCCTCCGCCTCGACCAGTTCGGCCATCTCGGTGGAGACCACCGAGTTCGGCGGGGGCGCGTCCTCCCCGGACCAGCCCGGCTCCAGCCGCAGGTCGTCGGCGTCCGTCGGCAGCAGGTCGCCGGGGCCCATGTCCCCCGGGCGCAGCCGGTCGCTCCACGGCACCCATTCGGGGGCGAGGAGCGCGTCGTCGCCGGGAAGGAGCACCGTTTCGTCGAGGGTGACGTTCTTCGCGCGGGAGGCGCGGGTCACGGTGACGGCCCAGCGCCAGCCGCGGTAGCCCGGCTCCTTGCACTCGAAGAAGTGCGTGACGACCCGGTCGCCCTCGGCTACGACGGACACGTGCTCGCCCACCACACCGGGGTGGGCGGCCTCTTCGGCCGCCGCGCGGGCGAACTCGACCGCCTCGGCGCAGAGGCGGTCCGGGGCGGGCGTACGCGGGGTACGCGGGGTACGGCTTCGCGTCGTCGCAGCACTCACAGGTCTCGTTCTCTCCTACGCCGTCTCACGAGTGCGCCGTCCGTACTGTCGTCCACAACGACCCGTCGGTCTCGTCCGTACGTAGCGCGGGCGGAGCGGACCAGAGGGCCGCGTCGACGTCCGCGCCCCGATCGGCCTCGGGCGCACCCCACTGTGATCCATTCTGCGGGATCACGAAGAGGCGCGCGGCCAAGTGCAACCGCCGGTGGCGCGCTACGCACGCTACCTCCTTCGAAGCCTTCGGCCCACATGCGAGGTCCGATTCGCGGACAACGCACGCGCGACGCGGGTGTGCGGACGGAGTCCGGGAACCCTCGCGGACCCCGTCCCCGTCCGGCCGGGAACGTGCCGGGAGGGGTCCCGGACGGCCCTGTGGGGCACTATGGCCACGTGGCACCCGTACGGTCGTCCGCAGGCGGCCCGGGACCGGCCAGGCGGGCCGGCCGGGCCGTCGGGCGTGCCCTGCACCTCCCCATCACCGGTACGGCGCGCGGCATCCGGCGCGCCACGCACGCCCACGGGGCGGGTGAGTCGGGACTGGGCCGGCTGATCGAACTGCACGCGATCAACGGCGCAGGCGACGTCATGATCACCGTGGCGCTCGCCTCGACGGTGTTCTTCTCCGTCCCCACGGACGAGGCACGCGGACGAGTGGCCCTGTACCTGGCCATCACCATGGCCCCCTTCACCCTGCTGGCCCCCGTGATCGGCCCCCTGCTGGACCGGCTGCCGCACGGCCGGCGGGCGGCGATGGCGGGCGCGATGCTGACGCGGGCCCTGCTGGCGCTGACGATGTCCGGCGCGGTCGCCACCGGCGGGCTGGAGCTGTACCCGGCGGCACTGGGCGTCCTCGTCGCCTCGAAGGCGTACGGCGTCGTACGCAGCGCCGTCGTCCCGCGCCTCCTCCCGCCGAAGTTCTCACTCGTCAAGGCGAACTCCAGGGTCACGCTGGCGGGCCTCCTCGCCACCGGCGCGGCGGCACCCGTGGCGGCCGGACTGCACACGATCGGACCGCCGTGGCCGCTGTACGGGGCCTGCGCGATCTTCGTCTGGGGCACCTTCGCGGCGTTCCAGCTGCCCCACGAGGTGGACGACGCCAAGGGCGAACGCCGGGCCCGCCTGTCCACCCACGAGGCGCACTCGAAGCGCCCGGGGCTGCGCACGGTCAGCCGTCCGGTGCTGTGCGGGCTGCTGGCGAACGCGTCGATGCGCGCGCTGTCCGGGTTCCTGATCTTCTTCCTGGCGTTCCTGCTGCGCGAGCACCCGCTCGCCGGGCAGAGCGCGGCGGTGTCGCTGGGCATCGTCGGCGTCGCGGCGGGCACCGGCAACGCCGCCGGGACGGCGGTCGGCGCATGGCTGCGCGCGCGGGCCCCGGAGGCGATCGTGGCGGCGGTGCTGTCCGTCACCCTGGGCGTGGCGATCGTGTCGGCGGTGCTCTTCAGCGGGCTGTTCATGGCCGTCCTGGCCGCCACGGCGGGCTTCTGCCAGGCGCTGGCGAAACTGTCGCTGGACGCGATGATCCAACGGGACGTCCCGGAGGCCGTCCGGACGTCGGCCTTCGCCCGTTCGGAGACGCTGCTCCAGGTGGCGTGGGTGCTGGGCGGCGCGATCGGCATCGCCCTGCCGCTGAACGGCGTCCTCGGCATGTCGGTGGCGGCCGCGCTGGTGGCCCTGGGCACCGCCATGGCGGTGAGGGGCCTCCTCACCACCCCCACCCGCCACCCGACCCCCTCCCGCCCCCGCGTGGCGTAGGAATCCCCGGGGCTGAGAGCGCCGGCCATCTCAGCCCCGCCGGCGCTCGAGACGCTGGGGGCACCTCCCCGCGGTAGCCGGGGGAGGGTCTGGGGGCGGAGCCCCGACCGCCCCGCCACGGCCCGGCCAGGGGCCCGCCGCACCCGCCGCCACGCCCGGCCGGGGCACCGGCACCCCCGTGCGGCGGCGCGGCCCACCGGCCCGATAGCCTTCGGCTCATGACCGCACCGCTTTTCCCGGGTAGGGCCCGCCGCAGCGTCGCGGCCCTCGGAGCCGTGTCCGCCGGCCTCCTCCTCCTGTCCGCCTGCGACAAGCCGACGCCGCTCGCGACGGTGACCGTCGGCAGCTCGTCGGTGTCCGCCGAATCCGAGGCCGACTGCAGCTCCAACGGCCAGGACCTCTCCATGGACAAGGTCCAGGAGTGCCTGACGGACCCCAAGAACGCCAAGACCATCGACTACGGCCGCGGCGACACGCTGCGCCTGGGCGTCGAGCCCGAGATCGTCGAGGACGGCAAGAAGTGGCAGGCGGTCCTCGACGGCCAGCCGATCACCGAGCCCTCCTCGAACACCTACCGCAGCTTCCAGGGCGCCGACGTCTTCGCGACCGGCGGCCAGGGCGAGGCGCCCCAGTCGAAGCTGCTCGGCTTCGTCCAGGTCGGCGAGGACGGCAAGCCCCTCAACGTCTGGTCCTTCAAGCTCAAGCTGAAGAAGTAGCGGCAGGCGCAGCGGCGTGCGCGCGCTGATCGTGACGGCGGTGGCCGCGGAGGCAGACTCCGTGGCCGCCGGTCTCACCCCTCATCCGGATCCGGTCACGCCCGAGCCGCGCCACCTTCCCGGCAGGTACCCCCTCACCCGCCGGGACCTGCCCGGTCTCGCCGCCGACGTCCTCGTCGGCGGTGTCGGCCCGGCCGCCGCCGCGGCCGCCACGGCCACCGCGCTCGCGCTGGCCGACTACTCCCTCGTCATCTCCGCCGGCATCGGCGGCGGGTTCGCGCCCGCCGCCCCGCTCGGCTCGCTGGTGGTCGCCGACGCGCTCGTCGCCGCCGACCTGGGGGCCGAGACCCCCGAGGGGTTCCTGCCGGTGCAGGAGCTCGGCTTCGGCCGCAGCGTGCACCTGCCGCCCGCCGAGCTCGCCGCACGCGCCGCCGAGGCCACCGGGGCGCTGCTCGCGCCCGTCCTGACCGTGTCCACCGTCACCGGCAGTGCCTCCCGTGCCGCCGAGCTCGCCGCCCGGCATCCGCTGGCCGGGGCCGAGGCGATGGAGGGCTTCGGGGTGGCGGAGGCCGCCGCCGCGCACGGACTGCCGGTCCTGGAGGTCCGCGCCGTGTCCAACGCCGTCGGGCCGCGCGACCGGGCCGCCTGGCGCATCGGGGACGCGCTCGCCGCCCTGACCGCGGGGTTCCGCGCGCTGGGACCCGTACTCGTCACCTGGGGAGAACGCCATGAGCACCGCTGAACCGCTCGCCATCGCCTACTCGCCCTGCCCGAACGACACCTTCGTCTTCGACGCGTGGGCGCACGGCCGCGTCCCCGGCGCGCCCGCCCTCGACGTGACCTTCGCCGACATCGACATCACCAACGGCATGGCCGAGCGCGGCGAGCTGGACGTGCTGAAGGTGTCGTACGCCGTCCTGCCGTGGGTGCTGGAGGAGTACGCGCTGCTGCCCTGCGGCGGGGCCCTGGGGCGCGGCTGCGGGCCGCTCGTGCTGACGCGCGAGCCCGGCGTGGACCTTTCCGCCGGCACGGTCGCGGTGCCGAGCGAACGCTCCACCGCCTACCTGCTCTTCCGGCTGTGGGCGGCGGACGTCCTCCCGGACGGCGTCGGCAAGGTCGTCGTGCTGCCGTTCCACGAGATCATGCCGGCCGTGCGTGACGGCCGGGTGGACGCCGGACTGGTCATCCACGAGGCCCGGTTCACGTACCAGGACTACGGGCTGCACCGCCTCGCCGACATGGGCGAGCACTGGGAGTCCACCACCGGGCTGCCGATCCCGCTCGGGGCGATCATCGCCAAACGCTCGCTGGGCGAGGAGACGCTGCGCGCGCTGGCCGAGTCGGCCCGTACGTCGGTGCGGATGGCGTGGGACGACCCGGAGGCCTCGCGGCCGTACGTACGCGCCCACGCGCAGGAACTGGACCCGGCGGTCGCCGACCAGCACATCGGGCTGTACGTCAACGAGTTCACGGCGGACCTCGGCGACGCCGGGTACGCGGCCGTCCGCGGGCTGCTGACCAGGGCCGCGGCCGAGGGGCTCGTTCCGGCCATCCCCGCGGACGCCCTGCGCTTCCCGTGACGCGTACGACGTGACGGTGCCCCGCCGCTCGGAGCGAGCGGCGGGGCACCGGTACGCGCGTCGTGCGCTGCTCAGACGTCGAGCTGGTCGGCCACCGCGCGCAGCAGACCGGCGATCTTCGTGCCGTGCGCCTTGTCGGGGTAACGGCCCCGCTCCAGCATCGGCGTGATGTTTTCGAGCAGGGTCGTCAGGTCCTGCACGATCGAGGCGAGCTCGTCGGGCTTGCGGCGCTGGGCGGCCGCGACGGAGGGCGCCGGATCCAGCACCGTCACCGAAAGTGCCTGGTCACCGCGCTGCCCCGCGACGACTCCGAATTCCACCCGCTGCCCGGGCTTGAGGGCGTCGACCCCGGCCGGGAGCACCGACGAGTGCACGAAGACGTCTCCGCCGTCGTCACGGGAGAGAAAGCCGAAGCCCTTCTCGCTGTTGAACCACTTGACCTTGCCGGTAGGCACGTCCGTCCTCTGTCCTTGTGCTCGTCGGGTCCGGTTCGCCGTGGTGAACGGCTCCGGATAGCAGTACAGCGGGTCCTCCGACCCGCCTCCTCCAGGCTAATGGTCCAGAAACCGCTGGCAAGACGTTCCCCGGTCCTTCGCGCTCCACCGCTTCGGCCAGGGAACTACCCTGGTGGGGTGACTGTTACTCCTCATCCCGACGAAGCACGGGCCGGCGACGGCCTGGTCAAGGCCGGCGGCATCGTGTTCGTGGTGGGCGCCGTGGCGACCCTGGCGACCATGGCCCCGCTGTTCCTGGGCACCGACCCGTTCCCGTCCTACGCGTGGGCCGTGTGCATGCTGATGGGCGTCGGCTTCGCCATCTCGGCGGCGGGCGTGCTGCGCTCGGCGGCCGCACAGCGCCGGGCGGCCCGGGAGTCCCAGGCCGCCTGACGCCTTCCGCGTTTCGCCTTGGCCTTCCGCCGTGGCCTTTCGCCTTCGCCCTGGCCTTCCGCCGGGCGCGGGCGCGGGCGCTCAGGCCGCGCGGGCCCGCTCGTACTCCGCGAGCCACTGCGGCAGCTCCGTGAGGTCGTTCAGCACCACGTCCGCGCCGGCCTCACGCAGCTCCGTCTCCGAACACGGCCCCGTCGGCACCACCACCGACAGCGAACCGGCGGTGCGGGCGCCGCGCACGTCGCCGACGTGGTCGCCGACGTAGACCTGCGCCCCGTACTCGCGCAGCGCCTTCGCCTTGGCCTCGGCCCAGAGCCAGCCGATGACGGCGTCGGGCTCTATCCCGAGGTGCTCCAGGTGGTGCCGGGCGTTGGGCTCGTTCTTCGCCGTCACGACGATGGCCCGCCCGCCGAGGGCCTGGACGGCCTTGACCGCCTCGCGGGCTCCGGGCATGGCGGGCGTCGGCAGGATGGCGTGGTCGACGTACATCTCCCGGTAGAGGTCCCGCATCGCCGGGATCTCCTCCTCGGGGAACCAGTAGGCGAGCTCCTCTTCCAGCGGCGGCCCGAGGCGCGTGATGGCCTCGTCGGCGTTGATGTACGCCCCGGTCTTGGCGGAAAGCGCCTGGTAGGCGGCTTTGATGCCGGGCCGGGAGTCGATGAGCGTCATGTCGAGGTCGAAGCCGACGGTGAGCTGTGGGGGGATGTGGGAGGTCATAGCGCCATTGTGCCGAGGCTCCAGCGAGGTGCGGGAACGTAAGCGGAGGTTGGCTTATCGGATGCCGGTATTTGGCGAAATGTCAGCTCTGTGACGGTTTCCCATTACACCCCCTTTACGCGCGGCTGGGGTGCCCATGGGGGTGGGGCGGGGTACGGGGCCCGCCCGGCGGGGGCGCTGTCTCCCCCGCGAGGGGGTGGGGGCGGGGGCGGGGTGCGGTGGGCGGTAGCCCCTTGGCCCGTCTCAGGGAGGGGCTGGGGGTTTCCCGTCAGTCCCATCGTCCTTCCGTGTCGTGCCGGTCCCTCAAGGGCGCTCCTTCGTCGCGTCGCTGCGCGATGGCCTTCGGCCACCCTTGACCGACCGGCCCGCCCCGGAAAGCCGAAAGACTGCCGGGAAACCCCCAAAAGAACGGTCACGGGGCAGAAGAGGGAGGGACGGGCCTGTCATGGACGAGACGAGGGACCGGGGGCCGGCCCGCCGGGCATCCGGGCCCCCAGGAGCCGAGATCCGGGACCACAGGTGCTCTACCTGCACGGAAGGACGACAGGACCGTCCTGCGGACCATCCAGACGCAACAAATCGCTACGCGCTCCTCATTGCTTGGCGTCCGGCGACCGTCCGGGGCTGATACCCGCAGCAGAGGACGAACAGAGCAGCGCAGGAAGCGGTCAGGCGCGACGGATCGCTACGCGCTTCTGTCTGTCGGCGGCCGACCGCCGCTCAGAGATCTGCATGCGACAGCCGTAGGCCCGGGGCGCCTTTATGCGAAGACGTGCATAGTCCCGTTCGCGCATGGACGGGTGCAGAGGTCCCCCGTACGGTCATGGACACCAGGTCCACTCAGGGCCTGTCACGGAGGAGGCTCCTCATGGCACATGAGGAACTGACCAGGCTCACCGGCAACGGCAATGGGGGAACTTGCGGGCAGGGCGACTGTCCGAATGTCTACAGGACGACATCCCGCCGGAGAAGACATCCGCATTCTCGATGTGACCCATCGCCCGAACCCGCTGCCCGGCGTGCAGGACTTCTGGATGTTCGACCGCTCCACAGTCGTGCTCATGCACTACGAGGCCGACGGCAGGCAGATCGGCCGCGAGCTGTACGCAGGCGACCCCGCGCCGTTCGTCGAGTACCAGCGGATCGCCGTAGAGGCGTCCGTTCCATTCCTGGAGTACATCGGTAGGTGACGGTCGAACCCGAAGAACTGGACCAGTCAGGCGAAGAACTGGCGGCTCTGTTGAAGGCCGTCCGCAAGCGGGCCGGCCTCGCGGGGGCTCGGGTCGCTGCCCGCTGCAACATGTCCCAGTCCAAGATCAGTCGCATCGAGAACGGCAAGGTACGCCCGTCCCTGGTGGACGTGGAACAACTCCTCCGCGCCTGCGACGCACCCTCGACGCTGGTCACTCAGGTCATGACCCTGGCACGGCGGGCGAACACGGAGTGGCAGGGCGCCCGTGGGATGCGTCGCAAAGGCCTCGACAAGAAACAGCTGGAGCTCGCCGGCCTTGAAGCGTCGTCAGCAGAGTTCCGCTTCTTCCTGCTGTCGATGATCACAGGGCTCCTCTCGACGCCCGAGTACATCCGCGCAAGCCTCGCTCACGTTCCTGGCGATCACGCAAAGACGATCGCCAGGAAACTCGAACGGCAACAGGTGCTGTACGACCGGTCGAAGCGGTTCACGTTCATCCTCACGGAGCAAGCCGTCCGTTGGCCTCTCGTCGGTCCCGACGCGCTCGCCGTGCAGATCGACCACTTGGCCTCGCTCACGCATCTGCCGAGCGTCAGGCTTGGGGTCATCCCCATAACGGTGCCGACGGGGCCCGCACCGTTGAACACCTTCACGGTCTACGACGACCGCATGGCCACGGTCGAACTGTCCTCCGGGGTGATGGTCTTTCGGGATCCCCGCGACGTGATGGGGCATCTGCACGAGTTTTCGCGCTTGGAGGAGCGGGCCGTCTTCGGGGAAGGCGCACGAGCCTTCCTCAGCGGGTGCGCAGCCGCCCTCAGGTGATCTTTAGTCCAAGACGCGCATGATCCGTCTGCGCCGCTGACCAGCGGTGAAGGATGACGCACCGAACGTCAGACAACGACGAAGGGGTGCACCATGGCGCGGGCCAAGGCGCTTGCCACGGACAACGACCCTCACAAGTGGGAGTACGTCACTTACGCCCCGCCGGGGAGCAGGTGTGCCGCCTGCCTTCGCCAGGTGGAGCCGCTGGAAGCCGTGCGTCGCGGAGCCATCGAGGAGGCCTCTGGCAGTTCCGTAGTCGTCTACCGGCACCTCAACAGGTGCAGCCGCACGGGAGGCAGTCGATGACTGAGCAGTACGAGTACGTCCCCCACCGCCTGCTCCGCCGTCGCGTGCGCGACACCGCCTCTGGCGTGGAAGGCGAGCTGATGGCGGTGATCAACGAGAACGTCTCGAACTCCGTCGCCTACGAGCGCTGGATGGAACTGGCCTACATCCGCAACGCCTCGGGGCGCGAGTTCACGACCGCCGTCGCCAACGTCGAACCCGCCCCAGCCCAGCCCCAGACGGCGGCCGGCCGCCGAGATCGGAGAAGCGCGTAGCGATCTGTCGCGCCTGACCGCTTCCTGCGCTGCTCTGGTCGTCCTCTGCTGCATGTATCAGCCCCGGACGGTCGCCGGACGCCATCCGAGAGGAGCGCGTAGCGATCTGCTGCGCCTGGGTGGTCCCCAGGTCGCTCTGATCGACCTTTCCTGCGGGTAGCCGCGCCCCCGGCTCCGGATCCTGACCTCTGGGGCCCGGATGCCCGGCCGGCCAAGGCCCGGTCCCTCGTCTCGTCCATGACAGGCCCGTCCCTCCTCCTCTCCCCCGTGACCGTTCTTCTGGGGGTTTCCCGGCAGTCTTTCGGCTTTCCGGGGCGGGCCGGTCGGTCAAGGGTCGCCGAAGGCGATCACGAAGTGACGCGACCGAAGGGAGCGCCCTTGACGGACCGGCACGACACGGAACGACGATGGGACTGACGGGAAACCCCCAGCACCTCCCCGACCCGGCCCAAGGGGCTACCGCCCCCCACACCCCCGCCCGGCAGGCGAGGGGGCGCGAAGGCGCCCTACCGTCGCCGGGAGCGCCACAGGAGGTACGCCGCCGTGATGGCGGCCGCCGTGCGGGCCAGGGTGGGCCAGAGGGGCTGGAAGGTCTGGCCCACCTGGTCGGAGGCCAGGGGGTCGCCCCAGCGGCCCGTGGTGCGGCCCCAGAGCCAGAGCATGGCCAGGGTGAACACGGCTGCGGGCAGGCCGAGGAGGACCCACTTGCGCTCGCGGGGGCCGAGTACGCGGGAGGCGTACGCCACCAGGGCTCCGGCGCCGAGCAGCAGCCAGTACCCGGTGAGGGCTCCCGCCAGGAGCAGCGCCGCCGCCAGCAGGAGGAACGCGTGGGGGCGGGGCCTGGGTTCCCCCTCCGGCGCGGCGGCCTTCTTCTGCTCGCGCCGTTCGCGCCGGTCGCGCAGGAACCGTACGAAGCCGCCCGCCCCTGCGGGAGGGGTCCCGGCCGGTTCGGGCTTCTTCTGCTCCTCCCCCGCCTCCTCCTCCCGCTCGCGGAAGAGCTCCGGGAACTCGATGCCGCCCGCGAATCCCTCCACCTGCGGCCCCCGCCCGGAGGCGCCCGGGGACAGGCTCCACCAGTCGGGTTCGGCTCCGGCGGTCGCCCCGAGTTCGTCGAGACCGGCCAGGTGCGGCGGGACGTTCCCCGGCACGTCCCGCGGGGCGTCCCGCGGGACGCTCGGGGTGCTGCCCCGCTGCGCCGGCACCCCCGCCGGCACCCCCAGCCCTGCGGGCGGGGTGGACGCGCGGGCCGCGCCCACGGTGTCGAGGACCTCCTCCGGCGTGCCGATCCGCTCCAGGATGCCGCGTACGGCGGCCGGAGTGTCGGGCTCGTACTTGGCGCGCCGGCGGTCGATCTCGTCCCGCAGCCCCGAGACCAGCCGCATCCGGTCCGCGGACGACAGCTGCCGCCGCTGCGCCAAGTCCCCGACGCGGCTCAGGTATTCGTAGACCAGATGGTCGCTCTCGATCGCCACGCCCCCGACGGTAGCGCGTGCGTCCGTGGAGCGGCCGACGGCGCAGCGGATACCGTTGGCCGGATGGGGACCGGACGGCGGTCCGGCCGGCGTGACCAGGAGGCGACCAACGTGCCCGAGGCTAGTACCGCTGCGGCGAACGCCCCGCGCTCCCTCGCCGAGGCGCTCCGCGCCCGCGACGACGTGGCGCTCGCCGCCCTGCTGCACGCCCGCCCCGACCTGCTGAACCCGGTGCCCGGCGACGTCACCCAGCTGGCCACGCGCGCCGGCACCCGGGCCTCGGTGGTGCGCGCCCTGGACCGGCTGGACCGGTTCGCGCTCCAGACGGCCGAGGCCCTCGCGGTGGCCCCGGACCCGTGCCCGTACCCGGTGCTGGAGGCGCTGCTGACCGGTTCCGGCGGTGAGGACGAAGCGGCCCGTGACGCCCTCCCCCGGGCCCTGGGGACCCTGCGCGACCAGGCTCTGGTGTGGGGGGACGACGACCGGCTGCGGCTGGTGCGCACCGCGCGGGAGCTGCTCGCCCCGTCGGCGCAGCGGCCCTCCCCGACGGGGCTGGGGCCGACCGTGGCGGAGGCGACGGCGGGGATGTCGCCGACCCGGGTGCAGGAGATCGTGGCGGCGGCCGGGCTGCCGGCGACGCACGATCCGGTGTCGGCGGTGGCGGCGCTGACGGCGCTGTTCACCGACCCGGAGCGGATGTCGGCGCTGCTGGACGGGGCTCCGGCGGAGGCGCACCAGGTGCTGGGGCGGCTCGTGTGGGGGCCGCCGTACGGGGAGGTGACGCCGGATCCGACGCCGCCGGTGCGCTGGCTGCGCGACCGGGGGCTGCTGCTGCCGGCTTCGGCGCGGACGGTCGTACTGCCGAGGGAGGTGGCGCTGCACCTGCGGGGCGGGCTCGCGCACCGGCTGACGGCGCCGGTCGCGCCGGTGGTGGGTGTGCACCGGGAGCACCGTCCACAGCTTGTGGACGCGAACGCGGCGGGCCAGGCACTGGCGGCGCCGGCCACCGTCGAGGAGCTGGTGAAGTCCTGGGAGCACGCGGGGCCGCTGGTGCTGCGGGCGGGCGGGCTGGCCGTGCGGGACCTGAAGCGGACGGCGGCGGCGCTGGACACCACGGAGGACGCGGCGGCGTTCTGGATGGAGCTGGCGTTCGCGGCGGGGTTGCTGGCCAGTGACGGGGAGGCCGACGAGCGGTACGCGCCGACGCCCGCGTTCGACGAGTGGCGGGAGCTGCCGCCCGCCGAGCGGTGGACGGCGCTGGCGGCGGCGTGGCTGCCGGCCACCCGTACGGCGGGGCTGGTCGGGGAGCAGGACGCCAAGGGGCGCACCCTGTCGGCGCTCGGCCCGGACCTGGACCGTTCGGCGGCGCCCGAGGTGCGCCGCCGGGTCCTGGAGCTGGTCGGGGAGCTGCCGGAGGGCGGGGCGCCCGATCCGGAGGCGGTGCTGGAGCGGCTCGCGTGGGAGCGGCCGGCGCGCGGGACGAGCGTCCTGCGGGCCCGGCTGGCGCGGTGGGCGCTGCACGAGGCCGAGGTGCTGGGTGTCACGGGGCGGGGTGCGCTCAGCTCGTTCGGGCGGGCCTTGCTGGAGCACCGGGATCCGGCGGTGCTGCTGGCGCCGCTGCTGCCGGAGCCGGTGGACCACGTGCTGTTGCAGGCGGACCTGACGGCGGTGGCGCCGGGTCCGCTGCTGCGGCCGCTGGGGGAGTTCCTGGCGGTGCTGGCGGACGTGGAGTCCAAGGGCGGGGCGACGGTGTACCGGTTCACTCCGGGTTCGGTGCGGCGGGCCCTGGATTCGGGGCAGACGGCTTCCGACCTGCACGCGTTCCTGGCCGAGCACAGCCGTACGCCGGTTCCGCAGCCGCTCGCGTACCTGATCGACGACGTGGCGCGGCGGCACGGGCACCTGCGGGTCGGGGCGGCGTCCTCGTACGTGCGGTGCGACGACGACGCGATGCTGGGCGAGATCCTGGCCGACCGGCGGTCGGCGGCGCTGGGTCTGCGGCGGCTCGCGCCGACGGTGGTGGCGGCGCAGGCGGATCCGGCGGCGTTGCTGGAGGGGCTGCGGGCGATGGGGTACGCGCCGGCGGCGGAGTCCCGTACCGGCGACGTGGTGGTGGCGCGGGCGGACGCGCACCGCACCCCGGCGCGTTCGGCGCCGGTGCCGGTGCCGGACGGGCCGCCGGTGCCGGACGCGACGCTGCTGGGCGCGGCGGTACGGGCGATCCGTGCGGGCGATCTGGCGGCGACGGCCGTGCGCAAGGAGCCGGCGTCGGCCTCGGCGTCGGAGTCCTCGGGTGCTCCGGGGGAGCTGCCGCGTACGAGCGCGGCGGAGACCCTGGCGACGGTGCAGGCGGCGGCGCTGACCGGGTCGGCGGTGTGGATCGGGTACGTGAACGCGGAGGGGGCGGCGAGCCAGCGGGTCATCGCCCCGGTGCGGGTGGAGGGCGGCTTCGTCACGGGCTACGACCACACGGCGGACGAGGTGCGCACGTACGCCCTGCACCGCATCACGGGGGTGGCGGAGCTGGCGGAGGACCAGGTCTAGTGCTGTGACCGGAAAGGGTTGTGGGCCTTTCCGGTCACAGCACCAGGGACCCGGCCGGGCGGAAAACCGCTGGTCGGCGGCTGCGGGACCGGGCACGCTGGCGCCATGTCCGAAGCGATCCCGCACCCGACGCCCGAACCCGCACCCGCACCCTGCCCCGGAACCCGCCCCGAACCCGCACGCGCACCCGCGCCCGCACCCGCACCCGGCACCAGAGCCCGCACCGGAGCCGGAGCCCGGCGCGGAACCGGAGCCCGGCGCGGAACCGGAGCCCGCACCGGAGCCGGCGCCGACCCCGCGTCCGCATCCGCGTCCGCGTCCTCGGTCCCCCGGCACCAGATCCGCGCCGCCCACACCGCCGCCACCGTCACCGTCTACCAGGCCTACGCCCCGCGCCTGGGCGTGCCCGCGGCCCGCGACGGGCGTTTCCCGCCCGCGTGGAAGCGGGAGCGGATGACGTGGATCAAGCCGTCGTTCCTGTGGATGATGTACCGCTGCGGCTGGGCCACGAAGGCCGACCAGGAGACCGTCCTGGCGGTGGAGATCAGCCGCGAGGGCTTCGACCGGGCGCTCGCGCAGGCGTGCCTGTCGCACTACGTGCCCGGTGTCCACGTGGACCGCGAGGCGTGGAAGGCCGCCCTGGCCGGCTCCCCCGCCCGGGTGCAGTGGGACCCGGAGCGGGACCTCCACCTGAACCCGCTGCCCCACCGCTCGCTCCAGCTGGGCCTGTCGGGTCCGGCGTCACGGGCGTACGCCGACGAGTGGACGGTGTCGATCCGCGACGTCACCCCGCTGGCCCGGGAGATCCACGCCCTGGTCCGCGCGGGCGACACCGCTGCCGCCCGCGCGCTGCTCCCGGCCGAGACCCCGTACCCGGCGGGCCCGCTGCCTCACCTGGGCGCGTAGTCGACCAGCCCGGCGCCGAAGGGCCACACCTCGCGCAGCCAGGCGCTCACGGCCCCGTGCACGACGGCGTCGAGGTGCGCCCGGTCCTCGCGCACCCAGGAGCTGACCTGCACCCGCCCGGGCTGCTCCTTCGCCGGGTAGACGTACAGGCAGCCGATGACCTCCGCGTCCCCTTCGAGGACGCTGTACGTGAAACCGCGCCGCTCGGCGAAGTCCCGCGCGTGCCGCTCCAGGTCGGCGAGGTTGGCCTCGGCGGACATGCCCGCCTCCGGCGGCCAGCTGCGGCCCGTGAAGCCGGGCGTGGCCCGGATGTGCGCGATGCTCCCGCTCCAGGCGGCGAGGTCGCGCGCGTTGTGCCCGGCGCCGAGCGGTTCGAGCCGGAAGCCGTCACCGGAGAGCGTGCGCGGTACGTCGAAGTCGTCGGGTACGAAGGGCTGCTGATCCTCACTCATGCCCGGACCGTACGCCGCGCCGCCGGGCGGCGTCAGCGCCTTTTCCCCGGCCCGGCCGGGCAGGACACCCCCGCCCGCGGCGGGATGCGGCAGACTGGAGGTTTGGCCGCCCGCGCCCGGGCGGCCGCACCCCCGCCGGAAAGGGACAGCGTGAACGGGCCCCTCATCGTCCAAAGCGACAAGACGCTCCTCCTCGAGGTCGACCACGAGCTCGCCGGCGCCGCCCGCCGGGCCATCGCCCCCTTCGCCGAGCTGGAGCGGGCTCCCGAGCACATCCACACCTACCGGATCACCCCGCTCGGCCTGTGGAACGCCCGGGCCGCCGGGCACGACGCCGAGCAGGTCGTCGACGCGCTCGTGGAGTACTCCCGCTATCCGGTCCCGCACGCGCTGCTGGTCGACGTCGCGGAGACGATGGCCCGCTACGGGCGGCTCACCCTGTCCAAGCACCCGGTGCACGGGCTGGTGCTGACCAGCACCGACCGGCCCGTGCTGGAGGAGATCCTGCGCTCGAAGCGGATCACGCCGCTGGTCGGGGCGCGGCTCGACGCGGACACCGTGGCCGTGCACCCGTCGGAGCGCGGGCAGATCAAGCAGACGCTGCTGAAGCTGGGCTGGCCGGCCGAGGACCTCGCCGGGTACGTGGACGGCGAGGCGCACCCGATCGAGCTGGAGGAGAACGGCTGGGCGCTGCGCCCGTACCAGGCGCAGGCCGTCGAGGGCTTCTGGCACGGCGGCTCGGGCGTGGTCGTGCTGCCGTGCGGCGCGGGCAAGACGCTGGTGGGCGCCGGGGCGATGGCCAAGGCGAAGGCGACGACGCTGATCCTGGTCACGAACACGGTCTCGGCGCGGCAGTGGAAGCACGAGCTGGTGCGGCGCACGTCGCTGACGGAGGAGGAGATCGGCGAGTACTCGGGTACGCGCAAGGAGATCCGGCCGGTCACGATCGCCACGTACCAGGTGCTGACGACGAAGCGGAAGGGTGTCTACCCGCACCTGGAGCTGTTCGACTCCCGGGACTGGGGGCTGATCCTGTACGACGAGGTGCACCTGCTGCCGGCGCCGGTGTTCAAGTTCACCGCCGACCTCCAGGCCCGCCGGCGGCTCGGGCTGACGGCCACTCTGGTGCGCGAGGACGGGCGCGAGTCGGACGTGTTCTCCCTCATCGGGCCGAAGCGGTTCGACGCTCCGTGGAAGGAGATCGAGGCGCAGGGCTACATCGCGCCGGCCGACTGCGTCGAGGTCCGTGTGAACCTGACCGAGTCCGAGCGGCTCGCGTACGCGACGGCCGAGACCGAGGAGAAGTACCGCTTCTGCGCGACGACGGCGACGAAGCGGAAGGTCACGGAGGCGCTGGTGCGCAAGCACCGGGGCGAGCAGACGCTGGTGATCGGGCAGTACATCGACCAGCTCGACGAGCTGGGCGAGCACCTGGACGCGCCCGTCATCAAGGGCGAGACCTCGAACGCGCAGCGGGAGAAGCTCTTCAACGCCTTCCGCGAGGGCGAGATCAACGTGCTGGTCGTGTCGAAGGTCGCGAACTTCTCGATCGACCTGCCGGAGGCCACCGTCGCCATCCAGGTGTCCGGGACGTTCGGCTCCCGGCAGGAGGAGGCGCAGCGCCTGGGCCGCGTACTGCGGCCGAAGGCGGACGGGCACGAGGCGCGGTTCTACTCGGTCGTGGCGCGCGACACGATCGACCAGGACTTCGCCGCGCACCGCCAGCGCTTCCTGGCGGAGCAGGGGTACGCCTACCGGATCATGGACGCGGACGAGCTCCTGGCGAGCGACTGACGCCGCCTGCGGCGGGCGGTCGCGGGGCCGGGATCCCGCGCCCGGGCGGACGGTGGCCGGGGCGGCCGTGACCGGGGCGGCCGTGACCGGGGTGGCGGGTGCGGCGGCGGTGGACCGCGCCCGTCAGGGCGGTGAGGAGCGGTACGGCCCACACCCACAGCTGCGGCCACTCCCGCAGCAGGGTCCGGCCGCCCGCCGGGAGGTGGTGGGCCCAGAAGTCGGCGGAGGCCTCCGGGAGCACCAGCAGCCCGAGCAGGGCGGTGCCGGTGAACCCGGCGAGGGCGGTCAGGGCGGCCCGGACCCGCCAGGTCACCAGCAGGTACGGGACGAAGAGCGCGGGAGTCAGGGTGATCCCGGCGGCGACGCCGAGGGCGAAGCCCTGGCCGAGGGCCGCGCGGGGCCGGCCGAGGTCCCAGACGGCGAGGCAGGCGAGCGCCAGGTTGATCTGGCCGGGCAGCGGGCTCTGGAACAGCGGCTCCAGCCAGAGTCCGGCGATGGTGGCGGCGAGTACGGGCCCCCGCCGGGCCCGTACTCCGGCGAGCCGGCAGGAGAGCAGGACCAGCAGGGCGAGCAGGCCGGCGTTGCCGAGGACGAGGACGGCCTTGAGCACACCCGCCGGCAGCCAGGCGGCGGGCGTGAAGAGGATCGCGGCGAACGGCGGATAGGCGGCCGGCGGATGCCAATCGGCGGCGGAGAAGCCGCTGAGGAAGGCGTCGGCCGTCGGAATGCGCAGGGCGATGCACAGGACGCCCAGCGCGAGCAGCGAGCCCGTGACCAGCACGCCTGCGACCGGCGGGGACGAAGAAGCGGAATGGGGACTGCGGGTCACGCGCGTGACCCTAGTGGATCAACGCCGGCCCCCCGCCAAGTTCAGGCCAAGGCCTGCGGGAACGGAGTCGCCCGAAGCCGCGCCTGGCCTCTCGGCGGCGCCCGAGCGGACGGGCGGCGGATCGGACGGCGGGCGGCCGGGCGGCCACACGGACGGCCGGAGCACGGCCAACGGCATGGCCGAAGGAATGGCCGGGGACACGGCCACACGGACGGCCCGGGGACACGGCCAACGGAACGCCCGGGGCACGGCCGGGGCAGGCCACACGGACGGCCCAGCGAACGGCCGGGGACACAGCCAACGGAACGGCCGGGGGCAGGGCCACGCAAGCGGCCCGGGGATACGGCCGGGGACACGGCCAACGGAACGGCCGGGGCACGACCACACAGGCGGCCCGGGGACACAGCCAGCGGGACGGCCGGAGTCACGGCCACGCAGGCGGCCCGGGGACACGGCCAACGGAACGCCCGGGGCACGGCCACGCAGGCGGCCCGGGGGCACGGCCACGCAGGCGGCCGTGAGCGGGGCCGTCAGCGGCGTATGACGCCCGCGTCCTCGGCGTACTCGCCCAGGACGACCACGCTCACGGCGGCGGTGGCGAAGACCTTCGCGGCGCGCAGGACATCGCCGACGCGGTGGCGGGGACGGTAGTCGGAGGTGGCGGTCGCGCCGCTGGGGCGCCCGCCCTGGACCGGGTTGAGGGTTGCGGTGCTCATGTATCCATGGTGCGTCCCCGTCCCTTCCCGCACATCGCCCTCGGGACGGAATCCGCAGGCCTCCCGCGTCCTCCTCCCGGCCCATGGGATCCCCTAGTGGCTCTGCCCAAGGTCTGACACTCCCGGGTATGACACCCGTTCGGAGGTCCCGCCCCCTCAGGACTTCCGGCCCCGAAACCCGTTCGCGCCGCACCGCCCCGCTGATTACAATCTCCGCTCTTGCCGCCTCCCGCCGTCCATCGGGGAGTGCCGCCTTCCGGCCGGAAACCGGGGGCTTTCCGTACCGCACCAGCTGGAGGCTCCTCCGTGTCCGCGCACGCCCCCGACCCCACCGCCGACACCACCGACACCACCGACACCACCGGCCCGCTCGGCCGCGAGCGGGCCCACCTGGCCGCCTCGCGCTCCGCCCTGCGCGCCATGCGCGAGGACGTCGAGGCCCTCGACATCCGCGACGTCACCGCGAACTGGGTGAACGCCATCGTCCTCCAGGCACAGATCGACGACCGCATCAAGGCCCTCGCGGACCTCGCCCACACCCCGCTCTTCTTCGGCCGCCTCGACTACCTGCACGCCCCGGGCGCGGAGCTCGCCGAAGGTGCCGGGGGCGAGCAGTTCTACATCGGCCGCCGCCACGTCCACGACGCCGAGGGCGACCCGATGGTGATCGACTGGCGCGCGCCGGTCTCCCAGCCCTTCTACCGGGCCTCCAAGGCCGATCCCCAGGACGTGGCGCTGCGCCGCCGCTTCGGCTACACCGGCGGCGAGCTGACCGCGTACGAGGACGAGCACCTCTCCGACCCGGGCGAGGCGGCGGCCGTCAGCAGGCTGCTCCAGCAGGAGATCGAACGGCCCCGCGTGGGCCCGATGCGCGACATCGTGGCGACGATCCAGCCCGAGCAGGACGAGATCGTCCGCTCCGGCCTGTCCGGCTCGGTCTGCGTGCAGGGCGGCCCGGGCACCGGGAAGACGGCCGTCGGCCTGCACCGGGTCGCGTACCTCCTGTACGCGCACCGCGAGCGGCTGGCCCGGACGGGCACGCTGGTCATCGGGCCGAACCGTTCCTTCCTGCACTACATCGAGCAGGTCCTGCCGGCGCTGGGCGAGCTGGAGGTCAAGCAGGCCACGGTGGACGACCTCGTCGCCCGCGAGGGCCTGGAGGTGCGCGGCACCGACGCCGCCGCGACGGCGGTGGTCAAGGGCGACGCCCGCATGGCGGAGGTCCTGCGGCGCGCGGTCCGCTCGCACGTCACCCCGCCCGCCGAGCCCCTGATGGTGGTGCGCGGCTCGCGCCGGTGGCGGGTGCCGGCGTACGAGCTGGAGGAGATCGTCGCCGAGCTGATGGCCCGCGACATCCGCTACGGCGCCGCCCGCGACGCGCTGCCGCGGCGGATCGCGCACGCGGTGCTCGTCCGCATGGAGCAGGCGGGCGAGGCGCCGGACGACCGGGTGCAGGACGCGGTGGCCCGCAACGCGGCGGTGAAGGCGGCGGTGAAGGCCGTCTGGCCGCTGGTCGAGCCGGCGAAGCTGGTGCTGCGGCTGCTGTCGGACGCGGAGTTCCTGGCGGTGCACGCCGACGGGGTCCTCACGGACGAGGAACAGAAGCTGCTGCTGTGGACGAAGCCTTTCCGGAGCGTGAGGTCGGCGAAGTGGTCGGCGGCGGACCTGGTGCTGATCGACGAGGCGGCGGACCTGGTGGAGCGGACGCCCTCGCTCGGCCACGTCGTCCTCGACGAGGCGCAGGACCTGTCCCCGATGCAGTACCGGGCGGTGGGGCGGCGCTGTACGACGGGCTCGGCGACGGTCCTCGGAGACCTCGCGCAGGGCACCACCCCGTGGGCGACGCGCAGCTGGGACGAGGCGCTGGCGCACCTGGGGAAGCCGGAAGCGGTGGTGGAGGAGCTGACGGCGGGCTTCCGCGTGCCGCGCGAGGTGATCGCGTACGCGTCGCGGCTGCTGCCGGCGATCTCGCCGGGGCTGGCGCCGGTGTCGTCGGTGCGTGAGGCGCCGGGGTCGCTGACGGTGACCCCGTCGACGGTGGACGGCCTGACGGCGGACGTGATCGCCGCGTGCCGGGCGTCGCTCGCGCACGAGGGCTCGATCGGGCTGATCGCGGCGGACGCGCGGATCCCGGTCCTGGCGGAGGCGCTGGCGGAGGCGGGGCTGGCGTACCTGTCGCCCGGCGAGGAGACGACGGCGGAGTCGCGGCTGACCCTCGTCCCGGCGTCGCTGGCGAAGGGTCTGGAGTACGACTACGTGGTCCTGGACGAGCCGGCGGCGATCGTGGACGGCGAGCCGGACGAGCGGACGGGGCTGCGGCGGCTGTACGTGTGCCTCACCCGAGCGGTGTCGGGCCTCACGGCGCTGCATGCCGCGGCCCTGCCGGCGGCGCTGGCCTGACCCCCTGCGGGCGCCCCGCCGGGGCGGGGGCTGCGGGCCGCCGCCGCGCGGGGCGGGGTCCCCTGGCCTCAATCTCCAGCCCGCCGGCGATTGAGGCGACGGGCGCCGCGCGCCCGTACCGGGGTCAGGGGCGGAGCCCCTGGGAACGGTGGAAGGGCGGGGAGGGGCAAGCCCCCGCAGGACAGCCGCCGCACGGCAACCCCCGCACGGCAGCAGCCCCCGCACGGCCGGCGCCTCCGCCCTGCCCGGGCAAGGGCCCCGCAGGGCAGGGCCCCGCAGGGCAGGGGCCGGAACTAGCCCAGTGCCTCGCGCCACCGCGCGACGGCGGCGGCCGAGACCGGCCGGTCCCACCCGGAGGGACGGGCCGCGCCGCCGATGTGGAACGCGTCGACGCCCGCCTCCCGGAGCACCGGCAGGTGCGCCAGCGACAGACCGCCGCCGACCAGGATCCGCGGCTCGTATCCCGGCTCACCGCGCCGCCCCGCCGCGGCCTCCGCGATCAGCACGCCGAGCCCCTCCGCGACACCGGCCGCCGAGCCCGCCGTCAGGTACGTGTCCAGCCCGGGCAGGTCCGTGAGTGCCTTGCGCAGGCCGTCCCGGTCCGCGGCGCGGTCGATGGCCCGGTGGAAGGTCCAGCGGCAGCCGTCCAGCTCCGCGAGCACCGCCTCGACCGCGTCGAGGTCCGGGCTGCCGTCGGGGTGCAGGAAGCCGAGGACGAACTCCTCCGCGCCCTCCGCCCGCAGCCCGTGCGCCGTCTCCACGAGCGCGGAGACGTCGCCCGCCGCGAATCCGTCCGACGTGCGGAGCATCACGCGCAGCGGGATGTCGACCGCCGCCCTGATCGCCGCGAAGGTCTCGCGCGACGGGGTCAGCCCGTCGGCGGCCATGTCGGTGACCAGTTCGAGTCGGTCCGCTCCACCCGC
The DNA here is from genome assembly GCF_056435605.1 of Streptomyces sp. NPDC043896. Taxonomy (NCBI): domain Bacteria; kingdom Bacillati; phylum Actinomycetota; class Actinomycetes; order Kitasatosporales; family Streptomycetaceae; genus Streptomyces; species Streptomyces sp. NPDC043896. The sequence continues at coordinate 48,055 of NZ_JBWKEE010000035.1, forward strand.
CTGGGCGGCGACCGCGTCCTCCGCGTCGAGGGCGATCACCTCCAGGAGTGCACGGTTGCTCATGTGATCCCATCCTTCATGCCCATGTGGAAATAGGTCTAGTCCAATATCCAGAGTACGGGCCTCACCCCGTGCACCACCAGCAGAATGACGCCACCCCCACAATGTCCGCATGGACACGCCCGACACGCCGCGCGACACCCCGCCCGGCACGCAGCCCGGCACCAAGCCCCCCACCAAGCCCGGGACGGCGCCCGGCACCGCCGCCCTCCGCGCCCGCTGGGACGCCACCGCCACCGCCGCCGGCGCCACCCGCGACCCCGCCCCCTACGCCGACCGCCTCCTCACCGCCTGGGCGGAACCGCAGCGCCGGTACCACACCACCGCGCACCTGGCCGACGTCCTCGCGCGGGCCGACGTACTCGCCGGACACGCCGCCGACCCCGCCGCCGTCGAGCTCGCCGCCTGGTTCCACGACGCCGTCTACCGCCCCGACCGCTCCGAGAACGAGGAGCGCAGCGCCGCCCTCGCCGAACGCGCCCTCCCCGAGCTCGGCGTCGACGCCGCCCGCACCGCCGAGGTGGCCCGCCTGGTCCGGCTCACCGTCACCCACGACCCCGCCCCCGGCGACACCAACGGCGAGGTGCTCTGCGACGCCGACCTCGGCGTCCTCGCCGGCACCCCCGACGCCTACGCCGCCTACGCCGCCGCCGTCCGCGCCGAGTACGCGTTCGTCCCCGACGAGGCCTTCCGCACCGGCCGCGCCGCCGTCCTGCGGCAGCTGCTCGCACTGCCGCGCCTCTTCCGCACCCCGTACGGAACCGCGCACTGGGAGGCCCCGGCCCGCCGCAACCTGGAGGCCGAGCTGGCCGCGCTGACCTGACATACGCGACGGGGCGCGGGAATGCGTCCTGCTTCGAGGCGGTTCGGGTAGAACATGCCAGCATCCCGAACCCGATCCCGCATGCCCGTCGCCGTCTACGTCCTGGGCCTGTCCGTCTTCGCGCTCGGCACCAGCGAATTCATGCTGTCCGGTCTGCTCCCGCCCATCGCCGAGGACATGGGCGTCACCATTCCGCAGGCGGGCCTGCTGATATCCGCCTTCGCGATCGGCATGGTCGTAGGGGCACCCCTGCTGGCGGTCGCCACGCTGCGCCTCCCTCGACGCACCACCCTCATCGCCCTCATCAGCCTCTTCGGCCTCGGCCAGGTGGCGGGTGCGCTGGCGCCCTCGTACGCGTTCCTCTTCGTCTCCCGCGTGGTGTCGGCCCTGGCCTGCGCCGGGTTCTGGGCCGTCGGCGCGGCCGTCGCCATCGCCATGGTCGACAAGGGCCAGCGGGCCCGCGCGATGGCCGTCATGATCGGCGGCCTGTCGATCGCCAACGTCCTCGGCGTCCCGGCCGGAGCCTTCCTCGGCGAGCAGTTCGGCTGGCGCTCCGCGTTCTGGTCGGTCGGCGCCGCCTCCGCCATCGCCCTCGCCGGCATCCTGGCCCTGATCCCGAAGATCCCCCTGCCCGCCGAGAAGCCCCGCCTCGGCCGCGAGCTGCGCATCTACCGCGACCGCCAGGTGTGGCTGTCCATCGGCGTCACGGCCCTGGCGGCGGGCGGCGTCTTCTGCGCCTTCAGCTACCTGTCGCCGCTGCTCACGGACGTGGCCGGGCTGGACTCGGAGTGGGTGCCGTGGATCCTGGGCCTGTTCGGCGTCGGTGCGCTGATCGGGACCACCGTCGGCGGGCGGATCGCCGACGCGCACCTGTTCGGGGTGATGCTCTGGGGCATCACCGCCTCGACGGTGTTCCTCGGGGCCCTCACCGTGCTGGCGTCCAGCGCCGCCGCCGCGATCGCCCTGTCGTTCCTGCTCGGCGTCTCGGCGTTCTTCACGGCCCCGGCGCTGAACGCCCGGATGTTCAACGTCGCCGGCGCCGCCCCCACCCTCGCGGGGGCCACCACGACGGCCGCGTTCAACCTGGGCAACACCGGCGGCCCGTGGCTCGGCGGCACGGTCATCGACGCCGGCTTCGGCTTCGCGTCCCCGGCGTGGGCGGGCGCGGCGATGACGGTCACCGCGATCGCCCTCACGGCCCTTGCGCTCCGCTGGGAACGCCGTACGCCGGCCGGTGCGAGCCGGGTCGTCGCCGGCTCGGCCGCCGCCCGGGCATCGGCGGACGCTGTCAGGGGGACGTGAACGGCATCGAGTGCCCGCGAACGGGGGTGGCCTGCGCGTTGAACCCCGCGGTGCTCCCGGCCTCAGTGGCGATGCGGACCTCATAGGGTCCGGGCGCCAGCTGGGCGACGGTCAACGAGACCGTCTCCTCCTTGTTGTCCGCCGTGAAGGTCCGCTTCGTCGACCCCACAGCGGTCACATAGGTGCCCTTCGAATCGACCGCCCAGACGGTCACCGTGACCTGCTTCGGCACGGTCGACCGGACTTTGGCCGTCAGCGTGATCCGCTTGCCGTCCTTCACGTAGCAGACCGTCTCGTGGACGCTCGGGACATTGTTGTTCTGGTTCGAGCCTCCGCACTGCTCCTCCGGGCCGGCAGCCTTCTGCGGGACGGGCGCCGAGGCGGACGGGGCCGAGGCGGACGGTGAGGCGGAGCCCCCGGCCGACGGCACGGGCGAGGGCGACGCCGCTGCGACTTCCTTGCCCGGCACCGCAGGGCCGGCCGCCGGGGCGGCCTCCAGGTCCGTCTTCCGGTCCCCGTCCTCACCCTTGCCGTGCAGGAACATCGCCACGATCGCGACCATCGCCACCAGCGCCAGCACCCCGCCCCCGGCCAGGACCCCGGCCCGGCCGGACCTGGCGGCCGCCTCCGCCCGCTTCGCCTCCGGCGAGGTGGGCGGGGCCGGCGCGGGGTCCCGCTGCCAGATCTCCACGTCCCCACCGATCGGCTGGATCACCAGCGTCACGGGCGTCTGGAGCTGCCGGGCACCCAGGCGGTGACCGGTGAAGTGCTCCTTGACGTGCGCGACCAGCGCGTCGAGGTCCGTCTTCAGGCCCGGCGAGTGCTCCTCCAGCCAGTCCATGACGGCGGTCGAGAAGGCCCCTGTCCGCCCGGCACCACGCTGCTTCGCCGCCTGTCCCGGCGCGGCCGCGAGCAGCATGAACTGCTCCACCGGGAGGCGGCTCTTGCCCGTCGGCAGGGTGGCGACGGCCGGTCTGGTCTCCCCGGCCTGGACGAATGTCGCGCAGGTGTCCACCAGGAAGACCTGCCTGCGGCAGCGCGCGACGTCCGGACGGGTCAGGTACTCCCGCAGGTCCATCAGGTCCAGGCAGCGCGGCTCGGCGTCCGAGGCGTCCGGGCAGAACAGCAGCCTGCGGTCACCCCGGTCCAGTGCGCCGTGGCCGCCCCAGTACACGTACAGCAGGTCGCCCTCGGGCACGGTCCGCGGCGGGGCGAGCTTGTCGAGGATCTGGTCCCGGGAGATGACGGTCTCGATGTCGAGGCCCAGGTCCCGCGCCTGGGTGTTGAGGTCCGCCCAGGAGGCTTCCACGGGCCCCAGCAGCAGCCGGATGTTCCGGCCGGGTACCCCGCGCCTGCGCAGCCAGCGGGCGAGCCGCATCGCGTCGGCGGCAGCACCCGGCAGCTCCCTGTCCTTGACGCGCGGGTAGTGCTCGATGGCGACCAGCAGCGCGTGCACCCGTTCCGGGTCGGGGGCGGTCAGTTCAGCCATGCGTCGACCGCGCTCCAGACATCGGGGTTGGACCAGTACGTGGTGTGCGCCCAGGGGAAGGGCTGGCGGTTGTCGACCCGGTGGTCGTCGGCCCGGCCCGGGAACACCTCCGAGGCCCGGTACGAGAGGAGGTCGCGCTCGTCGTAGACGTTCAGCCACTTCGCCGGGAAGCCGGCCGGCAGGGTCTCGGGGTGTTCGAGGGAGACCAGGGCGCCGATCTCGTAGAAGTACGGCGCCTGCGAGCCGACGGTGATCAGCTGGTCCACGCGCTCCAGCCGCTCGCGCACCAGCAGGTCGACGCAGGCGACCCCGCCCAGGCTGTGCGCGATCACGGTGACCGCGTCTCCGGGGGTGTTCTCCAGCGTCCGCTTGATCTGGTCGCGTACGCCCTGGCCACGGGCCTGGTACTTCAGGATGTCGCCGATGGCCGGCAGCGCGGCGTCGCCCCACGCCCCGCGGCGGTGGCGGCCGCGCCAGCCGGCGGGCCGGGCGAGGGCCCTGGCGAGGAAGCCGCCGACGGACCGGCCTTCGGCGTACAGCTCGGTGCCGAGGACGGCGAGCAGTTCGTCGCGCACGATGCCGGAGACCTCGCCGCCCCGGTCGAAGGAGAGGGCGAGGGTCATGGCCACCACCGCGCGGGCCACGGCGCGCCGGTGCTCGGTGCCGTCGGCGTCCGCGGTGGCGGCGGCGTCGTGGAGTTCGGGCGCGCCGACCACGACCCGCAGCGCCTCGGTGAACTCCTCGGCCAGGCCGCGCGCGGCGAAGGCCTCGACCACCGCGGGCCCCGGTACGTAGCCGGTGATCTCGGCGAGGAACTCGTCCGAGGGCGGCAGTCCGAAGCCGAAGCCGGTTTCGGGGGCGGGCTGGAGGCCGAGCAGCCGCAGTTCGTACCAGGGGTCCTCGTACAGGACGTCCCAGACGGCGATCTCGTCGTCCTCCGGCGCACCGCCGCGCGACTGGTGGTAGCGGGGGACGGAGGCCCCGTCGAGGGTCATGGCCGCGCCCTGCTCCCTGCCCCAGAAGCAGCCGCGGACCTCCAGGCCGGGCCGGATGTCCGCGAGCCGGGCCCGGACCGCGCCGAAGGTCTCCTTGTACGAGGCCTCCCGGACCCCTGTCCCGTGTACGAACAGCACTGACCGACGCACGATCCCCCTCATGCCGATACGAGTGGCCGAACCGCGGTCATCCTAGTCCAGCAAATCGCCCTGGAAGCAGGAGAGATGACGGGCATTCAGGCCACTGGCGGGCGATGTTTCGGCCGTCGCAGGCCCGCCGCCGTGAGGCGGCGGACCAGTTCCTTGCTGCCGATCTCGACCGCGCCCGCCGCGACCGCGTCCGCGTAGCGGTGCGAGGGCACGTCGTAGTGGTCCCGCTCGAAGGCCCGCGGCGGGCAGCCGATGCCCGCCGCGAAGGCGTGCAGTTCCTCGTACGAGACGTCGCTGACCAGGTGCGACCACATGCGCCCGTGGCCCGGCCAGACCGGCGGGTCGATGTACACCGTCACCGGCGGCTCACCGGCCCGGGTGGAAGACGGGGCCGAGACCGCCCACGGCCGCCACCTTCACCCCGGCTTCCGAGCACACCCAGTGCGGGTCGGGCCCCAGCTCCGGTTCCACGTCGAGCGCGTGCGGTTCACCGTGCGCGCAGACGGGGCACAGGGGCCAGCGCCCGTACTTCTCCAGCAGGGCGTCCTTCACGTCCTGCGCGACGAGTCCGGCGAGGTAGTCGACTCCTTCCGGCCACTGCTCCACCCACCACCGGCGGTGCGTGACCGAGTCCTCGACGAGGGAGACGACATCGGCATCGGCGACCTCACCGGCGGCGAGATCGGCGAGAACGAGGGCACGGGCGACATGCAGCGCCTGTTCGAGGGGGGTCGCGTGGTCCATGGGCTCATTGTCAACCCGCACCCGCCGCCAGACGAAGAGTCCCTTTGCATATATTTTGCTCCGATTTTCTACTATTCAGGCTCTGCGGCATCGGAGCGCGGGGCGTGCCTTCTTGCCCCCGGCCCCGCCGGAAAATAGGTTCCAGCCGTGAGCGAGAACCGCACGACCGCGTACACCGCACTCCGCGCCCAGCTCGACACGCTGACCACCGAGGCCTTCCGCCCCGAGCTCGCGGAGATCGACCGGCTCTCCACCCTGGAGATCGCCCGCGTCATGAACGCCGAGGACGCCACCGTCCCCGCCGCCGTCGCCGCGCGGCTGGAGGAGATCGCCGCCGCCGTCGACGCCATCGCCGAACGGATGGCCCGCGGCGGCCGGCTCGTCTACGCGGGCGCCGGCACCGCCGGGCGGCTCGGGGTGCTGGACGCCAGCGAGTGCCCGCCCACCTTCAACACCGACCCGGCGCAGGTCGTCGGCCTGATCGCGGGAGGCCCCGAGGCCGTGCTGAGGGCCGTCGAGGGCGCCGAGGACTCGCGCGAGCTGGCCGCCGCCGACCTCACCGCCCTCGGCCTGACCCGCGAGGACACCGTCGTCGGCGTCTCCGCCTCCGGCCGCACCCCGTACGCGGTCGGCGCGGTCGAGTTCGCCCGTGCGCGCGGCGCGCTCACCGTCGGCCTGTCCTGCAACGCCGGGTCCGCCCTCGCGGCGGCCGCCGAGCACGGCATCGAGGTGGTCGTCGGGCCCGAGCTGCTCGCCGGCTCCACCCGGCTGAAGGCCGGCACGGCGCAGAAGCTCGTACTGAACCTGATCTCGACGGTCACGATGATCCGCCTCGGCAAGACGTACGGGAACCTCATGGTCGACGTACGCGCCTCGAACGAGAAGCTGCGCGCCCGCTCCCGCCGCATCGTCGCGCTGGCCACCGGCGCGCCCGACGCGGAGATCGAGGCCGCCCTCGCGCAGACCGGCGGCGAGGTGAAGGACGCCGTCCTCGTCGTCCTCGGCGGGGTCGACGGCGCGGAGGCCGCCCGTCTGCTCGCCGCGTCCGGCGGGCACCTGCGCGAAGCCCTCGCCCGTACCCGGAGAGACCGCAAGGACCGCAAGGACCGGTAGGACCGGCAGGACCGGCAGGACCCGCCCGCTATCCCCCCACGCAAGGCGAGTAGATGTCCACTGACAAGAACCGCGCCACGGCCGCAGCGATCCTCCCCCTGGTCGGCGGCCCGGACAACATCGGCTCCGTCGCCCACTGCATGACCCGGCTGCGGATCGGCCTGCACGACCGCTCCCTCGTGGACGACGCCGCGCTGCGGGCGGTGCCCGGGGTGCTGGGCGTGGTCGAGGACGACACGTACCAGATCGTGCTGGGTCCCGGCGCCGTCGCCCGGATCACCCCCGAGTTCGAGGCGCTCGTCGAGGAGGGCCGCTCGGCCGGCCCGCGGCCCGTCACCGCCGAGGAGCTCGCCGGCCGGGGCGCCGCGCTGAAGGAGGCGCGCAAGGCACGCAACTCCACCCCCTTCAAGCTCCTCCTGCGCCGCATCGCGAACGTCTTCGTCCCGCTGATCCCCGCCCTCATCGGATGCGGGGTCATCGCGGGTCTGAACGGCCTGCTCACCAACCTCGGCTGGGCCCCGGCCGTGGTCCCGGCGCTCGCCGCGATCGCGTCCGGGTTCATGTCGCTGATCGCGGTCTTCGTCGGTTTCAACACCGCGAAGGAGTTCGGCGGCACCCCCGTCCTCGGCGGGGCCGTCGCCGCCGTCATCGTCTTCCCGGGAGTGGCCCGCATCGACGCCTTCGGCGAGCACCTCTCCCCCGGCCAGGGCGGGGTCATCGGCGCGCTGGCCGCGGCCCTGCTCGCCGTGCGGGTGGAGCGGTGGTGCCGGCGCTGGGTGCCGGAAACCCTGGACGTGCTGGTCACACCGACCCTCACGGTCCTCGTCACCGGCCTGGTCACCCTCTTCGGCCTGATGTTCCTCGCCGGTGAGGTGGCCGCCGCGATCGGCGCCTTCGCGAACTGGCTGCTGACCGCCGGCGGGGCCCTCGCCGGGCTGGTCCTCGGCGGCCTCTTCCTGCCGCTGGTGATGCTGGGCCTGCACCAGGCCCTGATCCCCATCCACACCACCCTCATCGAGCAGTCCGGCCACACCGTCCTGCTGCCGATCCTCGCCATGGCGGGCGCGGGCCAGGTCGGCGCGGCCATCGCCGTCTACTGCCGCCTCCCGCGCAACGGCTCGGTCCGCACCACCATCAAGTCGGCGCTCCCGGCCGGCTTCCTGGGGGTCGGCGAGCCGCTGATCTACGGGGTCTCGCTGCCGCTGGGCCGCCCGTTCGTCACCGCCTGCGTCGGCGGCGCGGCGGGCGGGGCCTTCGTCGGGCTGTGCAACCAGCTGGGCGTGGCCTTCGGTTCGACGGCCATCGGCCCCTCCGGCTGGGCTCTGTTCCCGCTGCTGGACGGTACGTCGGGCATGGGCGTGACCGTCGCCGTCTACGGGGGCGGCCTCGCGGTGGGCTATCTGGTCGGCTTCGCCGCGACGTACTTCTTCGGCTTCACGAAGCGGATGCTGGCCGAGCTCGACTCCGACCCGGGGCCCGCCGCTCCGGCCGGCCCCACCGCGTCCAAGGAGGCGGTACCGGCCTGATCAGCCGCCCCCGCGCTGGTGCAGTACGGCGGCCAGCCGCAGCGCGGTCTCGATGTTGCAGCGGCCGAGGTCGACCAGCGGCAGCCCGTACGAACCGGCGGCCGAGACCCGCTCCACGTCCAGCGACGGGAAGACCACCCCCACCCCGTGGAGGGCGTCCTTCAGCTGCCGTACGGCCTCCTCGGCCGCCCGCATCCGCTCCTGCGGGGTGAACGTCATGACGTGCCGCCTTTCCACTCCGGGTGTTCGGGTCCGGCACACAGAGTGGCGATCAAGGGCCCGGGGTTCAACCGGGCCCTCGGCGCCGGGAACGTCAGAGACCGGAGGTGAACAGCAGCTCGTTCGGGGTACCCGGGCTGACGGAGGACAGGACGTCCTTGGAGGACCCGTGGTGCAGGAAGGCGGCGATGGCCGCGGGGAGTTCGGCCGGGTGGGCCTGCTTGTGGAGCACGGCGACGCCCGCGACGTGCGGCGCGGCCATCGAGGTGCCGTTCAGGGCGATGCCGCCGCCGCCCAGCTTCGCGGAGACGATCTCCTGCCCGGGCGCGTAGAGGGAGACGCAAGAGCCGTAGTTGGAGAAGGAGGTCTCCTGGTCGTGGCGGTTGCTCGCCGCGACCGTCACCACGCGCGCCGCCGACGCGGGCGAGACGTTGCAGGCGTCCTGCGCGTCGTTGCCCGCCGCGATGACCGGCAGGACCCCCGCGTCGGAGAGGGCGGTGGCGGCGTGGTTGAGGGCCTCGGACCTCGGGCCGCCGAGGGAGCCGTTGAGCACGGCGGGCTGCTTGGCGTTCCTGGCCACCCAGTCCATGCCCGCGATCATCCCGGCGTAGGAGCCGCGGCCGTCACAGCCGAGGACGCGGACGCTGACGAGGTTCGCCTTGTGGGCCACGCCGTACGTGGCTCCGGCGACCGTGCCCGCGACGTGCGTGCCGTGGCCGTTGCAGTCCTGGCCGCGCTGGGTCGCGGCGTCGGGCATGGCGTCGTAGCCGAACCGGGCGCGGCCGCCGAACTCGGGGTGCGCGTAGTCGATGCCGGTGTCCAGGATGTACGCGGTGACGCCGGCGCCGCTGCCGCCCACGGTGAAGTCGTCGTCCAGCGGCAGCCTCCGCTGGTCGATCCGGTCCAGGCCCCAGCTCGCGGAGGGCGCCCTGGTCGTGCCGGGCGCGGCCGGCACCGGTACGGAGGCCACCCGCGTGTCCTCCTCGACGGCCTTCACCCCGGGGCTCACCCGGATCGCCTCCAGCTGGAGCGGGGTGAGGGGGACCGCGAATCCGTTGAGGGCGGAGGAGTAGACGTGCCGGGGCTTCAGCTTGAGCTGCCCGGCCAGTTGGGCCGCGTCGACGCCCTGGGCGAGGGTGACGATGTACTCGCCGGGCACGGCGTCGGCGGAGGTCTGCAGCGGCGCCGGGGTCGGCTCCGGGGTGTCCGCGGAGGTGGCCGTGCCGGCGGCGACGACCGGGGCGAGGGCGAGGAGGGCGGCGGTGGCGGCACGGGCGATCAGGCGCATGGGGGAACTCCCAAGGGGCGGCGCGACAGGGGGGAGCCGCCCCCGTGCGATGCCGTGAACACGCCGCGGAGGGCGGCCGTCCTCTTCATCGGTGCGCCTCCGGCCGGCACTTGAACCCACCGGCCCGCACGGCCCACGGACCCTGCGGCGCCCTCGGGAGCCGTCCCGCGCCCCCTGGAGAAAGGATCCTTCCCGGTTGACGCCCAGGGCCCGCCACCTGCCGCGACCGTCCACGCGCCGGCCCGGCAAGTTCACCCGTACGGGGAGCGGCGCACGCGCCCGGCGAGGGGGCGCACGCCCCGTTCACCCCCGCGCCCGTACGCCACGCCCGCCGGGGTCGTTGACCGGGCCCGGCGGGCGTGATGGCCTCGCGGTCATGCGCATTCGCCCGAGCCGGTCCCTGTCCCTGCCGACGGCCCGCACGGCCGTCGCGGCCGCGGCACTGGCCGCCGTGGCCGCACTGCCCGTACTGCCGCTCCTGCCGCTGCTCCCCGCGCTGCCCGCCCACGCCGAGGCCGGCGCCACCGCCGGCGCGCCGGGGGCCTTCGCCGCCGGGGAACCGGCCGCGGACCAGCCGTCGTACCTCGTCACCGTCCACGAGGGCCTCGACCCGGCGGCCGTCGCCGGGGCCTACGGGATCCGGCCGACGCAGGTGTTCCACAGCGTGGCCAACGGCTTCGCCGCCCGCCTCTCCCCCGAACAGGTCGAGGCCCTGCGGGCGACGCCGGTGGTGGTGTCCGTCGAGGAGGACGGCCAGGCCGTGGGCGTGCCCGCCTGACGGCAGGAGACTGCTCCGCCGCTACGCCCGGTGGACGCGCAGCTCTGAGACCTCGTACGACATCTCGGTGAGCCCCGGGCCGGGCGCGGGGTGGTAGCGGCCCGCGGAGACGGACAGGTTGACGATGAGGTACGCGTGCCAGCCGCGGCCGACGCCCCGGCCGTCGGAGTAGACGCGCAGGCCGTTCACCCACCAGATGACGGACCTACGGCCGAACTCCACCTTCAGGTCGAGCCACGCGCCGGGGTGGACGGTGGGGTCGCGGAGGTAGCGGTGGGCCTCGCGGACGTGGTTGGACAGTTCCAGCATGTCCGGGTTGTCGGGGTGGTACTCGAAGACGTCGATCTCCTGGCCGCCGTCCCGCCAGGTCCAGATGGCGGGCCAGGCACCGATCTCCACCGGCAGCCGGACGCGGGCTTCCAGGACGTCGCCGGTGCGGACCTCGAAGCCCTGGTCGCTGCCCTCGGTGGTGAGCAGCCCGGCGTCCCAGTTGCCGTCGGGGCGCAGGGTCGCGCGGAAGGTGCCGCCGCGGCTGTAGGCGGGGTCGGCGGTGAGGTGGTCGAGTTTGTTGTCGCCGGGGTTGACGGGGCCGCCGTCGGGATAGGCCCAGGAGCGGCCGGCCACCCATTGGGTGGTGGAGGAGAAGTCGGCGGTGAAGACGGGGGTGCGGCGCGGGGTGAACACGGGCAGCAGTCCGCCGCCTCCGCCGCCCGAGGGGGCGAGGCGGCGGGTCAGGCGCCGCAGCCAGCCGTACGTTTCCGGGTCCATGCGGCGGTTGTGCCCGCCGGGCCCGCCCCCAACCCCCCGTTCTCACTCAGAGTAATCACATGAACGCGCTGCTTCGATGAAGGCGCGGATCAGTTCGGGGGACTTCACCCCGCGCTCGCGCTCGACCCCGCTGGAGACGTCCACGCCCCAGGCGCCGGTGGCGCGCACCGCTTCGGCGACGTTGCCCGGGGCGAGCCCGCCGGCCAGCAGCCACCGCCCCCCGGGTGCCGTGAACTGCTCGGATCCCCAGTTCCAGGGCTTGCCGGAGCCCGGGTCGGGGGCGTCGATGAGGAGCAGGTCCTCCCCGTACTCGCCGCAGCGCCCGACGTGCTCGGCGGTGGCGCGCAGCAGGGTGCGCCCGGGAGCGCGCAGGCGCGCGTAGTACTCGGCGGGCTCGTCGCCGTGCAGCTGTACGCCGCGCACGCCGCTCTCCTCGGCGAGCCGGCGCACCTCCTCCAGGGACTGCCCGCGGAACACCCCGACGGTCAGCACCCCGTCCGGCACCCGCGCGGCCAGCTCCCGCGCCAGGGCGGCGCCGACGGTACGGGGGCTGCCGGGTGCGAGGACGAACCCGACGGCGTCGGCCCCGGCCTCCACCGCCACGTCGACGTCGTGCGGGGTCTTCAGCCCGCAGATCTTGACGAAGGGGGTCCCGCGCTCGCTGCTTTCGCTCATGCCCCGAGTCAAACAGACCCGCCTCCACCCCGCCGATACGTCCCACCCTCCGGGCGGCCGCGGCGGCCCGGACGGCCCGGGGCTCAAGTCCCGAGAGTCCGAGCGCTTTGTCTGTGGAATGGGTGGTGGGCGGAGCCCACCACCACCCACCGCCCTTACCGAACCCCGCCCATACCAGGACGGATGACGATCCGTGATCGACTTGCCACGGAGGGACATGAGGCTCTGACTTGCGGCTGGAAACGAATTCGGCCCCCGCCGGTGCGCCAACACCGGACGAGGGCCTGCCCAACGGAAACGCCCGAGGGCGGCACCCCCTCCGCCGGGAAGGGGTGCCGCCCTCGTTCGAGAACAGCCGATCAGCCGGGGCCGATCAGAAGTCCATGTCACCGCCCGGCATGCCGCCCGGAGCGGCGGCGGCCTTCTCCGGCTTGTCGGCGATGACGGCCTCGGTGGTCAGGAAGAGCGCGGCGATGGACGCGGCGTTCTGCAGCGCGGAGCGCGTGACCTTCGCCGGGTCGATGATGCCCTCGGCGATCATGTCGACGTACTCGCCGGTGGCGGCGTTCAGACCGTGGCCGACGGCCAGGTTGCGCACCTTCTCCACGACGACGCCACCCTCGAGACCACCGTTGACGGCGATCTGCTTCAGCGGGGCCTCCAGCGCGAGCTTCACGGCGTTGGCGCCGGTCGCCTCGTCACCGGTGAGCTCCAGCTTCTCGAAGACCGAGGAGGCCTGCAGCAGGGCCACGCCACCACCGGCGACGATGCCCTCCTCGACGGCCGCCTTCGCGTTGCGGACGGCGTCCTCGATGCGGTGCTTGCGCTCCTTGAGCTCGACCTCGGTCGCGGCACCGGCCTTGATGACGGCCACGCCGCCGGCCAGCTTCGCGAGGCGCTCCTGGAGCTTCTCGCGGTCGTAGTCCGAGTCGGAGTTCTCGATCTCGGCGCGGATCTGGTTGACGCGGCCCTGGACCTGGTCGCTGTCACCGGCACCGTCGACGATGGTGGTCTCGTCCTTGGTGATGACGACCTTGCGGGCGCGGCCGAGCAGGTCGAGACCGGCGTTCTCCAGCTTGAGGCCGACCTCCTCGGAGATGACCGTGCCGCCCGTGAGGATGGCGATGTCGCCGAGCATGGCCTTGCGGCGGTCGCCGAAGCCCGGGGCCTTGACGGCGACGGACTTGAAGGTGCCGCGGATCTTGTTGACGACCAGGGTCGACAGGGCCTCGCCCTCGACGTCCTCGGCGATGATCAGCAGCGGCTTGCCGGACTGCATGACCTTCTCCAGGAGCGGCAGCAGGTCCTTGACCGAGCCGATCTTGGAGTTGACGATCAGGATGTACGGGTCGTCGAGGGACGCCTCCATACGCTCCATGTCGGTGGCGAAGTACGCCGAGATGTAGCCCTTGTCGAAGCGCATGCCCTCGGTGAGCTCCAGCTCCAGACCGAAGGTCTGGGACTCCTCGACGGTGATGACGCCTTCCTTGCCGACCTTGTCCATGGCCTCGGCGATGAGCTCGCCGATCTGGGTGTCGGCGGCGGAGATGGAGGCCGTGGAAGCGATCTGCTCCTTGGTCTCGACGTCCTTGGCCTGGGCCAGCAGGGCGGCGGAGACGGCCTCGACGGCCTTCTCGATACCGCGCTTGAGGGCCATCGGGTTGGCGCCGGCGGCTACGTTGCGCAGACCCTCGCGGACGAGCGCCTGGGCGAGGACGGTCGCGGTGGTCGTACCGTCACCGGCGACGTCGTCCGTCTTCTTGGCGACTTCCTTGACCAGCTCGGCGCCGATCTTCTCGTACGGGTCCTCGAGCTCGATCTCCTTGGCGATGGAGACGCCGTCGTTGGTGATCGTGGGGGCGCCCCACTTCTTCTCAAGGACGACGTTGCGACCCTTGGGGCCAAGGGTGACCTTGACGGCGTCGGCGAGCTGGTTCATGCCACGCTCGAGACCGCGCCGGGCCTCCTCGTTGAACGAAATGATCTTGGCCATGTGAAGTGGTCCTCCCGGACAGGGGTGGATTGCTCCGGACCGCGCCCGCGCCCGCGACGGACGGCCTGCGGACCCGGCGGTTCCTTCCCGCCGGACCCTGCGGGCCTCACCGGCCCGGTCCTCGTCTGAGTAGCACTCTCACCGGGAGAGTGCTAACGCCAATGATTAGCACTCGACCCCCACGAGTGCAAGCGGCTTCAGGCAACACGCGGGCGACGTGCGGGCGACACGCACGAGGGGCCCACATCCCTGTCCAGGATGTGGGCCCCTCATGCGTCTGTGCGTGCGTCGGTGGCCGATCGCGTTCGCTCCGACTCAGCCGGCCGCGAGCTTGACCATGTCCGCCTGCGGACCCTTCTGGCCCTGCGAGATCTCGAACTCGACCCGCTGACCCTCTTCAAGGGTGCGGTATCCGTCCATCTGGATGGCGCTGTAGTGGACGAACACATCCGCACCACCGTCGACCGCGATGAAGCCGTAGCCCTTCTCCGCGTTGAACCACTTGACGGTGCCCTGAGCCATGCCTAACTCCCCTATTACTGGCCCTTGCGCGGGACCGCACTTCGCGATCCCGGGTCAGAACTTGCGCCGGAACGCCTCGACCGCGGCTGAATGTATCCGCACCGGTGCTGTCAGCAACAGGTCAATCCGACGAGAAATCTGGACACACGGAAAGCTGGAAATAGAGTGAAAATTTGGCATATTCCAGGGCAACTCGGGCCAGACAAGCCGCACCAAAGGCCCAAAAGGCGCGCGCATGTTGACTGAATGTCAACCATCCGTCCGTCCGCTCATATGCGGCGGGCATGGACAACGGAGGGGACTGCCCCAACTCTACCGCGCCCAATCAAGCAGAATTGCCCCCTCCGCTTATTGGCGGAGGGGGCAATTCTGATTTGAACGCGTCAGCAGCCGCCCGCGACGGCGGGGATGATCGAGACGCCGGCGCCGTCCGGCGTCGCCGCCTGCAAGCCGCCCTCGAAGCGCACGTCGTCGTCGTTGACGTAGACGTTCACGAAGCGGCGCAGCTTGCCCTGGTCGTCCAGGACGCGCGCGGCGATGCCCGGGTGGTTCTTCTCCAGGGACTCGATGACCTCGGCCAGGGTCGCGCCCTCGGCCGGGACCTCGGCGGCGCCGCCGGTGTAGGTGCGCAGGATGGTGGGGATGCGGACGTTGACGCTCATGGCGCTACCGCCTTTCCGGGTGTGTCAGGGGGAGGGTCAGGCCAGGCCGGCGGCGCGGAACGCGTCCAGGCTCGGGCGGATGGTGGCGGTCTGGCCGCTGTCCGCGGCCACCGCCTCCAGGGTCTTGAGGCCGTCACCGGTGTTCAGGACCACGGTGGTCAGCGCCGGGTCGAGCTGACCGTTCTCGATGAGCTTCTTCGTCACGCCGACGGTCACGCCGCCCGCGGTCTCGGCGAAGATGCCCTCGGCGCGCGCCAGGATCTTGATCGCCTCGACGACCTGCTCGTCGGTGACGTCCTCCACGTAGCCGCCGGTGCGGCGCGCGATGTCCAGGACGTACGGGCCGTCCGCCGGGTTGCCGATGGCCAGGGACTTGGCGATGGTGTTCGGCTTCTGCGGGCGGACCACGTCGTGACCGGCCTTGAAGGCGGTGGACACCGGGGAGCAGCCCTCGGCCTGGGCACCGAAGATCTTGTACGGCTTGTCCTCGACGAGACCGAGCTTGATCAGCTCCTGGAGGCCCTTGTCGATCTTCGTCAGCTGGGAGCCGGACGCGATCGGGATGACGAGCTGGTCGGGCAGCTGCCAGCCGAGCTGCTCGCAGATCTCGTACGCCAGGGTCTTGGAACCCTCGCCGTAGTAGGGGCGCAGGTTGACGTTGACGAAGCCCCAGCCCTCGCCCAGCGGGTCGCCGATGAGCTCGGAGCAGAAGCGGTTCACGTCGTCGTAGTTGCCCTCGATGCCGACCAGGTCGCCACCGTAGACACCGGCCATGACGACCTTGCCCTGCTCCAGGTCGTGCGGGATGAACACGCAGGAGCGGAAGCCGGCGCGGGCGGCCGCGGCGCCGACGGCGCCGGCCAGGTTGCCGGTGGAGGAGCAGGAGAGGGTGGTGAAGCCGAAGGCGCGGGCGGCCTCGACGGCGATCGCGACGACGCGGTCCTTGAAGGAGTGCGTCGGGTTGCCGGAGTCGTCCTTGACGTAGAGCTTGCCGGTGACGCCCAGCTCCTTGGCCAGGTTCTCGGCGTCCACGAGCTTGGTGAAGCCGGGGTTCAGGCTCGGCTTGGAGGCCACGTCCGCCGGGACGGGCAGCAGCGGCGCGTAGCGCCAGATGTTGTTCGGGCCCGCCTCGATCGCCGCGCGCAGGGCCTCCGGGTCGCCGAGCGGGAGCTCGTAGGCGACTTCCAGGGGGCCGAAGCACTCGACGCAGGCGAAGATGGGGCCGAGCTCGAAACGGGTACCGCACTCGCGACAGGAAAGTCCGGTGGCGGGTCCGAGGTCGACAGAGGTGGCGACAGTCTGTGCAGCCATGATGGCGAGGCCCTTTCTCCTCATCTTCCCCATGGCGCACTTCGCCATGAGACGGAATTGGCACCTTCCCTAGCCGGGGCCCCGCGCGTGCGAGAACCGACTGGAGGGTTGCCGGGGCTTCAACGGGCCGTGTCCCTCTGCCCCTCTGGATGAGCGGTATGGCACCGGCACACGCGCTCTCTGGCGCGCCGGTGCGTTTGTGCGCGGGACCCCCGGCATGCGGTGGTCTCTCGCGTTGTTCAAGACTGTAACCGAAGGGACGGGTGGTTGAGACAGCCGTCCGAACCGCGAGATGGATCACAATTCGGCCGAAAACCGCCGAGTGTGACGTGTCGGGTATGCCGCAGATAAGCGCAGGGAGTGCTGAGAGTGCTGGATGAGGTGGAGCGCTGGCTGGCAGACCGCTCCTGGTCCGCCGCCGACCGACCGCTCGACCAGCTGCTCGACCGGAAACGGGCGGCCGGGACGACGGTGAGCGTGGTGCTGCCCGCGCTCGACGAGGAGGCCACCGTCGGGGAGATCGTCGAGATCATCCGGCGGGACCTGATCGAGGCCCCGGCCGTCCCCCTGGTGGACGAGCTGGTGGTCGTCGACTCGGGCTCCACCGACCGCACGGCCGAGGTCGCGGCCAAGGCCGGCGCGCGCGTCGTGCACCGGGACGAGATCCTGCCCCGGATCCCCGCCCTGCCCGGCAAGGGCGAGGTCCTGTGGCGCTCGCTCCTGGCCACCACCGGGGACGTCGTCTGCTTCGTCGACGCCGACCTGCGCGACTTCGACTCCGCCTTCGTCTCCGGGATCGTCGGCCCGCTGCTCACCGACCCGCAGGTGCAGTTCGTCAAGGCGATGTACGACCGCCCCCTCGGGGACGCCCCCGGCCAGGGCGGCCGCGTCACGGAGCTGGTGGCCCGCCCGCTCCTGAACCTCCACTGGCCCCAGCTGGCCGGCTTCGTCCAGCCGCTGGGCGGCGAGTACGCCGTACGCCGCTCCCTGCTGGAACGCCTGCCCTTCCCCGTCGGGTACGGGGTGGAGCTGGGCCTGCTGGTGGACGCGCTGCACACGGTCGGGCTCGACGCGCTGGCCCAGGTGGACGTCGGGGTCCGGCTGCACCGCCACCAGGACGGACAGGCGCTCGGCCGGATGGCCGCGGCGATCTACCGCACCGCGCAGCTGCGGCTCTCGCGCGGGCACCTCGTACGGCCGGAGCTGACGCAGTTCGAGCGCGGGCCGGACGGGTTCGTTCCGCGCACGTACGCCGTCGACACGGAGGAGCGGCCGCCGATGGCGGGCGTCAAGGAGTACGCGGGCCGACGCGTGGCGTGACCGGGGGCGGGGGCGGCAGGGGGGCCGGGCAACCCGACCGTGCCCTTGACCAGGACGTGACGAACCGGACATTTACCGGACGTTTGAGCGAGGAGGACCCGGGCTAGGTTCGCGGCATGGCTTCCCCTGCACCCAAGGCTTCCCAGGTACTCGTCGCCGCCAACCGCGGCCCGCTCTCCTACGCCCTCGCCGACGACGGCGGCCTCACCGCCCGGCGCGGCGGCGGCGGCCTCGTCTCCGGCCTGTCCGCGGCCCTCGCGAGCCGGCCCGAGGCCCTGTGGATCTGCGCCGCCCTCTCCGAAGCCGACCGGGAGGCGGTCCGCCGCGGCGTGTCCGAGCCGGGCGTCCGGATGCTGGACATCGATCCCGAGGTGTACGACGACGCCTACAACGGCATCGCGAACTCCGTCCTCTGGTTCACCCACCACCACCTGTACGACGTCCCGCGCGAGCCCGTCTTCGACGCCGGGTTCCGGCGGCGCTGGGACTCGTACACCGCCTACAACCAGGCCTTCGCCGAAGCCCTCGCCGAGGAGGCCGCCGAAGGCGCCTCGGTCCTCGTCCAGGACTACCACCTGGCTCTGGTCCCGGGAGCCCTGCGCGAACTCCGCCCCGACCTGCGGATCGCACACTTCACGCACACCCCGTGGGCGTCGCGCGAGTTCCTCGACATGCTCCCGGACGACATCCGCGGCCGGCTGGTGTGGGGCATGCTCGGCGCGGACGTCGTCGGCTTCCACACCTGGGCCTGGGCGCACTCCTTCATGGCCGGCGCCCACCTCGACGACGAGCGGGGCATCGCCGAGCCGAAGTTCCCGGCCGGGGTGGAACCGTCGAAGGCCCGGTACGTGGACAAGCACCCCTTGGGCCCCGTACGGCACAGGCGGACCTACGTCAGGGTCTTCAGCCTCGGAGTCGACGCGGACGACCTGCGTGCGCTGGCCCACCGCCCCGAGGTCGACGACAAGCTGGCGGGGCTGCGCACGGAGGTCGGCGACCGCAAGACGATCGTCCGGGTCGACCGCACCGAACTGTCGAAGAACATCCTGCGCGGCCTCCTCGCCTACCGCGAGCTGCTGACCGTGCACCCCGAGTGGCGCGGCCGCGTCGTCCACCTCGCGTCGGCCTACCCCTCGCGGCAGGACCTGGAGGTGTACCGGGACTACACGGCGTCGGTGCGCGAACTGGCCGAGGAGATCAACGCCGAGTTCGCCACGGACGACTGGCAGCCGGTCCTCGTCTCCGTACAGGACGACTTCGCCCGCTCCCTGGCCGCGTACCGGCTGGCGGACGTGGCGCTGATCAACCCGGTGCGGGACGGCATGAACCTGGTGGCGAAGGAGATCCCGGTCGTCTCGGAGGCGGGCTGCGCCCTGGTCCTGTCGACGGGCGCGGGAGCGTACGAGGAACTCCGCGCGGACGCCCTGACGGTCAACCCGTACGACGTCTCGGCCACGGCCGAAGCCCTCCACGAAGCCCTGACCATGCCGGCGGAGGAACGGGCGGAACGCACGAAGCGCCTGGCGGCATCCGCCACGGCCCTCCCCCCGACGGCCTGGTTCGAAGCCCAGCTGGCAGCCCTGGAGGCCTGACGGCGCGGCGGGGGCGCGGGCGCGGGCGCGGGCCCTCTGGGGGGCGACTCGCGCGCAGGCCCGCTATCTCCCCCTCGACCCCCCGGGGCGGGGCGGTGGTTGCCCACCCGCCCCCGGGTGCGGGTGGGTGGCCAGGGGGCGGGACCCCCTCGGGCCGTCTCAGGGAGGTGCTGGGGGTTTCCCGTCAGTCCCATCGTCGTTCCGTGTCGGGCCGGCCTGTCAAGGGCGCTCCCTTCGGTCGCGTCACTTCGTGA
>NZ_JBWKEE010000036.1:0-67549 GCF_056435605.1 Streptomyces sp. NPDC043896
GAAAAAGAGCAAGAGGAGATAATGAGCTACGAACACAAAGGTACCCCCCCCCCCCCCCCCCCCCCCCCCCCCCCCCCCCGGCCCCCGCGTGGGGCGTCCCTGGGGAAGTCCCTACGGCTCAGAACCGAAAGGAGCCCTACGGGCACGACCTTCAACACCCCATCGGCTTCGCCGATGAACAGCGGACGCGCTACGCGCGGCAGCAACAAGCGCAGGGCTGCGCGCCCCTGAGCGGCTCCGTGCGGCTCTCGGGTGGCGATCGACACTTCCTGACGCCTCGCCAAAGATCGGGGGTCCAGACCCCCTTCACGACCCGTCTCGGCCCTGCTGTGCGTGATCGTCCGACCTGCCGGGTACGGATGCCTACCCGGATTGGCGTGGATTCAGATAGATCATCCGCATATACAATGTTCTCTGAGGGGACCTGCGGCAAGGCCTGCCGTGCACGCGCCCTGTTTCCCGCTCGCCGGCCACGCCGGTCCTGTTGGACCTGACAGGACTAACTGGCGCTGAGCCCCTCACTCTTGGGCCGTCGCCAGGTTCGTCCACCTCGGCCGCCTCTCTGCTGCTCACCTCCGGCCGCGCCTCGACCGGGACCGGGCGCGGTGCGGCCGAGGGCGGCACCGCTTGCGGACCGCCCCCTGACGGCTCGCCGTTCTTCCCCCGCGAGGCGCCGGCACCCCCGTTTTGGTCGGTTTCCAAGGCGGGGGCGAGATGGTCGGTAGGACACGCCACCGTGCCGGAAGGCCTCCTGCAGCACGTACAGGTGGCCGGGCTGAGGCGTCCCCACGCGCATGTCAGTTAGTCATCCCAGGTTGAACTGTCACCTGGGACTGTCACGTTGAACTTTCACTTGGCACTCTCATGTACCCGCTCAGGCGTCCACCCACCAGGGGGCTGAATCGTTTGTTCCTGCCCAGTGGGATGGCTACCTTCAGAGCCATGAAGAAGACATCGCACACCGCGCAGGACATGCAGGAACTCAAGGCGACCGGCAGGGACACCCGCGCGAAGGTTCTCGAACGCTCGATCCGGTCCAACGTGCCCCTGCGCAAGACCTTCGTCCAGGCCCCCAAGGGCGCCGCAAGCCGCCACGGCCCCCTCAAGGACTTCGTCACCGGACGGGACCTCAGGGGTCTGAAGGCCTACCTGATGATCGTGGCCGCGTGCAGCAACGGTGACTCCGGCTGGACGACCAAGCACGACAGCGCCGTGTGGGCGCGGCTGATGGACATCCAGGAGACCGCAACGGATCAGTCCGCCCGGACCGGTGCCTGGCGGGCCCTGCGTCGGCTGGAGGGACGGAATCTGATCAAGTGCAGTCGCTCGGGAACCATGATCACCGTCACCCTGCTGCGGGAGGACGGCAGCGGCAAGACGTACGACCGTCCTGTCGGGAAGACCGAGGAGGACCGCTTCCTGCAGATCCCGACCACGTTCTGGGCGAAGGGGTACGACGAACTCCTGGACCTGCCGGCCCTCGCCCTGCTCCTGGTCGTCGCCCGGGAGAAGGCGTGGTCTGCCTTCCCGGCGGAGAAGGCTCCCGAGTGGTACGGCTGGTCCGCGGACACTCACGAACGCGGGCTGAAGAGGCTTTTGGACCTCGGGCTCGTGGAACGCATCAAGGTCTTCAAGAAGGCTCCGCTTGCCCCCTCCGGCGTCACCGAGGCGTACCTGTACCAGCGGACGGCGATCACCAGGCCCCGCAAGCCTCGGAACGTCGCGCCGACCACCACGAAGTCCACGACCGCGAAGAAGAGCGCCGCAAGCCCTTCCCGGAACAAGGGGTGACCTGATCAACCAGACCCAGGGGGGACCCCGCTCCGCAGTCGGACAGAAGCCGGCGTGGCTGGACGAGTCCTTCTACGAGAACAGCGAGCGCGGCTTCTACATCCTCGCCGCCACCATCATCGACCCGACCGCCACGGACGACGTCCGTGCAGAGATACGCGCGCTGAAAGGGCCGCGGGACACCAGCAAGTCCCACTGGAGCGAGATGGACCATCGCCAGCGGCGCGACGCCGCCCAGCTCGTGGCCGGCCAGAGGGGCCTCCACGTTGTGGCCGTCGGTACACCGGTACCCAAGCGGCGGCAGGAGCGGGCCCGGAGCAAGTCCTTGACTGCTCTCGTCGTCGAACTGCACGGGTTCGGGGTCGACCAGCTGTACATCGAGTCACGCGATGCCGCACTCAACAAAAGCGATATCAGTACAGTCGCCCGCGCTCGGCAGACGGTCCTGCCAAAGGGAACCGTGTTCCGTGCGGATCATGTGCACGGAACCGCCGAGCCGCTGCTCTGGATCTCCGACATAGTCGCCGGAGCCGTTCACGCCCATCGCAAGGGCGATCCGCGGTACACCGCACTGTTGGGAGAAACCTTGATCGACTTCGAGGTGTCCACCGACTGCTGAGACGCCCCCAGAAATGCGCCGAGCCAGGCTCCCGGTCTGCCCCAGGTCACCTGGCTCCACTTCCGGCAACCCGCGGTCACCGGCTCGTTCAACACACTACATGCCCCTCCACAAGGCGCCAACAGGCGCGCGCGGTTCCACGCGTCACGTGTGGAACCGCGCCTGCGGCGGCTGAGAGAGTCGCGGTCAGACCTGTTAGGTCTAACAGGTCTGACCGGATCTGAGCTGTGCCCCGCTCCGCCCAGTCCCGGCTCTGTGCTCTCCTCGCCGGTCAGGCGGCGTCGTCAGGCGGCCCTCCCGGGAGCCGCTCCGCGGCCGTGGCGAGGACGTCGACCAGGCGCCGGAGCGAGTGCAGCGCGGGGTCGTCCGCGGGAACATGGGTCAGCAGGATGTCAGCGCTCCCGCCCTCCAGGGCCTGGACCAGCCGCCCGCCGTACGCGACGTCGCCGGCCTCGCCCACGGCGGCCCGCACCGACTCCGCGGTCCAGTGCGTCCGGGCCAGGCCGGCGGCGAACTCCAGCTCTTCGGCACACGGGATCCAGCGGCGCTCCTCGTACGCGGCGAGCAGGGTCGTGGCGTACCGCTCCACGACCCGCCACGCGAGGTCGGCGGGCCCGAGGACATGCCGTCCCCGGCTGGGCCGGCCGGAGTGGCAGGGCTCGCACAGAGCCACCCGGCGGGGGACGCCGGAGGCCGGGCGAAGGACGACTTCGAGAGCCGGATCGGCGGGGACGGCGTCCGGGCACAGGTGGCACTCCGGGGCGGTGGTGGGCACGAGCCGGAGCACCCGGGCGCCGGTCATGCGGGAGAGAGGGGTCTTCACGGATGCCCAACGACGGCCGCGGCCTCCGGGCGCGCCTCGGCACCGGAGAGGGTGGGAATCCCGGCTCGGGCGCTGAGCTCGCAGACCCACCTAGAATCGAACGCGTGAACGAAAGTCTTGCGGAGAGAATCTCCCGGCACCGCGCGGTGGAGTCCTGGCTCCTGCACCAGCTCGGCCGGATCCGCGAGGACCTCGTCCGCCTGGAGGCCGAGGCGGCCGCGTTCGAGGCCCGCCGGCCTGCGCCGCCGCCCCCGGACTGGGTGATCGAGATGATCCGCACCGGACGCGGGCCCCAGCCGTTCCTGGTGCATCGCGGGGACTGCCCGCAGGCCAAGGGCAAACCCATCGGCCGAGACGAGGCCCGCCGCCTCCTAGCCGGCGGAACCGAACCCTGCCCGTTCTGCAGCCCGAACGCCGAGCTCCAGGTGGACGTCGGCGCCTGACGGCTCGAAGCGCCTCCGGGCCCGGGGCGCGGGACACCTCCCGCACCCCGCATCGGCTGCAGCTCCTACAGGCGTGCCCGCACACGGCGGCCTCCGTCGCCCCTGTTGGGCCCAACAGGTCTAAAGCGGGGTGAGGTGCAGGGACCGGTCCAGGGCCCGCAGGAGCTCCGGCTCCCATCCGGCGCGCGGGACGTCGACGGCGAGGAGGCCGCCGGCGCTGAGCGCGGCGAGCTGGACCTGGTGCTCGATGCCGAGGCGCCAGGCCTCGCGCAGGACGTGGCGGGCTTCGTCGCGGGCCTTGCGGCCGGTGGTCGCGGCGTCCTCGGCGTCGGGCAGGTCGGCGAGGGCGCGGGCCGCCTGGTGGAGCCGGTCCATCAGTGCGGCGGCACGCTCGGCGTCCGGGGCGGGCGGGACCAGGTGGAGGTCGGGGGCGGCGACGCCGCGGCGCAGCTGCTCCATCCGCACGGGCAGCGGCGCCCAGCCCGGCGTCCCGGCGAGGTCGATGTTCACGCGGGTCACCGTGGCGGTGTAGGCGCGGCCGGTGCCGCGGGCCTGCAGGGCGGTGCCGGCGGGCCGGTACTCGGGCTCGACGTCTTCCGCGACGGTGCCGCCGTGGTTGCCGCGCACCGACACCCACAGCCAGTCGGCGCCGCCGGTGATGTCGCCCATCAGGAGGCGGCGCACCAGGAGGTAGCGCTGGAGCGCGGCCCGGGTGGCCCGGCGCAGCGGGTAGGCCTCGACGGACACCGGGCTGTCGGGGCGGGCGTTTTGCGGGTGGCGCCGGATGCGGACCTCGCCCAGGG
This sequence comes from Streptomyces sp. NPDC043896, assembly GCF_056435605.1. NCBI lineage: Bacteria > Bacillati > Actinomycetota > Actinomycetes > Kitasatosporales > Streptomycetaceae > Streptomyces > Streptomyces sp. NPDC043896. The sequence continues at coordinate 4,480 of NZ_JBWKEE010000036.1, forward strand.
CGGGGGAGAGGTCCTCCAGGCGCAGCGCGCACAGCTCGCCGACCCGGGCGCCGGTGTCCAGGACGACGGAGGCCATGGCGAGCATTCGCACCCAGCGGGGGTAGCCGTGCTCCATCAGGCCGCCCTCGACGCTCCAGCCGGTGCGGCGGCCGATGTAGTCGGACAGGGTGATCAGGCTCTCGCGCAGCTGCTCGCGCCGGCGGACGTCGATCGGCAGCTTGCGGGGGAGCTCCTTGAGCTGGCGCAGGTGGTGGACCTCCAGCCCGAGCTCGCGCTGGAGCAGGGCCATCACCCCGGAGCGCACCATCGCCGTCGCCTCGGACGTCGGCCTCTTCTCGCCGCGGTCGCGGAGCTCACCATCGAGGGCCAGGCGCTCGTACTTCCTGAGCGACTCGGGGTCGAGGATGTCGGCGAGATCGTCACCGACGCCGAGCGGGTGGCCGGGGTGCTGGAGGGCACGGACCAGCTCGCGGGCGTGGGCCCGGATCTGCCGGCGCCGGGCGTCGGAGGGGGCCTCCTCACACACGGCGTCCACGGCCTCTCGCAGTTCGGGGAGGTCGTCGAGGACGTCGGCTTTCTTCATCACGCCCCGCACGGTAGCCACGCCCGGACAGCCGCACACACCGAACCCAGGATTAGACCCATTAGGACCAACAGCCCCAACCGTGTCTGACGTGGCCGGACAGGACCCTGCTGACGACCGCTCGTCGGGCCTCTCGCGCAGGGGTAGGGATGGCCGCATGAATCAGCTCACCCGCCGCCGCTGGATCTGGGCGCCCATCACCTCCTGGCAGGCCAGACGACTCGCCCGCCTGACCGGCATCGACCACAACGACGCCTGGGTCAAGCTCCGCACGACCACCCACCCCGACGAAGCGCCCTGGGCCCGCCGCTTACCACCCATCGACTCCAAGGCACCCTGACCTGAACGCGGACGAGGAGGGCCCCGCCGATCCGGCGGGGCCCTCCTCACGGCGCTGGGGTCTACCGGACGGGCGGCCCGGACTTCAGGTTGCGCTGGCGGCGCTGCCGGAACGGCAGCCCACCGTTGTGCTCGTGCTCGTCCCGGTCGAGCGCGGCGAGGATCGCGCTCTCCACGTAGGAGGAAAGCGACACGGGCACCTCGGCGTCGTCGTCATCGAGCTTCTGCAGGGCGACCACAGCGTTGCGCAGCCGGTTCAGCGTCTCAGCGCTGACGTAGGCGGGGACCTTCTCCTTCTTGCCCGCGATCTGCTGCCCGCCGATGAGCTTGCCGAGGATCGCGCTGCCGCCGGTAGTCGCGCCAGTGCCGGCGGCCGCGCCGGTGCCGGGCTCCGGGCTGGCGGTGGGGATCTTGGGCGTCATCGGGTGGCCCCCTTCACGGGCAGGAGCAGACGGGCGAGCTGGTCGTAGTCACTGGTGGTGGTGCCCTTCGGGTCGGTGACCCGGACGGGGAGGTGGTCCTCCGCCGCGGCGGCGACCCGCACGTTGCGGCGGGCCGCGGCGATGATCGCCTCGGGGAAGTCCCGGCGCAGGGTCGCGGCGACGAGCCCCGCGTAGTTGGAACGGTCGTAGCCGGTCATCACCCCGGCCGCCACGGTCAGGTGGGGGTTGGCGTCCTCCTGGACGGCGTGGATCGTCTCGGCGAGCTTGCGCAGTGCGGACTTGTCCAGGGCGCCGACCTTGAGGGGAACGATGACCTGGTCCGCGGCGATCAGGCCGTTGACGGACAGCTTCCCCAGAGCCGGCGGCGCATCGATGATGGTGATGTCGACCTCCGCCTTGGACTGGCGGATCGCCTTGCGCAGGCTGCCGTCGCGGGCGCCGGCCGGGTCGTACTCGACCGCTCCGAGGTGGGGGCCGCTGGGCACGATGTAGAGACCCTGGACGGCCGTCTCGTAGGTGGCCTCGTCCAGGGGCTGGCGGCCGAAGAGGACGTCGGTCAGCGAGTACCGCTCGTGCTCGGCGATGCCGTCGTAGTTGGGCAGGATCCACTCGGTGGACAGCGAGGCGTCCTGCGTGTCCGCGTCGATGATGCGAACGGTGTAGCCCATGGCGATCCAGGCGGCGGCCAGTTCGACGCTGGTGGTGGTCTTGCCCGCGCCGCCCTTCTGGTTGACGCAGACGTACGTTCGGTGGGGGCCGGTGAACGCGGGCGGGACATCGCCCAGGGAGGGCGGGACGAAGAGCTGGGGGCGCAGATCCCGGTTGTAGTCGAGGCGGGCGAGCGCGGCTTCGACGACTTCCTTCTCCTGGCCCAGCACCTCGATCAGGCTGTCGATGCGCCAGTCGCGGACCACGTCCAGGGCGTCGGGGCTCGCGGGCAGCGGGCCCAGGACGGTCATGGTCATGTGGTTCTCCTCATCGCCGGCGGTCCTCCCCGTGGACTTCACCACCCGACCGTATCGTCTTCGCCCCGCCGGACGGCCCATCCCGCACTGGCCCGACGAATCACGGAAAACCGCAGGCCAGCCCCCTGCTCCCATGAGGTTGACCCCATTGGGTCTAACAGGACTGACCTGCTGCGGTGTTGACCAGCCGGTCCAGTCGACCGATACGAGTACCGCCTCGCCGTCGACCAGGAGCACGTCGAGCTACGCCGGCTCAGGCGCGGCCGGGGCGCCGTCCTCGTACTGCGCCAACGCTTTCTGGAGCCGGGCCGCGAGGTCCTGGAGGTGGGGTGTGAGGGCCTGTTCCACCGCGTTCTCGCCTCGCTCCGCGCGGATGCGCGCCGCCTCTTCGTCGAGCAACTCGTCGAGCGACTTGGGGTTCGGGTCGAGGCGGACGAGGAGCCAGGCGGAGGCTCGCCAGTCGCCCGGCCGCCGGCGGATACGTCGCTCGCTACGGGTCTCGCCGGTGATGGGGTCGGTCCACGTGCGGTGCGTCTCGGAGACGACGGCCCCGCGAGCGGCCTCCTCGATGTGGCCGTGCGCGCGGAGAGAGCCGACAGCACGGGCACGGGTGACACGGGCGTACAGGGCTGCGTGCGGGTCGGTGGAGTCGACGTCGAGCTGCCCGCCCTGCTGCTCCTCGACGACGTCCTCGCCAAGCCGCATCCAGCGCAGGAAGGTGGAGCGTCCGACGCCGGCCGCGTCGGCGGCGAGCTTCATCGGCAGGCCTGCGGCGGTCGCTCGGGTGAGGAGGCTCATCGTCTGCGGGGTGAGCAAGGAAGGACGGCCCTTGCGGCGCGGCTTGCGGCGGGCGAGGGCGGGCTGAGTCGTGCTGGTGGTCGTCATGTCGGCGGACCGTACGGACCGCCGCGGCTACCGTCGCGGGCTTCACGAGACTTCCGGGACCGGCCCAACGCGCGCGAGATAGCAGGCTCATGGGCTTGCGTCTCGGGCTCACTGGCTTCCCGGGAAGTTCTGCACTAGGTCCAGCACGCGCTGCTCGACCAAACTCGGTCGGCCTTTCGGACACGGCGCAGGTCACGGCCCGGGAGGTCCAGCGTGGGGTGGCCTCTTCTTCTCCAACTCAAAGCAGAGGGAGGGGAAAGAAGCCACCCGGCGGGGGCACAGACGGAGCTGAAGCTGACCATCGGTTCGGTGTCTCCCTGGGGGACGCCTGTCCGCTCCGGTCGACGCAGACCGGAGCGAGGGTCTGGGGGCGGGCGAAAGCCCCCAGCACCCACCGGCCCGAGGACCCGCTCACCGCCGAGGAGATCGACCTCCGCGAACAACTCCAGGTCCGGGGCTTCGGCGCGTCCGGGTCAGCGGCCATGGCCGCACCGGTGCGGCCACCCCCTGGGCAAGCCTGCGGTGGGCAAGCCTCAACGAGGTGTGGGCAAGCCTCTCAGTCGCCGAGACCTCGGGCCACGAAGCGACTCGGCCCGTGGACGGCTGCACGGCTCAGACGGTCAACGAGGCGAGCCGTCTTGGTGTCGTCGCCGTCCGCGACGGTGTTCCACAGCTCGCCGAAATGAGGGCCCCCGCGGTAGAAGACCACGACGTCGGAGTCCGGGGCGATGTCCTCCTCGATGCGGGGGATCGTCGCCAGGCCGAGGCTCGCGAGGTAGGCCTCCGGCCGCATCGCCGGCCGCTCGGCAAGCGCCGTACGCACCCCACCGGCGGTGGAGACCACCGCGAAGTTGCCGACCGTGCGCATCAGGCTGATGGCGAGGCTCTTACTGCTGGCGGAGTCGTCCTGATCAATCTGGGGCGATCGGCTCGACTGCCGGTACAGGGCCTCCCCTAGCTCGATCAGGCGCTGGGCGTGCCCGAGCGCGCCGGCCGCGACCAGCCGGGCGACACGCTCGGTCTCCAGCACCAACTCCACTCCTCGCGGCGTCATGAGGGGCGTCCTCTCTGCAGGCTCATGGTCGTGGTGAACCAGGTGTACCGGTCGAAGCATCACGCTGCCTGGTGTCCGGGCAAGCCTCGCCGACACCGGGCAAGCCGGTGTGGGCAAGCCTCGTCCGCCGCTGACGGTTGAGTGATCCAATCGCGGCCAGGGGGCGGAAGCGGTCCACCGCGGGAGCCGTGCCGCCGCCGGAGTGGAGCTGAGTGCCGGCCCCGGTTGGTTCAGTCCTCGTCATTCCGGATGATGCCGCCTGGCACGTGCGGGTCGAATCGGCCGACGCGCATGGCCTCGATGCACTGCAGGACACGGGCGAAGGACGTCAGCCCGTACGTGATGTATCGCGTAGGCGAGTCCCCGGAGACGACGCTTTCACGCTCAATGGGAACGCCGCCCATGATTGCCCCGTACGTGTCACGCACCTTGTGCTCGGGGTGAGCCGCGATCCATGCCATCTCGACGTCCGCCGCGAACTCGTTGGCGGCCGTGCAGGTGTACTGCTCCCATCCCTCGACGGGCTTGGCCGGGTCAAGCGCGGCGATCACGCGTACCTGCTCGATGCAGCGCCCGTAGATGCGGGACAGCTCGGCGTTCAAATCTTGGCTCATCAGGTTTCTCCCTCCCTCGCGCCGGACCGTCCGGCGCCTGGTGAACCCTGCCCGAGGCCGCGGTGGAACAGTCTCGTCGCCTCATACGTAATCCAGTGGCCCGAGGGGGCGGAAGCGGTCCCCCCAGATGGTCCGACGCTTGCAAGATGCGGGCATGGCAGAGGAATGGAAGACGTTCATAACCAGCAGCATCGGATTGATTGGCGTGCTGGCCGGCATCTACGTGGGGCGGTGGCAGGTCACGCACCAAGCCCGCGTAGAGCACGGGCAGTGGCTGCGCGGGCAGCGTCAAGAGGCGTATGCCGCGCTCCTGGCCGCGTGGGACGCCTGCGTGGGGGAGTACCGGGAGATGGTCGGCGAAACCGAGGTTCAGGTCGCTCATCACCTGGCAGAGACGTATGCCGGCGATGGCTGGGAAGCACTCCACGACGAGATCTGGTCGCAAACCGAGACGGCCTGCGAACCGGTCCGCAGGGTACTGGAGCGAGTGGAACTGCTCGGCCCAGACGCTGTCGATGCGGTGTGCGGCGAGCTGTCTGACGCGCTCACCGCGTTGACCGCGGCCACGCGGCTGCGAGCCGGGAGCGACAGGTGGCCCGACCTGGACTCCTGCCAGGAAGCTTGGGCGCAGGCGGCGGCGGCCCGGACCGCGTTCCTGACAGCCTGCAGAGTTGCAACCCGGGCCGCCCCCGCTCCCCGTCGCCAGCGAGTCCGATGACGCAGGGGGGCGGAAATGGTCGTTTCTCCCCCCGTCGGCCGATCCGATCCGATGAGTCGCCCAAACTGGTGCAAAACAGATCTCGGCCGGCCGCGATCCAATGGAATCCGTTCCTTACTTGCGCCTCCCTATTTCGCCCCCCTAGGGTGTTCATCGGACGCCGCGGCATCCCCGCCCGGCCGAACCGAGGGAGCCCCCATGCGCTTACCGCGCTACGTCCTCGCCCCAACCCACCTCACCGACGGCATCTTCGGCTGGCAGCTCACCCGGGACGGGAAGTTCCTGGACTGCCATGAGGGTTTCGAGGAAGGCTTCGACCGCGACGTCGAGGCCGCAATGGACTGGGCCGAGCAGATCATCGGCACCCGGCAGGACTGGCGGCACACCCGCGTGGGCGGACCGGACCGATGGATCTCCGCCGACAACCGTGCGGCGGTCGGCACCGACGTGCTGCGCTCTGTGGAGCCCGGCACGCTCGTGGTCGCCGTCGGCCCCGGCGCCTCGGGCAAGAGCACGTTCGCGGCCGCGGCCGGGATCGTCACCGTGGTCAGTCTCGACTCCCTGCGCGAGTGGATCGGGGGGGACGCTGGCGACCAGTCCCTCACCCCGGCCGCCGTGATCGAGCAGAACATCCTGCTGGAGAAGCACCTGGCCGAGGGGACCATCGTCTACCTCGACTCCACGAACGTGGAGGCCCGCGTGCGCGCCGAGCTCATCGAGCGGGCCCGCCGCCACGGCCGCCCGATCGTCGCCCTGCGCTTCCTCCCTCCGCTCGACACCTGCCGCGCCCGGAACGCCACACGGCCGGCCAACCGCCGCGTGCCCGACGACGTCCTCGCCTGGCAGCACGCCCGCGCACGGGAGGCCATCCCGCAGGCCTTGCTCGCGGAGGGGTTCACCGCCGCGCACGACATCGTCACGCCCCTCTGACCAGCCCGCCCGCACGCCAGCGTGCTGACGCACCAGCAGGTCAGCACGTCAGCCTGCCCATTCGCACACCGAGGAGAGCCGATGAGCACGCCCAGCCCCGAGCCGACCCCCGCTGAGATCCGCGCCCTCATGGCCGACGCCTCCGCGCTCCAGGAGCGCATCCGAGACGTCCACACCCGGCTGCGCGCCAGCGAGGTGACCCGGCACACCGCCTTCCGCCTGGACGACGCCGCCGGACAGATCGCCCGCGTCCACGAGGACCTGGAGAAGACTGCCGGCGACCTCGCCCGCGTCCGCGCCGTGCGCGACGGCTCCGTGTGCGCGGTCCCGTGGGGGGTCTGCCCCGAGCACGGCAACACCCTGCGCTCCAGCGGCGGGAAGACCTGGTGCACCGCGCCCGCCTGCGGCCGCTCCTGGGGCTACGACCGGATGAACGCCCCCTGCGGCGAGCCGCTGACCCACCAGGTCACCGACGCGGCCGGGAACTCCTTCCTCGCCTGCCGGGCCCACGCCGCGGACGCCTCCGAGCGGCTCGTCGGCGCCACCGTCACCGCGCTCGACGAGGACAGCCCCCGTGACTGACCGGCTCTACCTGCGCCACAGCACGGACAAGCAGACCGGCGCCCGGCAGCGGCACGCCCTGGCCGCGCTGCTCGCCGCCGGCGCCCCGGCCTACGAGGACCCGGCGACCTCCAGCCGCGTCCTGTCCCTCAACCGGACGGGCTTCAAGCGGCTGCTCGACGAGGCCGCCGTCGGCGACACCATCCGCATCGCCGACGCGGCCCGCCTCTTCCGGTCGGTCGCGGACATCATCGCCCTGCGGCCGGTGCTCATCCGACGGGGCCTGCACCTGCGGGTGGAGTCGGGGCTGCTGTCCGGGATCGACCTCGCCTCGGACGACCCGGGCACCAAGATGATGGTGAGCGTCTTGGCGGCCGTGCTGGAGTTCCAGCGCGACATGATCTCGGAGAACACCCGCGAGGGCATCGCCGCGGCCGAGGCCGCCGGCAAGACCCTCGGGCGCCCGGCCGCCCTGGACGAGGGGGAGGTCGTCGAGCTCGTCGAGGCCTACCGGGAGGGCGCCGCCGTGAAGGCGCTCGCCCGCCAGTACGGCATCGCGCCCAAGACCGTACGCCGGGTCCTCGACGCCGCCGGGGCCCGCAAGGTGCCCGACGACCTGTCCGCGCTGCTCGGCGGCGACGACCAGGACGACGTCGCCGACGACGGCCAGGCGGTGGCCGCCGACCCGGTCGTGGTGGTCGACGTGCCCGGCCTGGTCGCCGAGACCCTGGTCGACGTCGCCGACGTCGCGGTCCGCCAGGCGCTCGCGGCCGGGCAGACGATCCGCCGTGGGCAGGGCTACTCGGTGCGGGTGACCGCCCCGTTCAACGTGCACGCGGCAATGATCGAGCACTCCGCGACCGCGCTGATGCAGTCGCCCGCCGGCCGCAAGGCCCGGCGCATCCACTCCAACCGCGTGACGTCCGCTCGGATCATCACGTGAGTGTCGGTGCCGTTCGCTACAGTCGGGCCTGCGGTCGCATGACCGTGGGCCCGGCTCGTGGCCCGGTTCGTCTGGCCCAGACCGGACGAGCACACCGAAGGTGCTCCGCGCCGAGCCGCTTCACCTCGCTTCACCTCGCATCACCTTGCTGGCCTCGCTCTTGGCGGCCGGTGAGTCTGGGATCACCGCGAGCCGCGGAAACGAGAGCTTGAGATGCCGAAGAACCACGCGCGCAAGAAGGCCCTGGCCGACCTCAAGGAGGAGCTGGGCATCAAGCACGCCTGCGCCATCGCGCTCCTGGACCACCCGGACCCCGACGAACGGGAGACCCTGGAGCGGTACCTGGCCGAGTACGTCGACATCAACACGTACCGGGAAGCGGTCGACTACTTGGAGCAGGAGCGCAACGACCCCCGCAACCAGGTCATGTGCCGGTACTGCGGGTGGACGTACGGGATGGTCTGCCCCGAGTGCGCCGAGGGCTGCGGCTGCGCGCACGACTGCACCGGCTGGCGCCACGGCGAGTACGAAGAGCCGGACTACGACGACCCGGACCGGAACGTGTACTGCTTCGACTGCGGGGCCGGATCGTCCAGCCCGTACGACGAGTGCACCTGCTACGAGGACGAGGACCAGGAGCACGAGGCGGTCCCGGCGTGACGGCCGCGGCTGCTGCCGACCTCGCCGCCCGAGGCCTGGCCGTGTTCCCGCTCCCACCCGGTGGCCGGCGGCCCGCCGGTCCCTGGCGCACGCTGTGCCTCACCGATCCGGAGCGCGTCCGGGAGCTGTGGCGCGACGGCGACAACATTGGCGTCGGCTGCCGGGCCTCCCGCGTCGTCGGCCTGGACCTCGATGTCGAGGACGACGGCCCGGCGGTTCTCGCCGACCTCGCCGCCCACCTCCGCCAACCGTGGCCGGACACCCTGACCGTGGCCACCCCGTCCGGGGGCCGGCACCTGTACTTCGCCGCCCCCGACGACTCCACCATCGGCAGCTTCTCCGGCGCCCGCAGCCCCCTCGGGCCCGGGATCGACGTGCGCGGCCCCGGCCTGCGCAGCGGCGGCTACCTCATCGGGCCCGGCTCCGTCGTTGGCGGCATCCCCTACGCCATCGTCCGCGACGAGCCCGTACGCCCGCTCCCCCGCTGGATCGCCGACCGGCTCCAGCACCACCCAGGAAGGAAGACCACGTGAACGCCTTCGACATGATGGCCGCCAACGGACAACTGCTCGGCATCGGGATGCAGATCCCCGACGTCCTCGCCGACCTCCAGGAGGTCCTGGAGCAGTACCGCGGGAACGTCGAGCGGGCCGCCGGCCACAAGGGCGCGCTGCGCAAGTGGAGCGACGCCGCCCCGGAGACCCGCTCCGCCCTCCTGCTGTCCTCCGCGTGGGCGGCCCGCGCGGGCCAGCTCGACGCGGGCGAGGACACCGCCGGCCTCTACGCGGCCGACCTCCACGAATACGCCCGGACCTTCGAGGGCGACGCCGAGGCGTTCCACGGCGTCCGGTTCCCCGCGATGCCGCTGCCCGCCCAGGCCGGGGCCCTCGCCTCCTCTCTCGGGTTCGACCGCGACGACGTCGAGATCTCCTTCAAGACCGTGCTCCTGCTGCTCGCCGTGGCCCGCACACAGTCCTGACCCCGCACGCACGAGAGCCCCGCACCGGTCCGGTGTGGGGCTCGGCGTGCGCAGACGGCCGAGCGTCCGCGCACGGCACGCTGCTCCTGGCTCTCGACGACGGGGACCGGTCCGTGCCCGAGCGGGCGGCGCATCGCACTCACCGCCCGGGCCTGCGCGGCGCGCAGCCCTTCGCTCTTCAGCCGCGCTTGTCGTCCCCCGGGGCCACACCGCCCGGGGGCACGACGACGAGCCGGCCGTCGATGACCTTCTTCACGACCGTCGGCTCCCCGCCAGGCAGGGCGACGGCCGCCCGGTGCAGAGCGGCCCGGGCCGCGGGGGTCGGCTGGTGCTCCCGCCAGTGCGGGTGGGCACGGATCCGGAAGGAGAGGTCGAGCAGCCGGCGGTCGAGGGCTGCGGGGTCGGGAGGCGGGATGGAGAGCCGGTTGTAGGTGCGGATCCACTCTGCTCTGAGCTGGATCAGGTCCTCCGGGAAGCAGGTTTCCGCCATGGCTTGATTAGACCACGGCGTTCGAACGCTAGTACGATTGACGTATGTCGTTTGACTTCCCGCCCCGCCTCAAGGCCCTCCAGGCCCAGCTCCACCGCGTACGCGCCGACTACGGCGCCTACTGCCGGGACCTGCCGTGGTCGGTGGAGCCACACCCGGGCTGGAAGGGCGTCGAGGGCGTGTACTCGCACCGCGGCGACGTCCCAGCCAGCCCCGGCTACACCGACGAGCAGCGCCTCCAGAAGACCGCCTTCGAGCGGCGGCTGCGCCGCCTCGCCGCCGTCGTCGGCGATCACCCGTTCTGGGAGTCGGTGGAGACCGGGCAGGTCGTGGCGGCACGGATGGCCCTCAAGCGGGTCCCCGCCAAGGTCGGGGAGGGATAGCTGTGGACCCCGGTGGCGAGCCGGTGTGGCTCCCGCCGGACCTGGACCGGCTGCGGACGTTCTCCGTCAGCCGCAGTGGCACCCCACGCACACCAGGCAGCCGCAGCACTCCGGGCACTGCTCCCGCCTCAGGTCACCGCACGGTTGGAACGCGTCGTCCGCTGGTCCAGGGCAGTAGCACTCGCAGCAGGACCCGCACACGTCATGGACCTGGTCGACGCGACGGCCGCCGATGACGGTGGTGCGCCGGTCCCCGCAGTCCCTGCACCGGCGGGGCGTCACCGGGGCCGGCTCGGGCAGGCGCTCCATCTGCTGCGCCCACTCCCGCAGCGCCGCAAGGTCGGCGGGAGTGATGCCGAGGGCGGGATCCACCCCGTAGGCGAGCACCGGCCCGACCGTGGAGAGGTAGGAGGTTGTCCGGCGGACCGCCTCCCGGTGCTCGTCTCCGGCCCGGACCCACGCCACCGGCCGGTCGTGGGTACGCGCCCAGGAGGCGACCTCCTCCGCGCGCCACGGCAGCCCGTCCTCCGCGTCGGGGGACCGGCCCGGATCGTCGACCCTCATGTAGTGCACGGAGCCGGTGCTCGGCAGTGGGATCATCGGCGGCACCGCCTCCCAGCCCAGCGCGGGCAGCAACGGCTCCACCTCCGCCGGGGAGTAGGAGGAGACCAGGGCCAGCTCCGCCGGGAGCTCAGCGAGGGCCCGGCCGACCGCCGGGTTCAGGGTGAGCCGCAGGCCGGCCGGGCGCGGGTAGACCATCACGGCCCAGTCCCGCCAGGCCGCCGACTCCACGTCGTGCATGGTGTACCCGGCGGGCACCGGCCCCGCGTAGGGGGACAGCGCGCCGTCGATCTCGACCGCGATGTAGGGACGCATACCCATGACGCTCACCAAACCTTTCGTACGGGGCGGAGCCTGTTGACCTCTGCCGACCCCTGACACCCTGGGGTCAGACCTTCTCCAGGAGGTCGGCGAGCTCGGCGGCCGTGGGCCGGTCCGCCTCCCCGGCCCGCAGCACCGGGGCTAGCACCTGGTTGAACTGCGGCCACGGCCCGCCCGGGTCGGCGAGCGGGACCGTGCCCAGGCCGATCGCCCCGCGCAGCTCGTCGGCGTTCATCTCCTCGGCCGCGCGGGTTTTCCACAGGCCTCCCCTTGTCCACAGGGTTCAGCACCGACCGGCGCCGGAGTGGGACGATCATCTCCATTCCAACCGAAGGAGGGGATTGTGGATGTCTGAGTCCGCACTGGTGGATCTTGATCGGCGACTTGACTGCACGGACACCGCTGTGGCCCTGGCGGCCGCTTGGGACACCTTCAGCGCAGCGGCCGAACTGTGCGACCGCATCGCCTTCGACAAGGGCAGCGACGAGCTGCAGGCGATGCTCGCCGCACAGAAGTGCACGGAGGGCCGGGACTTGCTCCCCCTGCCCACGGCCGGCGGCCTGGTCTCCGCTCCGTCACCGGGCCCCGGGGCCGCCGGCCTCGCGCCGTACGTCAAGCTTCTGAAGCATGTCAGCGATTCGCTGACACGACTGTCGGCCGACGAAGGACCAGCGGGGCCTCTGGGGCAGGCCGGGTCCTTGGCGGCCGAGGCGGCTGCGGCGCTGACCTCCGTCCGGGAGCTCTGAGTTGGCGACGCTGGGCGAGCTGTTCGACGTCGCGGTCGTGCGGTTGCAGGAGGTCGCGCAGGCTCCTTTCGGGTCCGTGGCGGCCGAGGAGCGGGCAGCGCTGGCTGGCGAGGTCGACCTCCTTCTCGCGCAGGTGCAAAAGGGGCTGGGCCCGCGGGCCTACACGCCGGTGCCGACGGCCGAGGAACGGGACCTGACCCGGGCGGAGCGGGACTTGGAGAAGCGCCTGGACCGCGCTCGGGAGGCGCTGGGCGCCGCGCGGCGCTACCTGGACCCCCAGGGCCTCGGCGGTGAAGGCGGGCCCGCAGCCGAGCGGATCACTGCGGCAACGCGGGCGGTGGGCGCCGTACGCGACACGATCAGCGGACACCTCGGCCCCGACCGTGCCCCGCTGACGCCGTACGCGTACCTCCTGCGGCACCAGAAGGCCTTCGACTACCTCACCCGCCGCTACTCCGACATCGCCTGGGCGGCCGGCCAGGCCGTGCACCGGCTCTCCGAGGGAGTTGAGCATCCCGGCGCGGTCGACGCCTTCGGGCAGGCTCGGGCCCTGTTGGACGAAGCCTCCGTGTACGCGCGCACCTCGACCCCCCGCGCCGATCCGGACCTGGCCAGCTTCCCTGCGGCCTTGCCGGTTGAGCCGGTGCAGGCCTCGCCCACAGACGCGACGAGCACCGTCCTCACCCGGCTTTCCGAGGATGCCGAGAGGCTGTCCCGGGCCGCGTACGCGGCCCTGCACGACCGGGGCGAACGGCGGATGAGCGGCTCGGATCTCCAGCAGATTTCCCGCTGGACGGCGATGGGCCGCCTCCTGGCGGGCCGGACGCTGCTGCACGCCGCAGAGGGGGCGGCGGACGCACTGGTTCGGGACAGCCTCAAGGGCGCTGCGGCCGCGCTGCGGGAATCCTCCAAGGCCTGGAAGGATGCCGCCGCGAGCTGGCAGCACGTCGTGGACATCGGCGATCCGCGCGAGCGTCCGCACTTGCCGCCGCCGGGCTACGCGCAGGTCCGGCAGGGGGCGGTTGTGCAGATGCCGTCCACTGATCCCCACCCCGCCGTGGTGATCGCGCGGACCAGCGTCGTGCGCCAGGGGCAGCTGCTGTTCGGCCCTCAGTGGACGCCCGAGCAGCCGCCGGGAGCCGCCCGGCCAGCCGGTGACATCGTCGCGGACGCCGGGGGAGAAGGGGGCCTGGCCGCCTCGGCATACCGCTTGTGCGCCAGCGGGTGGCAGATGGCCGCCGCCGCACCGTGGGCCGTGCGGCGGGCCGAGGTCGGACTGGTGACCGACTCTCCCCACTACCGGCCTGCCGGACTCGACAAGGACAGGCGCTTCTACCCGGTCCACCCCCGCCAGGTCGAGTCGCTGGCTGCGTCCTACTCGACGGTGATGGCCGCAGAGCAAAAGGGCGCAGCGGCACTCCTGGCCGCCGCGCAGAACGCGGGAACGCCGGTGCCCCGGGCCGCGCTGGACGCAGCCGCCCATCAGGCGATCGCCCAGGAGCAGAGATGGGTCAGCGCCAAGCCCGTGCAGGCTCCGCAGGCGGTCCTGCCCCGGGCGCAGGTCCCAACCGACCTGGTGGTTGGGCGCCGGCCCGGGCTTCGCCGGTAGGGCTGCCGGAGCGGGGCGAGTTCGCGGGCTCGACCGGCGAGAATCTTGGGATGAGCACACCTGCACCGTCCCAGCGGGCCATCGGCCGCGGCGTCAGCACCCTGATCCCGCAGAGCGCCACTGATCAGGCCATGGCCGCACTCACCGGGCTGGAGACCGTCCCTGTGCACGTCGGCCTCCTCCAGGCGGCGACCCTGTTGCTGGAAGAGGCTGCCCGGGCTGCCTCCGACGAGGCGACGAAGGCCGCCATGACCAAGACGGCGGGGATGCTGCGCTCCGCCATGTAGAGGCGGTGCCCGTCCCCTCGTACCTGGTGGTGCCGGGCAGTCTCCTGCCGGGCACCACCGGCGGTCAGGCCGAGGCCCGCGGGCCGGCGGCCGCCGGCTGGGCGGGGACGGCGACCCGCGGCGGCGGGGCCGCCACCGCTGCCGTCGGCGCCTTCGCGGCCGTGCCGGGCGGCAGGGTCATCGAGAGGCGGGCGGCATGGCGGTCTGCCGCCTGGGCAAGGCCCTGGAGGGCCTGGAGGTCACCGGGCGCGAAACGGGCGGCTCCGACGGCGGCGGCAACAAGGGCCTTGGCCCGCTCTGCCACCTCTGTGTACGGGCCGACGGCTGGTCCCGGCCCTGCGCCGTGCGCCGGCAGCTTCTGCCAGGCGTCGCGGAAATCGACGACCCGGCGGTGGCTGGAGGTGGCCAGCTCCTGACCCATGGGACTGCCGATCCACCTCTGGAAGTGGGACGTCACCTCTTGTTCTGCTCGTAGGGCGTCCTCGCGGGTGGCGTAGGCTGGCGGAGTACTCCGGTCGACGAGCCGCTGCATCTGCGGCTCCTCGATGGACGGCGCCTTCTCTGCCGATGCCTTCTCAGCCGACGGCGGCGTGGGTGCCGATGCGGGGTCGGCACCCACAGCTGTGCTGTAGGTGATGGTCGAGTCGGAGAGCTTCAGCAGGGCGTCGGCGGCGGGAAGGTCACCCCCTCGACTGAGGTGGTTCGCCAGGCGCGCCGCGTAGGTCGAGATCGCCTCGCAGGCACGGACGGAGACCGTCCTCCAGAATCCCTGGAAGCGAACGTCCGCCTGCAGGTTCTGCCAGTACGGGCCGGCCTTCTCCCTCATCACGTTCCAGACATTGCGGACTGCGCCGCGGATGGTCTGGATGTGTTGCCACTCCGGGTGGTCTTTGAGTGTGGCCGTGTGGGTGTCCGCGCCGGCCTCGGCGGCCTCGACAGCGGCGGCCGCCGCCGGAACTTCCGGTGCCGGGGGCTGGTCGGCGGCTGCGGGGGAGGGTGTCGGCGGTGCGATCGGCGCCCAGGGTGCCGGCTGCTCGGCGGCAGGGGCCGAGGCGCCTGCGGGGGTCGGCTGCCCGGCGAGGACGGCGATGTCGTCTGCCACGGCCTCGCGGACCTCGGACGACGGAGCGGGCAGGCCCAGTTCGTCCCACGCGACGAGGGCCTCTTCGAGTTCGGACCAGTAGATGTCCTCGGGCGTCGGCCCGCCGGGGGCAGCAGGACCGCGGGAGGGAGCAGGGGCGGCCTGGCCCACAGTCGGCTGATCACTCCCCGCCCACAGGGGCATTCCTGAGGAACCGGTACGCGGTGCGCCGGTGTCAGGGCCGGTGGCC
The DNA here is from genome assembly GCF_056435605.1 of Streptomyces sp. NPDC043896. Taxonomy (NCBI): domain Bacteria; kingdom Bacillati; phylum Actinomycetota; class Actinomycetes; order Kitasatosporales; family Streptomycetaceae; genus Streptomyces; species Streptomyces sp. NPDC043896. The sequence goes on from NZ_JBWKEE010000036.1 coordinate 19,882, forward strand.
TGGTCTGTGGGTGTGGCCACGGGTACCTCCATGGGTTCGGCGGTGCGGCTGTCAGGGCTGGGGGCAGTGTTGAGGGCGCGTCCGCGGGGCGGGCTCTCCTCGGGTGAGAAGGTCCGCTCGCCGTCGTCCGCCTGTGCACCGGGGGGAGCAGGGACGGGTTCCTCGGGAGCCCCGGGGGTCTCATCAGGACGGGACGGGGAGGCCTCCGCGGATCCCTCCGGTACGTCGGGGGAGGCAGCGGGCGGCTCTGCCTGCGGAGCTGGTGGTGCCGTCGGCGGGGCAGGGCGCTCAGGTTCATCCGGCTCACCGGCTCGGTCCGGGGCAACCGGCGTCTGCTGGGTGCCTGCGGTAGACGCCGGTTGCTCGTCGACCGGCGCATCGCGGTGGACGGGAGGCGCCTGTGATTCCACGGGCGCCGTGTCGGGAGGCCCTGCCTGCTCGGCCCGATCCTCTGTCGCGGCGTCGGGGGCAGCCGTCTGGGGCGCGGTGCCGGACGCTGCCTCGGTCTGAGGCGTCGGCTCAGGGCCGGCGCCGAAGAGGTCGAGCTGCTGTGGTTCCGCCGCAGAGTCCCCCGCTGGCTGCCCGCCCTGGGAATTGGCCGGGGTGTTCGCTGTTTCCGCTGGGGCTGGGGTGGCGGGTGGCGCTTCCTCCAGGGTCATCTGTCCCTCCGGGACGCCCTCGGGTTCCGGCTCGGGGGCGGGGTCGTCTGGTGTGGTTGGAGCCGGGACGCGTCCTGGCGGGGTCAACCCGAACTCCGTGAAGATGTCCCGCGTGCCGTGTCCGTCGCCCGGCTCCGCGGCCTTCGCCGTGGTTTGCGGGCTGCCGTCTTCTTCTGCTGTGGCACCGTCGCCGGCCTCGTCGGCGGGTCCGTTGACCGTGGCTTCGGCCATGGGCGCCACCAGGGGGATGGTCATGGCGGCGGGGGTCGACGGCAGTTCGGGGGCGGGCGTTGTCTGGTCGTACGCGGCGAGGGCGGCCGCGGCCTGGTCCACCCTGGCCTGGTGGGGTGCCCGCTGCTCGGCGCGCTCCCGTACGGCCTTCTTGCGGCCTTCGGGGGTGCGGTACGTCTCCGGGTCGAGCATGGACTCGGTCAGCTCTGGGTGCTTGTCCCGTTCGGTGATCGCGGCGATGACCGCGTCGAGGAGTTCGACGCGGCGTCGGGCGTGCTCGATGGCAGGGCCGTAGTCGACGGCGGCCTGCTGTGCGGCGAGCAGGGTGATCTCGGCTTCCAGGACCGGCATCCGCTCACGGTCCATGAGCTGGTGGTCTTCGGCCTTCTCCAGGGCGGTTGCCAGGCGGCCGATGAGGGTGGCGCCGAACTTGGGGTTGGAGAGGTCACCGATGGTGGAGCGGGATTCGCTGTGGCGCAGGTCGGGGAAGCCGACGTGTGCGCGGATCTCCCTACCGCCGTCCAGGATCTCTGCGCGGACCGCGAAGTCGAGCCCGCCGAAGGTCCCGAGCATCGCCCACGGCCCCAGTCCGAGTGCGGTGCGGCTGCGCAGGGTGTCGACGACGGCCTGGCGCAGGACGGGGCCGGCCTCGCTGCGTTGGTCGAAGTCGCGGCCGGCGAGCCGGATCCGGAAGGCGTCGCCGCGGATGGTGGCGGTGATCTTCGGCAGGGCGGTGTCGCGGGCGGCGACGGCGTTCTGGGTGGCGGCGAGTTCGGCTTCCTTGGTGAGAAGGAGTTCGGCGTGGCGGACGCGGTCGGCCGCGAGGTTGCGGCGGTCGGCCTCCAGGCCCTGGAGGTGGCCCTTGGCCTCTTCGAAGGCGCGCATGTAGGGGTTGCCGCCGATCTCGGCGGCCATCGTGGCGTAGTCCCAGTCGCTCGCGCCGATCTCTTCGACGGTGTCGTTGTCGTCGTCCCCGGCGCCGGGCGGGCGTTGGATGTCGCGCAGGCCTTCGGCCTTGGAGGTGAGCAGGCCTACCTGCCAGGCGTCCATGCTGCCCTTGGTGGCCAGGAAGTAGATGTTCACCTCCTCGTGCTGGTTGCCGGTGCGGACAACGCGGCCGTTGCGCTGGATCATGCTGGCCGGGGTCCAGTCCTGGTCCAGGTGCATGAGGGCGTAGGCCCGGTTTTGCCCGTTGAAGCCGGTGCCGAGGACTTCGGTGGAGCCCATGAGGACCGCGATGCCGCCGTGGTTGGCAGCTTGGGTCATCGCCGCCTTTTTCTCCGGGGTGGCGTTGTCCTGCGCGAACTGGACCAGGTCAGGGGGGACGCCGCGGGCGGCGAGGAGGTCGCGCAGCTCGGCGTAGGCGTTGAAGTTGCCCTTGTTCTGTCCGCCGGGGGTGCCGGAGTTGCAGAAGACGAAGAACAGGCCGCCGGGGACGGGGTGGGGGGTGTGGTCCCGGGTGGAGACGGTGTAGGTGTTGTTCTTGTGGGCGTGGTAGCCGGCCGCGATGATGTCGGCGGCCGTGACCAGCTTGTTCGCCGCGGGCGCGTTGCCGTCCACCAGGCGGGGGTCCAGGGCGACGGCGCGGCCTTCGTGGGTCACGGCAAGCATGTTGTCCTCTTGGCGGGTGACGTCTCCGGCGTGGATCGCCTGGCCGCGGGCCATCAAAGCCTGGAGCCGTGAGCGCTGGTCAGCGGTCGGCTCGACCAGGACGAGTTCGGGTGCGCCGCCGGCGAGACGAGGCCGTTCGATGCCGACTTCCTCGCCGGTCTTGGTGTCGGTGGCCAGCCCCCACATGGTCTTCATCGTGGTCTTCGACACGAACCGGGAGTAGCGCTCGACGACCACGAGACCGCTGCCATCCGGTGCCATCTCGATGCGCTGGACCTTCTGTCCGAAGGTCTCCGCCCACAGGTCCGGGCCATGGACGCCGAACTGGTCCAGGAGCCATGGCGTGGCGAGTTCGAGGACCGAGTACTGCTCGAAGATCGAGTTTTCCATCGGTGTGCCGGTGCCGATGGTGACGGTCGGGCGGCCTCCGGCGGCGTCGGCCATCTGGTGGTGCCAGGCGAGCTTCTGGTGCAGGTCCACCGCGCGGACGCTGGCGGTCTCGCCGCCGGCCTCCTTCGAGCGGAAGCCGATGGCGGTGAAGCGGTGCCCTTCGTCGATGAGCCCGTAGTCGAATCCGAGGTCGTCCCAGTAGACCTCGCCGGGGGTGCGCATCGGGGCGTCGTTGCGGCGGATGCGGGACTCGACGGTGGCCAGGCGCTGTTCGAGCTTCATCAGCGCGAACCCGTTGTGCGGTACGCCGCGCTCACGCTCCAGCTGTTCCTTGAGGGATTCGAGTTCGCGGAAGAGGTAGAGCTCCTGCTTCTCGGGGCTCATCCGGATCGACCGGAACGCGTCCTCGGTGAAGATCACCAGGTCGGGGGTGTTGGAGCGCAGCCACTCCAGCATCGGGCGCCGCTTGTCGCCTTCGAGGTCGGCGGAGGTGATCAGGCGGATGTCCGCGTTGCGGTAGAGGAGCGTGGCTTCGTCCAGCCATTGCCGGGCCAGGTGGGACTGGACGACCGCGTACGGCTTGGCGATCTGGCCCGAGGCCTTGAGGGCCTGGGATCCCATCACCATGGTGGTGGTCTTGCCGAGGCCGACCTCGTGCGCGAGGACCACACCGCGCTCGAACTGCATCCGCGCGGCGCCCGCCAGCTGCCACGGGTGCGGGGTGCGTTCGGTGGTGAACCCGGCCAGGGTCGGGGCGAGGCCGTCGTAGGAGCGGACGACGTGCCCGTTCATCTGCCGGTTGAAGGCGTCGGTGAGGATCGTGACGCGGCTGGTGCTGGCAGTGCAGTACTCCTCGAACGCCGAGCGCATCGCATCGGCCTTGTAGCGCATGGCGCGCGTGGCGTCCTCGTCGACGCCGCTGCCGTCGAGGGTGTTGACGACCATGGAGGCTCGTCCGAGGAGGGCCTTGGCGATGTGGATCGCCGTGCGTCGCTCGGTGCCCCTGAGCGCGTTGATTGCGTCGGGGATCTTCCCGGCCGCCAGGGACCAGCCGTAGCGCTCGTTGTGGCTGACCTGGAGGGTCGGATCGCCTAGGTACTCCCGCAGGAACCCCTGCACGAGAGGGGTTGGGATCCAGTGGGCGCCGAGCTGGGCGGTGAACTGCCCCAGCCGCTTGGCGGGCGGCTGGACCGCTTCCAGGGCGGCCACGTTGACTGCGTACGCCGGGTCGGCGGCCGCCGCCTCGCGGGCCTGGTCCAGCTTCTGGCGTACCGCTCCGGACAGGTAGGCGCCGGCGTGCTCCAGCTTCGCGGTGACCGGGTTGTCGAAGACCTCGGTGCCCAGAAGCAGCCGTGCGTCCTCGGGTGTGGTCTTCAGCAGGGAGGCGATCAGCGGCAGGTCGACGTGGCCGGTGGCGCCCATCACGGCCGTCAGCGCCGTCTTCGGGTCGTCGGTGGACTCCAGATCCCCGCGGCGGGCGCCCGGGCGCCGGGTGAGGACCTCGGAGTGCACTGCCCGGTCGTTGTTCCGGTCCCAGTGCTCCAGGCCCAGGACGGCGGCAGCGTGCGGGTCCTTGCGGAACCAGCCCCACCCGGTGGGGAGCCTGCCCTCGGCGTCCAGGTCGAGGCCGGCGTCGCGGGCGGCGGCCCGGGCTTCGTCCGTGGGCTGTGCCCTGCGGGTCTGCCCGGGTTTCGACAGCGGCCCGTACGCCGTGGTGTAGGCGGTGTGCAGGCGAGCAAGCCGGCTGCGGGCCTCGGTCGCGGCATCCGGGTCGTCGCCGGTGCGGTCCAGTTCCCGGACCTCGCCGGCGACGTCGCGCAGCGACATCAGCATCCGCAGCTGCTCGGTGCCGGTGACGCCGTCGGCGGTGACGACCCGTACGGGGTCCTGGCCGTTGGCGTGCTGCCAGATCCGGGCCTGGTCGTCGACGTAGAGGCGGCCGGTGAAGTCGGTGGCGTGCTTGTCGCGGGCGGTCTGCAGCAGCAGCGGCTCGCGGTCGGGACCGTCCTCGTGGGGGGTGTAGCCGCTGCCGGCGGCGATTGCCTCGGCGGCGGCAGCCTCCATGCGCTCGCGCAGCAGCCGCGCGGCCGTTCCTGGGTCGCCCAGTACCGTCACGCGCGGCCCGAACGGGCCCATCTCCGACGTCAGCTGCCCGAGCACATGGTCGGGGTGATCAGCAAAGTAGGCGTTGACGTGCAGGGTGTGGGCGCCGAGCTCCCTCTCCGGCGCCTGGATCCAGCCCAGGTCACCGGGCCCCTCGCCCTCGGCGCGGCGGCGGAAGACCAGTACGTCGGCGACGACATCGGTGTCGGCGGTCTGTGCGAAGGTGCCCTTCGGCAGCCGGTAGGCGGCTGCCAGGTCGCCCCAGCGGGCCATGGCCCGGCGGGCAGCGGTGTCCTCGCCGTCCAGCGTCCACCGTGAGGTGATCACTGCCATGTAGGCACCCGGCCGCAGCAGCGCGAGCTGCTTGATGATGAACCCGTTGTGCAGGGTCTGCCCGTCCGCGCCGTAGCGTCGCTCCCCGAACGGGGTGTGGTGGGAGAACGGAACGTTGCCGATCGCCGCGTCAAAGCGCCCGGTCGGGGCATCGGTGACGGCGAAGGACTCGGACAGCACGTTGGCGTGCGGGTGGATCCGGGCGGCGATCGCCGCCGTGGTGGGGTCCAGCTCGACGCCGGTCAGCCGGGCGGTCTCGGGGGCCACCCCGAAGAACGTGCCGGACCCGCAGCCGGCTTCCAGGGCCTCCCCGCCGTCGAAGCCGTACGCGGCCAGGCCTTGCCACATAGCCTCGGCAATGGGCTGGGGGGTGTAGTGGGCCGACAGTACGGCCCGGGAGGCCGCTCGCCACTCGAAGGGGTTCAGCAGCTCCCGCAGCTCGCCACGCACCGGAGAGTAGGACTCCCACTCGGCGTGGTCCTTCTCGAAGCGGCCCTCCCGCTCCCCGCCGAGCTGGTAGAGCGGCTCGGCGGGGTCGGGCTCCTCCGTGAACAGGATCGGGACCGACCCCCAGCCCGACCAGCGGGCCAGAACACGCTTCTCCTCATCGCTCGCCCCCCGCCGATCGCGCTCCAGGGCGCGCAGTACCTTGATCGCGTCGAGGTTCGCCGCGGCTCGGCCCAGGAGGCTGCGCGGCAGGTCGGCCGGGTCGGGGCGAAACCGGCCCTGGGTTACAGGTTCTCCAGCTCCCTGCGGATCGCGGCCAGCTCCGCCGCCTCCGGGCTCACCGGTGCCGGCGCCGCGCCCTCGTCTTCCTCCGCCGGCGGCAGCATCTCGCGCAGCACCTGCTCCCTCGCCGTCGCCGCGATCTGCCGCAGCTGCCCCACCCGCGCCTCGTACTCCGTCTCCGGGTCCAGGGCCTCCTCCAGCGTCTCCTCGGCCGTCTCGATCGCCTCCTCCATCTGCGTTCCCAGGCGGCGGAAGAACGCGTCCGGATCCTGCATCGCCGCCAGCTCCCGGGGCCGGAACTCCTCCCAGTGCCCCCGCAGCAGCGCCTCGTACGGGTTGATCGTCACCATCGTCCTCGCCTTCCTCGTGGCCGTCGACGCTACCGGTCAGCGCCGCCATCTGGGCCGCCAGGCGGCCTTGGTCCACTCCCCGCCGGTCGACGTCGCCGCCGACGGCCCGCACCTGCTCGATCACCGTGTTGATGCCGATGAGGGCGGCGCCCATCCAGGGGATCCGCCGCTTGGCTGCCTCTCGGTCCCGCTTGGGCAGGGCATCGTCGAGGGACTGCTCGCGTAGGTCCTCCGTGGTCCGCTCGGCGATCCGTGCCAGCTCCCCGAGGAGCCCCTCCTCGAAACTGAACGGGTAGGCGCGCATGACCTGGTTGTTGAGCGGGTTGTTCACCTTCGTCTGCGTCGGAAGGCTGTAGTCGGTGAGCAGGTCCAACACCCGGTCCAGCTCCGGGGACCGTTCCGGCCTGCGTCGCAGCCAGGACACCAGCGGGTCGTGGGAGCCGACCGGCAGCGATACCTGCCGCCTGAGGCCCCAGGTGCGCTGCGGGAGCGTCTGCGGGTCCTGGTCGTAGCGCTGCACCAGGGCGGCCATCGCCGCCGGCCGCGATTCGAAGTCACCGATACTGCTGCGCCCGTCCCACCCGGTCAGGGACCGGAACTTGCCGCCCTGGCGTTCGACGTAGCCGTATCCGAGCTCGGCTCCGTCGATCAGCACCGGGCGCCGGCCGCTGATGTCCCTGCCCAAGGTCGCGCGGGCGGCATCAGGGTGCTGCTCCAGCCCCCGCCGGTCCCACTCGGCGTTCACCTGCTCCAGCCGCGCGGCCCGGGCTTCCTTGACCGCGGCGCTGTGCGAGTAGGCGGACTGCTCGGTGTGGGCGTTGACGAGCGACGCGAGTTCGGCGGCCTCGGCGATCAGGTTGTCGAACTCCACCTCGCCCACCGGCACCCGCTCGCCGTAGGAGCGGGCCCGCCGGATCACCCGCTCCTCCTGAAGACCACGGCGGAGGGTGGCCACCTGATCGTGGAGCTCGTGGACCGTAGGCAGGCCCGCCCATGCAGCATTGATCAGCGTGCGGGCGCTCTCCAGACCCGCGTCGTCCAGACCCGCCGGTGCCGGACCTTCCAAGACGGTCCGTGCGCTGCGCGCGTGCCCTTCGGCGATCACCTCCTTGCGGCGGCGATCGAGCGTCTTCCAGTCGGCGTCGGAGGAGTGGAACGGCCAGGTGGTGATCGTCGAGTCCCACCACTGCTGCTCGGCGGCCAGCGCCTCCGCCGTCAGCTCGTTGACCGCCGGTGCTGTCGCGACCTGGTCCAGCAGTCGGCTGCCCCGCTCCTCGCGCACCTCCCGGTGGCGCTGCTCCGCCTCGGCCGTGTACTCGCGTGCCCGCTCAGCCCTGGCGGCGCCCTCTGCCTCGACGAGTTCCTCGTACGTGAAGGCGGTGAGGTCCTGCGGTTCCCGAGGGGCCGGCACGACGGCCGGAACCACAGCCTGCGCCGGCTCCTGCGGCGCTTCCACAGCCGCTGCCGAAGTGGCGGCGGGGACGAGGGCGGCGTCAAGGGCCTCGGGGGTCTGCCCCGTCCCCAGCACCACGACGTTGCGGTCCTGCCGCGAGAACGCCATCAGCACGGCGGCCAGGTTGCGGTCCCGGGTTGCCGGGTTCCATTTCCGGCCGGTCGCCCACCCCTGCCGCTGTCCCGACCAGTACAGGTTCCCGGCCTTCACCGCCCGCCGGTCGGCATCGTCGTGCATGTCGGTGCCGTACACCGCGGCGACGCCGTCCGCTTCCCATCGCACCCACACGCGGTCGCGGGATGCCGGGTCGGCCGCAGCCCGGTGGTGACGGGCCGCCAGCACCGCGAACGACCTCAGCCGCCCGTCGCCGATACCGTCGCTGACAAGCCGCGTGTCCCCGACCCGGCCCGCCAGGGCATCGCTGTAGCCCCGGCGGGCAGCAGAGGCGATCTCCGCGCCGTCCGGGCCGAACACGGTGACCGCGCTGCCCTTGACGAGGGCGTGGTAACCCGTCACGCCCTCGACCGGCTGAGCCCCCTCGGGAACCGGCAGCGGCCCGGAGGCGGCCGGGTCGGCGGCGGGCTCGCTTGCCGAGGCGGGGTTGTCGGTGGGGGTGGGCACAGGGCCTCCTCTACAACGGGGTGTTCTGTTCTGCTTCTCTGCGGGCCAGCTCCCCGGCCGCGGGGTGGACGGCTGCTGCGGCTGCCGTGTCGGAGAGGGTCAGCCACGTCTCGAAGTCCCGCTCGCTGCCTGCCGGCGGGGGCACAATCAGCGGCGGTTCCTGGTGGATGCCGGTCGCGCAGGCGGCGAGCTGGATGCGCGGGAGGAAGGCGTGGAGGGTGTTGATCCAGTCCGCCTCGGCGAGCTCGCGGCCGGGGGCCTCGTCTCCGGCGTAGATGCGGATCCAGCCCGTGTAGAGGGCTGTGAGGTGTTCGACGACTGCCGAGTGCCGGTACCAGCAGTACGTGATCTTGTTGTGGAGTTCGAAGGTGGTCCGCATCCAGTCGACCCATACGGCGAGCTCGCGCATGCGCAGCCGGCGTTCCGGGAGGTCCATGGCCGCCCAGACCCAGCGTTGCGGCTCGGGCTTGGGGTGGCCTCCGGGCGGGGCTGGCCACAGGTCGGCGGGGTTGAGCATGTCCGTCATGTGCGCCTCCGGGCAGGTGGTCGGGGGGCTACTTCTTGGCGAGGTCGACTGCGGGATCCGCCGCCTGGGCGAGGAGCTTCTTGAGGTCCTTGTCGCGGAAGGTGAGGCGCATCTTCACCTTGATCGGCGGCAGGTTGGTGTACTGCGCGATCGCTGTGAAGTCGGGGAGCTGCTGGAGGGAGTGGACCGGGGCGAGGTCGGTCTCGGTGGCGGAGGTGTTGGTGGAGTGCTCGCCGCGGGAGCGGCCGTGGGAGGTCTTCATGACCTCGGTGCGGCCGTAGAGGCCGGAGAAGTAGCGCAGGGTCTCCAGGTCGCCGCAGCCGGGCAGGAGCATGCGCAGGCCGCTGGCGGACAGGACGGTGTTGGCCTTCTGCGTTCCGAGGGATTCGCGGAGCTGGGACAGGTCGTGCCAGACGGTGAGCATGGTGATGCCCATGCCGCGGCCGGTGGTGAGGATGTTGGGCAGGCGGGGGTAGCGGAGCATGTTGCCGGCCTCGTCGACGAGGACGCCGACGCTGGGGCTGATGGGCTTGCCGGTCGCGTTGTAGCGGGACTCGGCGGCGTGGATGGCGCCGGCGATCAGGGAGCTGATGAGCGGGGCGAAGCGGTCGGCGTCGGCTTCGGAGGCGATGATGCAGATGGTGCCCCGTTGGTCGAGCCATTCCTCGAAGGTGAAGTCGGAGCGGGAGCAGGTCTCTCGGACCTCTTCGTCGGCGAAGACGCGGGCCAGGACGTTGAGGCTGAACTGGATGGATCCGATGCCGTCCTCGTGCAGGCGCAGCCACGGGGAGGCGTAGTCGTCGGCGACGTCGGTGTAGCCGTGGGCGAGGAGGACGGCGCGGACGTGATCGACGGCATCCTTGCCGAGGCCGATCCAGCGGCGCATGTCGCTGATGCCGCCGCCGGAGAGCTGGGCGGCGAGCATGATGCCCTTGAGGACGCTTTTCGCCTGGTCGATCCAGGGGGCCGCGCGCTTGTCGTCGCCGGAGGAGGAGCCTTCGGCGGACCAGGCGGCCATCCGGTCGGCGGCCTTGGCGTCGGTGCAGTAGGCGACCGGGGACCAGTGGTCGGTGGTGCGGCCGGGGATGCCGGCCGGGGCGATGACCCAGACGGGTCCGATGGCGCGGCGGCGGGCGTAGATGACGTCCAGGTCGGCGGCCTTGGTGGTGGTCACCACAAGCGGGCCGGCCCACTCGGCGGCGTTGGGCAGGACCAGGCCGGTCGTTTTCGACGAGCCGGGTACGCCGAACACGGTGGCGCTGATGTTGGGCTGGGCCGCCACGATGTTCTTGGTCCGCAGGCCCCGTCCGGCCGTGATGCGGTTGGCCCGGCGGCTGTGGTCGTTGTGGGCGGACATCTTCCGCTCGGTCTTGGCCCCACCCCACTGGGCTCCCCCGCCGCGGCCGCCGAAGGACATCGCGCTGGCGGCCTTGACGATCACCGTGCCGACGGCGAGGACGAAGAACACGGTGAGCGCGTAGAACAGCCAGGTGGGCGGGGCCGGCTGGTAGACGGATGCGGGCCCCTTCACGAGGGCCGAGATGACCGTGACGGGAACGCTGCCTGTGCTGGTGACCCAGCCGTTGCCGGAGAGCCAACCGGCGAGCGGGCCGGCGAGCAGGACGGAGCCGCCGACCGTGACGACCAGGCCCGCGCCGTACGCGGCGAGCAGGGTGTTGTCGTCGAGGCCTGCCGCGGAGGGGCCGGTGCGGTCGGCCATCAGATCACCATCTTCTCGTCGGTCTCGAACAGCCTTTCCTCTGTGCGGGAGAGCACGAGTTGGACCGCGTGCGAGCCGCCGCCCCGGCCGACCTTCCACAGGGCGCGGCCGCGTTGTCCGGCGCCCCAGGAGCCGATGAGCGCGCACTCGGAGTCGGTCAGGCCGATGGCCTCGCGGGTGATCTGCAGGGGCCGGGTGTCCTGGGCGAGCTGGATGCGGGTCTCGCAGGAGGCGATGAGGTCGCGGGCGATGGCGACGGCCTCCGAGCCGGCCGCGCCGACGGACTCGAAGTCGGAAAGGCGGTGGGTGGCCAGGACCTGGATCGTGCCGGTCGCGCGTGACAGGCGCAGGTCGGCGTCGATCTTCTTGACCATGGTGGCGCCGCCGGAGCGCATCTGCCGCCACAGCTCGTCCCGCACTACGATCCAGGGGCGCTGTCCGGGCTGGTCGATGGCGGACTGCGCCCAGCTGGAGACGCAGGACAGCACCATGGCCACCGTCTCGTCGCCGTACTCCTGCAGGGCGGAGATGTCGACGGACTGGATGGGGGCCTCCCAGTCCAGGTCGATGCTGGTCGCCTCGTCGAAGAGGCCGCCGAGGTGGCCGGTGACCATCCCGCCGAGGGCGGAGCGGATGGAGGCCATCTGCTCGCGGGCCCGCTGGATGTCGCCGTCGCGGATGCGCAGTTCGCGGGCCATGGCTTCGGTGGGGTCGCGCAGGCGGTCGTAGACGAGCGGGAGGGTGGGCACGGCGAAGCGGGTGGCGCCCGTGTTGTGGAGCTCGCCGGTGACCTCGCGGACGGCGACGTCGAGGGCTTCTTCCTCCTGGGGCTGGAGGGTGCGGCGCAGCTGGAGCTCCAGCAGGGCCTTGAGGAGGGTGAGGCGGCGGCGGTGGATCTCGGTGAGGCGCGACTTGAGTTCGGCCGGGTCCTTGATGAGGTCCAGGCCGGTGCCGAGCGGGCCCGCGTCCAGGGGGTTCAGGCGCCCGGGCAGGCCGGGGCCCAGGCGTACGGGCTCGACGCCGAGGTGGCGGCACAGTGCCTGGTACTCGCCCTTGACGTCACCGGCGATCAGCGTGCGGTGGCCGAAGGCCATCAGCCTCAGGGACAGCGCCTTGACGTGCGCGGACTTCCCGGAGCCCGGGATGCCGGTCACCATCACGTTCGGGTTGGTGCACAGGCCCTCCTTCACCCACACGGCGGGGTGGGCGCTGAAGGCTTCCGTGGTCAGTACGTTGCGGCCGATGTAGGCGCCGATGGGCGGCAGGCTCGCGGCGTGGAGGTAGGGGTAGAGACCTGCGGCGTTCGCGGTGTCCGCGCGGACGACCTCGGTGCGGGGCACGGCGGCGGCCCGCCCCGCGAAGGGCTGGGCCCACCCCTTCTTGGGGGCGATCCGCATCGCGGTCTCGTGCTCCTCAAGGCGGCGGGCGCGGCGCAGTTCGCGGGCGCTCTTCTGAGGAGGGAGGGGTTCGGGCTCGCGGTCGGCGATGCCGGCTGCCTCGTCGAGGCTGATGGCCTCCAGCAGGGTGTTGCCGGCCTGGCGGCGGGAGAAGAGGCCCATCAGAATCCCATCCGACGGTCGGGCAGGCCCTGGCCCAGCGGCAGGGCGCCGGTGGCGAAGCCGGTGTCCTGGGCGCCCCACATCCGGCGGACTTCCAGTCCGGAGGCGGCGGCGTCGGCCTGCAGTTCGGCGCACGCGGTCTCCAGCTCGCCGAGGTCGGTGACGGTCACGGTCAGCACGGCCGTGATCCGCATGACGCCTTGGCCGGAGGCACGGGCCACGTCCTGGGCGCGGGCGATCGCCTCTTCGCGGCGCTCGTCCTCGCTCTCGTCCCGTCCCGACTTCGCGCGCAGGTGGCGGGCGGAGCTCCTCTTCGCCTTGTCGCGGGCGAGCTCCTGGCGGGCACGGCGCGGGCCGATCGGCTCGTAGAGCAGGGTCATCGCCCGGCGGGCGTTCTGCCGCGGCCGCAGCAGCGGCTGAAGGATCGTCGCGTACACCTCGGACTGCGGCCAGGTGCGGACCTGGTAGGACACCGACCAGGCGCCGTCGTGCCGGTAGACGCCCCAAGCCGTTTCGGCGGCGGCGGGGCCGGCGAGGTCCACGTCGACACCGGGCGCGGTTCCCCTCCAGTCAGGGGCGTGGGCGGCGGCAGCCCGGGTGGCGAGCATCTGCTGGGCTTCGGGGTCGTAGGCGGTGCGGACCGTCGCGGCGACCTTGCGGGGCGGGAGCCATTCGACGACCTGCAGGCTCGCGGTGGACAGCGCCTGGCCCATGGCGTGGAGTTCGCGTACGAGGACGGCGGCGGCGCCCACCTGGCCGCCGCCGGCACCCTTGATCGCCAGGCGTGCCCGGGAGCTGGAGAGGGTCACCGTCAGGTACGTCTCCCGGGACGCTGCGGCCGGGCCCGCGCCGTCCATCAGCTCGGCGAGTGCGGTCACCGCGGCCGCCGGCGCGTCGGCGGTGACGTGGCGGGCAGTCCAGGAGGCGAGAGCTGCGCCGTCGTCGGGCAGGCACCGCTGGTGCACGGCGATCCGGGTGACCGGGGAGTCCTCGGTGCAGTAGGAGCGCAGGAACTGCGCCCAGGCCGCCACGCGGCTGGCCTGCTTGTCGGTGTCGACCAAGGCGAGGCCGGGGAAGGTGATGCGGGCGATCGCGCTGTAGGTGCCGGCCACGGGGTCGTGGACGACGCCGAGCTGGCCGCCGAGCCCGTCGGGCGCCTCAAGGATCCGCAGGCGGGACAGGACGCCGGGCAGGTCCATGGGCTGGCGGCCGGTCTTGGCGGAGCGCGGCGCGAAGGCGCCGGAGAAGAACAGGTTGCGTCGGGTAGCCACGGAGATCTGGTGCCTTACTGCGAGAGAGATCCATTCGTCTGCGCTGAGTCCTGAGACTCGCCCGAAGGCGAGGCCGAGCAGGATCAGGGCGATCGGCAGGCATACGAACGCGGCCTGCCAGCCGACGTTGAACGGCATGAGCGCAAGCAGGGAGGCGACGGCGACCATCGCGAAGCCGGGGCCGGACAGGCGGCCCATGAAGCCGGTCGTCTCGGACTGCCAGCCGCCGTAGGAAACGGGTTGTGACATGTCATCCCTCGCTCGGGGAGGCGGGCTCGGACTTCGCGGGGGGCGGTGGTACCTCGGTCGGCGCACCGATGGGAGTGGGGGCGGGGCCCGGAGCGCGGCGCGGCGCGATCACGACGTGCCGTCCGCCACCGCCGCCTTGGTCGAGGCCTGCGTGGGCGGCCGTGCTGGACAGGCCGGACTCCAAGGTGTCCTTGCCGACGGCAGCGACCTGCAGGCCGAAGGCGGCCATGCCCATCGCCCGCCCGCCGAAGCGGGCCGCGGTCTTGGCGGGTCCGCCTGCGGCCGCGCCGGCTGAGGGGGCGGCGGCGGGCGCGGAGTTCTCCGACTCCAAGGCTTTGGTGTAGCCGGGGCCGCCGCCGACTGCTCCGGCGCCGCTGGGGTCGGGGCGGTATCCGCCGGTCGAGGATGAGGCAGAGGAGCCGATCGAGCTGATCCAGCCCGAGGCAACGGAGCTGCCTGCACCGTTCGTGGTGAAGACCATGAACTTCGCCAGGACCGGCCAGCAGAAGCACGCCCCGACGAAGATGACGAACCCGACGATCATGTTCTGCACGCCCTTGCCCTCGGACATGGCGAAGAAGCCGATGGAGAAGGCTCCGACGATCGCGGGCTTCATGAGGACCAGGCTGGCGAACGCGTTACGGGCCTTGGGCCACCACTCGGAGGTGGAGTCGGAGAGCTGCCCGGCCAGGGTGATGGGCATCGTCGCGATGATGATCATGATGCCGACCTGGCGCAGGAGCATCTCCACCCATAGGGCGGCGATCGCGAGGATGCAGAGGATGCCCAGGACGATGATGACGCCGACGGCAGCTACGGCCATGCTCTCGCCGGCGATGAGCGCACCGCCCACGGTGGCGGCACCGCCGCCGCCGGCGATCAGGCCTCCGAAGAGCGTGCCGAGCTGCTGCTCCATCGCCTTCGTCGCGGCTTCCTGGCCGCTGCCGCCGCCGTCGAAGGTGGTGTTGATGATCCAGGTGGAGATGGCGTCGGACCAGTCCAGGGCGGCCTGGGCGACGACCAGGTAGACGGAGGAGATCACGGCCCACTTGGCCAGACCGATCAGCGCGGTGGCGGCGGGACCGCCGTCATGGCTGATCGAGACCTTCCCGAACTGGATCAGCATGAGGAAGACGGCCAGGACCGCGGACAGCGCGGTCATCATGGCGGTGAACTTCCCGATGCCGGTCTCGCTCAGCTTGATGGAGGAGTTCTCGTTGAAGAGCTTCGCGAACTCGCTCAGCAGCCAGACGACCGACTTCCCGATGTAGGAGGCAGCCTCCTTGAGCGCGTTGGAGGCGAACTCTGAGAACTTGCCCGCCACCCAGTCCAGCGGCCCCTTGGCCGGCGGCGGGTACTTCGCCTCGCCCGCCTTCTGGCACTCGGTGAACGGCTTCTTCTCCTTCACCACGCAGTCGGTGAGGAACTGGTTGAGCGCCTCGTAGTCCTTCCACTCCTTGTCGGGGAAGTCCTTGCGCCACCGCTCCAGGCGGCGGAGCTCGGCTTCCGTCTGCTGCTCGGGCGTGCACTCCCTGGCGCCGTTGCCGTCCGCGCCCTCGCACGGGATCGTCCTGCCGGGGAAGGGCGGGTCGTCTGGTCCGGGCAGGTGGCACTTTGTGATGTCGCCGATCTGGTCGACCAGGCAGTATTTGCCGTCAGGGTCGAGGCCGATACTCCAGTCCTGCTCCCATTCCTTCGGAATCGGGTTGGGTGGGCCCACAGCGGCGTGGTGTTTGGGGTCGTCCGCGGCAACGGCGACGGACAAGGTGGCGCCCGCACTCAGGTAGGACAGCAGGGCGCACAGCACAACGGCGGCTCGCAGTGCGCGCTGGAAGAGGTCAGCCCGCATGGAGCACCTGGGCCCATCCGTCGTTCCAGGCGAAGCGGCTGGTCGGCTCGTAGGCGACGGGGAAGTCGCCCAGGGCCTCGAACTCGTCGGTGAACTTCCAGGCTCCGTCCTGCCACTTCACCATGAAGTCGACGGTGTCTCCCCGCAGGGGGTTCTCGTCGCGGCCGCCCTTGGGCCCGGTGGCGAAGCGGTCGTAGGAGAGCCAGACCTGCATGACGGTCCCGACCTGCACACCGGGGGCCTTGATGGTCTTGGCCCGGGCCGCGGTGACGGCGGTGGTGAAGTTGGTGTCGGCCGGAATGCCGCCTGAGGGGGGAAGGCCGAGAGCCTCGCGCATCTTGCGGATCTCGGAGACGCGCTTGTCGACGAAGCCGGGCGCGTCCTTGGAGGCCACTGCGGTCAGCTGCTGGCGGGCCTTCTCGTCGTCGAGCCAGGCGAACTCCTCCCAGAAGTAGACGGCGGCGGAGATCCCGCCGACGGGGGAAGCCGGGAAGCCGGTGGAGACGCCGTCCTTCTGCCCGGTACGCGGTGACAGCATGATCTTCTTCCCCTTCTCCGGGGTCATCGGACCGCCGGAGGAGGACCCGGTGCTCGCCGGCGGGGACGTGGTGGCTGCCGGCGCCGAGGGGCTGGCGTCCGCGTGCAGCTGCCCCTTGTCGTCCCGCATCAGGGTGGCTGCCGCCAGCCCTCCGCCGACCAGGAGCGCGGCCACCGCCACCACGATGACGGCGAGGACGAGTCGCGCCCTTCGGGCCTTGAGCCCGCTCGACGATTCCACGCTCACTTGCCGTTGGTCATCGTGAAGACGGCCAGGACCAGCGAGGACGTCAGGCCGATGCCGCCCGCGCCAATCAGGCTCCACAGCACGCCCTGCTTGCCCCTGGCCGCCAGGGCGGCCCGCTCGGTGTTGTGGCCGATCGCGGTCAGGGCCCAGCCGCAGAGCCCGCCGAGCACGGCGAGCGCGAGGCCGCCGCCGGCCGTCCAGGCCAGGATGTTCTTGGTCGGCTCGTTGACCTCTTTGGGGAGT
Source organism: Streptomyces sp. NPDC043896 (assembly GCF_056435605.1). Lineage (NCBI taxonomy): Bacteria > Bacillati > Actinomycetota > Actinomycetes > Kitasatosporales > Streptomycetaceae > Streptomyces > Streptomyces sp. NPDC043896. Next base: position 36,563 of record NZ_JBWKEE010000036.1, read on the forward strand.
GTCGGGTCGAAGTCAGGCACGGGCCCGTCGGCGAGAACGGCCACGCCGGGGTCGGCGGCAAGGGTGTGCAGGCTCGTCAGGAGCTGGCTCATGTGCGGGATTCCTCGTCAGACAGCAGGGACTTCAACGGTGGTGGAGAGCGGGGCGGGCTGCGGGGCGTCGGGCAGCGGGGCGCCGAAGGTTGCGCACGCGGCGGAGAGCACGGCGGTGGCCAGCTCTCTAGCCGCCTGTCGGGTACGCGTACGGATCCGGGCCGGCTGGGCCTGGAGTCCGTTGGCGCGGATGTCCGGGTCGTGGGGGAGGTGGACCACGGCTGCCGTGCGCGCGGAGAGCATCGTGGCGGCGGCCCTGACCACGGCGGGCAGACGCCCGTCGGCGGTGCCGGCCAGGACGACCACCATGCGCTGCAACGGCAGCCCTTCGGCATGCAGCACCATCAGGGCCTGCTGAAAGGCCTGTATGCCGTCGGCGGTGGCCTGGGCGCACAGGATCGGAACGGCGAAGGGGAGGTCGCACCAGGCGCGGGTCAAGCTGAGAGACCTGGAGCACCGGGCGGCCAGGAGGTCGTGCGCTACGGCATGGGCGGTGTCGGCGACGACAGCCTGCCAGCCGCCGGCGGCAGCGAGCTGGTACCAGGCGGCAGGGTGGAAGGGCAGCGCCAGCGGAGCGGCGTGCCACTCGCGCCGGTCGGTGAGGATGTCCCAGTCCCCTGCGGGTGCCTGCCGCACCGCTGCCGCGTCACGGATCTGAACTCGCGTCACGGGCTGGTCCGGCGGCAGCGCGGCCAGACCGCCGGCCTGTGTCTCCCCGCCCCACGCCGGCCAGGGGGAGCCGAGGCGGGGGGCCAGGTCCAGCACGACGGTGTCGGCCACCGCGCCCAGTTCGTCGGCGAGCAGGTGCACGACAGTCGAGCGCGCGCTGCCCCCGGCTGCGGCCATCACCGGCACGACGAGGCGCGCGGTCTCGGGCAGCCCGGACACCAGAATGCCCCTTTTACCCATAAATCCCCCAGAACGCGCCAAACATAGTCGTCGCAAATGTGAACACCACATGGCCGCCGACTCAAAGCGAAACGCATCGGCACCCTACACCGGTCATTCCGAACTGACCGAGGGATATCCACCAACCTTCCCGGCGAGCGGAAATGGCATAGTGTCACGACCTGCCGCACAGTCCTGCGCAGATCAAAAACCGGCCAGGATGGCTGGGTTGAATCTTCTTGGGCGCAAATCGGTTGGGCGCCGAGGGGGACCGGAAGGAGAACGGGTGGGGGCGAAGCGATGGCTGGGGCTGGCTGGTGCAGGTGTGGTCGCCACCCCTCTCGCTCTGGGGATCGGCATCGTGATGCTCGTCGCCGCGGTCGCCGAGGACGACAGCAAGGGTGGCGGCTTCGGCACCTGGCCCACGGCGGGCTCATTGAAGATCGGGGGGCCTGACGGCGTTCCGGCCGAATACGCCCAGCTGATCCTCTCCGCTGCCGCCACCTGCAACGAAGGGCTGCCGCCGGCCATCCTGGCCGCGCAGATCTGGGCAGAGTCGACCTTCGACCCCACAGCAATCTCCTACGAGGACCCGAAGACGAAGACCAGGCCAATCGCGTACGGCATCTCCCAGTTCATTCCCAGCACGTGGGCGACTGAGGGACTCGACGGCGACGGCGACGGCGACCGCGATGTCATGGACCCGAAGGACGCAATCCCGAGCCAGGCCTCCATGATGTGCAAGCTGCTTGTGGACGCGAAAAAGCATCCCGAGTATTCCGGCAGTCCGATCGAACTGGCCCTCGCCGGGTACAACGCGGGATTCGGCGCCGTGATCGAGTACCGCGGCGTTCCCCCGAAATCGTTCGCGGGCGGACAGACTTACGACTACGTGAAAGCGATCCTCGCACAGTCGGTGAAGTACACCGCGGCCGTCGGGGGCGGCGGGGGGCCGGTCAACCTTCCGGCCGGCTTCACGCTGCCGCCCGACACCCCGCCCCAGGTCCGCACCGCGGTCGCCTGGGCCCTGCAGCAGAAGGACAGCTGGTACCAGCTGGGCGGTGACTGCACCAACTCCCACGGGTCGAACCCCGCGCACTGGTGCGACTGCTCTTCGCTCATGCAGCAGGCGTACAAGGCGGCCGGAATCGACATCCCTCGCGTCACCTTCGACCAGATCAACCTGCCCATCCAGGTCGGTCTGGACAGCCCGAAGCCAGGCGACTTGGTCTTCAACGCGGGCCTCGACGGATCCGCCGCCAGCCCCGGCCACGTCGCTATGTACATCGGGTCCGGCCTGCTCATCGAGGCCCCCCGGACAAACGTGCAGACGCGCATCGTGCCCTACAGCAGCTGGCGCAACTCCACGAGCTACATGACGCGGGTCACCGGCATCCGCCGGGTGGTGCGCTGGTGACCGACACGAACACGGGGACTCCCATGCACGATCAGGCCTTCTTCCGCCCCTGGGGCGTCGTCACCCCGGACTTCTGGGCCGGTGCCGAAGACCCGGGCGAGCCGGAACCCCAGCCCGCCGCCGAGCCGGATCCGGAGGTGACAGAGAAGGAGCCGGAGCAGCCCAGCGCCCTCGACGTCTCCGAAGTGCCCCAGGCGATGCCCGACGTGCGCGGGGGCCTCGCGGCGATCCAGGAAGCCGTCGCCGACGGCCAGCACGACAAGGCACAGGTACTCGCCGAGGAACTCGACGACGCCGTCACCGCCGCGCACGGGGAAGTGGACCTGGACACCATCCAGGTCCGCGAGGTCCGGGGCTACCTCGCCGGCCTCACCGGGGACCAGGAATCCGGCCTCAACTGGTACCTCCACACCCTCCGTCTCCGCTCCCAGCTCCACGGGCCGGACTCCCCGGACACCGATGCGGCCGCCCGCCGCGCGTACAGCCTGTGGCGCACCCTCCCCGCCCGGAAGGCTCAGGACGCCGCCGGGAGCCTGCTCACAGCCATCAGCCAAGCCCAGGGCCCTGATGCCCTGGCCGCCCAATGGACGCGGCGCCGCAGTGCCGAGCTCGCCGCAAACCCCGATGAGCTGCAACCTCAGGACTGATGTGCGGATCGCTGAGCACCCGGGTCGACGGCTGTGACCCGTCCCAGCAGCGGCCGCCCGGTCTTCAGCTGCCTTACGCTCGCGGCGGCTGACCGCCGAGATCCGCCCCGCCTCCAGGCCTGACCGGCCCTGGGTACTGCGGAGCAGGGGACGGAACCCGCGTCGTCGGCACAGGGGGCGCCTGGCTCGGCACTCCCCGCCGGGCCGTGGCGCGTTCGTCGGCCTCGCGGGCGTGCCTGATGGGTGCCGTGGCGCGCATCTCCTCGCGAAGTGCGCTCTCCCGCCGCATCTCGACCGCACTCGCGCGGTGCCGCATCGCCGCTGCTCGCTGGGCTGCCGCACTGCCCTGCAGCTGATGGACGTCCTCGGCGACGCGGGCGTCGAGGCGTGCGGCCAGTACGGGTACGCGCTGCTGCATCGCTTCCAGCACCGCGTCCATCGCCTGCACGTCCCTGGGCGCAACCGTGGTGCCGCCGGGCGCGAGCAGGGAGATGTGCTGGTATGCGGTGAGGGCCTGCCAGCCCTCGCGCAGCGCCTGGGCGGACGCTCGCGATGCCCTCTGCGCCTCGGCGACCGCGGCCGCGTGCTGCTGCTGGTACTGGGTGGTGAGCGCGAGCGTCTCCTTCCGGCTGGTGCCGGCCAGCCGGAGGGCCAGGCGGCTCTTCTGCGCAGACTGCTCGATCTGGTCCAGGATCTGACGCATTGACGCGATGTGCCGCTCCGCCGCCGAGTGGCGCGCTGCTTCCTCCCGTGCCCGCTGCGTCCATCCGCCGGCCCGGAAAAGAACTTCGTACGCCTCGGCGGCCAGTGCCCCTCCTGGGGTGACGGGGGCGTCCAGCCGGTGCTGCTGTTCGACGGCCTGCCGCTCGTACTCGGCCGCCAGGTGCTCGGCGCGCTCGGCGGCTGAGGCCTGCTCGGCTGCCTGGGCAGTCAGGTGCTGCGCGGGCAGGTGGCCATAGGGGCGCTGCTGCCACGGGGTGTACGCGGGCTCTTCCCTGACCAGTGCCTGGGCGGCCGGGATTCGGGTGAGCTCGTCGGTGACCATCGTGTCTTCGGCGTCTGCCTGCAGGATGCGGCCGTAAGCCGCGACCGCGCGGTCCAGGCGGTCGGCGTCGGTGCGGACCGGCCCGAGGGCGGCCCGGGTGGGGTGGTCTTCCAGCTCGTCGAGCGGCAGGTAGAGGTGGCTCTCCTGCCGGGCCCGCGACATGGCCGGGTAGAGGCTGTAGGAGTCGGCGTGCAGGCCGTAGGCGATGGCGATGTCGGCGGTCAGGCCTTGCGCGGAGCCGATCGTCATGGCGTAGGCGTGGGTGAGGCGTCCTTCGGAGATGTCGCGGGCGGACATCCAGGCCTCGTGCATGACGACCCCGCCGCCCGGCTGGGGGCGGCGCCACTGGACGAGGACGCCCTGCTTCGCGTTCACCTCCACCACGACGCCGCGGAACCCGTTGAGGACGTCGACCGCGGACTCGTCCCGGCGGCTGCGGTAGTCGTTGCGGCGGATGTGGACGAGGTCACCGGCGGCGAACTGGATCCGCTCTCCGCCCGCGACCGCGTAGGTGCGGCCGGCCTCCAGCTCGCCTGAGGCGACGCGCGCGGCCCGCGCGCCGGCGTTGAGGGCGGCGACGTCCGCGCGGCGGGCGGCGAGCAGCAGCAGGTCGGATACCTGCCCGTGGGGGTCGCCTGCCCAGCGGGTCCGGGCCTCGTTCCAGGCGGCGAGCATGGAGGTCAGGGTCTCGGTGGCGGTGTCCTCGGCGTGCACGCGGCCGTGGGCGGCGAAAGCGGCGAGCGCGCTCGTGCGGGCGCCGCTGCGCCAGTCCTGCAGGGCGGCCCGCTCGACGATGTCGCGCTGGCGGCGGTTCTCGGTGAGTTCCAGGCCGTCGACGATGCGGTGGATGCGGGCGAAGCCGCCGCCGATGCCGACGGCGCGCAGCTGGAGCGGGTCGCCGACGGCGACGATCTTGGTGCCGGTGTCGGCCGCGTGCCGCAGGAGGGTGGCGAGCGCACGGTCGTCGACCATCGCGGCCTCGTCGATGACCAGGACACCGACGCCGTGCAGGCCGCGGCCGCCGCTGACCTCACGGGTCCAGGCGGCGATGGTCCGGGACTCGATGCCCGCCTCTGCGGCGAGGTTCGCGGCGGCGACGGCCGCGGTGGAGGCGCCCGTGACACTCAGGCCGGCGGCCTCCCAGCCGGTCCGGGCGGCCTCCATGAGCGTGGTCTTGCCCGCGCCCGCGACACCGATGACGGCGTCGACGGCGTGGCCGGCGGTCAGCAGCCGCGTCACCACGGCGCGCTGCTCGGCGCTGAAGGCGAAGGGGCGATCGTCGGTGGAGTTGGCGACCTCGACGGAGGTGAGCGTCATCTCGGCGGCCTCGGCGGTCAGCTGGGCCAGGTGCCGGTCCAGGCCTCCCGTGGCGGCCTCGATGACGGTCTGCTCGGCGGCCACGACCGTGGTGTGGGTGTAGCGCTGCCGGTGGGCGTGGTGGCCGCGGTTGGAGTCGGCCAGGCGGACCGCGTGGCCGCCCACCGCGAGGACTTCGTCGGTCAGCGCGGTCAGCTGCTGCGTCGACAGCAGGTAGGGCAGCGTCTTGGCGACGGCGGCCATTACGTGGGTGTGGGAGACGGTCTTGCGTGATGCGGTCAGCCCGTGCTCGGCGTCCCAGATCTGGGCGGCGATCTCAGCGGGGCTGGGCATACGCGGCCCGCCTCCGGCGGACAGCGGGGGCGCCGTCCCGTCGTGACCGGGGAGCGCGGCCGCGATCATCGCGTCGACCGCCGCCTCGCCGCCGAGTTCGGCGGCCGCCCGGGTCCGCCACGCCTGCCTCGGCGCGTCCGGGCTGGCGTCCTCCTTGGCCTCCGCGCTCTTGCGGGCGGCCGTCTTCTGCTGCTCGCGTGAGGCGCCCTCGCCCGCGAGGTCGAGGACCTGCTGGTGGCGCCGGGAGAACGCGTCGCGCAGGCCTTCGTCGACTCCGGCGAGCTCCCACGCCCCGGTGGTGGCGGAGCGCTCGAAGCGGGCCCCGTACGTTTCGGTGAGGCGGGCCCTCAGGCGGCCTTCGGCGATCTCGTTGATGAGGTGGGCGTAGCGGTGGAGGTCCTCGCCGCCGCCGGCGATCGTGCGCCACTTGCCGTCCGCGCACTTGGCCATGTGCGCGATGTTCACGTGGACGTGCAGGTGCGGGTCGCCCGGCGAGCCGTCGACCGGGCGGGCGGAGCGGTGCAGGGTCGTCCAGCCGATGAGGCCGGAGGTCTCCACCCGTTCGGCCTGCTGGCCGTCGCCGTGGTGGCCGGCCATCCCGTATGTCGCCCACTTCTCCAGGGCGTGGACGGCGTCGGTGACGGATGCGAGCCAGTCCTCCTCGATCCGCGCGGCGAGCTCGGCGCCGGCCAGACCGTAGGCGGTGGAGATGCTCTTGGGGAGGTCGAGGGTGATGTCCACGCCGCGCAGCCCGACGTCGACGCGGTGCCGCATCCACTTCCGGGCCTCGGCCACCGTGTCCGCGCCGTACAGCTCGTCGAGATCGAGCCCGGCGGCCGCGGCCAGCCGCTCGGCGTCGGCCAGCGGCAGGAGGTGGCTCTCGCCGTCGCGCAGGATGCCGCGCTTGGCCCGGTCGACCCTCTTCGCCAGCGCGGGCTGGCCCAGGTACTCCGAGACCGACTTTCCGGCCTCGGCCGCGGCCGTGGCGACGGCGTCGACGAGGGCGCGGGCGGCGACCTTCCCCCGGGGGTCGAGGGCCTTCTTGCGAGCGACGAGTTGCTCGCCGGTGCGCCAGTCGCGGCCGTCCATCAGCGCGTGGGCGGCCTCCGGATCGACGCGTTCGTCGGCCACCAGGCCCAGCTCGACCAGGCCTCCGCCGATCCAGCGGAGCGTGCTCTCTCCGGCCAGCCGGTACTCGATCTGGGCGTCCTCGGCCTGGTCGCATCCGCAGTCCGCGGACAGCCGGTAGTCGACCTGCTCGGGGGCGTAGATGGGTGTCGCGTACCCCACCTGCCCACCCCCTCATCCGGCGCCTGCCGCTACGCGATCCATGATCGCGTATCGAAGATACCTGGAGTGCTAACGGGATTGAAAGAACCAAGGTGATGAACTACGAGCTAACCTGGCTTTGGCGTGGCCATGACATTAGTCGCTCGCTTGGTCGCCTTGAATCTGATGCCGTTACCCCCGTCGAAAGCTCACCAATGTCGACGATTGAGGGAGGCCGGTACGACGACGGCGCCCACCTCTGAGCGTGAGGTGGGCGCCGTCGTCGTACCGGAGATGCCTTGGGCTAGAGCGCGGCCAGGGCGTCCGCGAGCTCGTCGGCGGTAGGCCGTTCATGGCGGGAGGAGGCGAGGAGCACGGGCCGGAGGACGGCCTGGATCTCGGGCCAGACCTGCGTCTCGTCCAGGGGGACTTTGCGGCCGGCGATGCGGGCCCGGAGCCGGGTGGGGCTGACGTCGGCGACGTCGACTCCGGCGGCCTGATAGTCCAGCGGCCACCGTCCAGTGACGCAGGTCCACAGAGAGCCCGCAAGCGCGTACACCTCGGCGGAGGGGTTCGGCGCGACGGGCTCGATGCCGACACTGATGGATGCGGCGAGTTCGGGGGCGAGCAGGTGGGCGATCCCGCCGCGGAAGGAATCGGGGGGCTCGAACCCTTCCCTCCACGCCCAGGACATATCCAGGAGCCGGACACCGTGCTCGGTGTGGATGGCGTGGGCCGGCTGGAGGTCGGAGTGGACCCAACCGGAGCGATGGAGCCGCGCGACCGCCCGGCACAGGTCGACGGCGGCGTCGAGGGCCTCGGCCCGGCAGCCGTCGCCTTCGCGTACCGGTTTGAACACCTGCCAGGTCGACGGGGCGTCGAGCCAGCGGGTGGTGAGCCACGCGCCGCCGTCGTACTGTCCGGCGCCAACGAAGTAGTCGGCGCGGAGTGCTTTCAGGACGGCGGCTTCGCGGCTGGTGGTCTGCGTTCCGTCGCCGTAGCCGACTTTTACGGCGGCCGAGCCGGACGGACCGGTGGCCTTCCATACGGCGGATCCGCGGCGGTTGGTGACCTCGGTCAGCTCAACGGGTCGGCCGCAAACTTCTTCGGCTGCGGCGCGGGCTTCGCGGGGGCAGTCAGGGAACTCGCCCATGTGCGGATGTCCTTCCAGTCGCGGGGCAGGCCCGCGGACACGTCGCGGCCGTCGTCGTCAGATTCGCGGATCACATCGGCCAGGTCGGGGGTGTTGGCGAGGAAGCGGGGGTCTCTCGGCCGGACCGCCGGTCGCACCGACAGGAAGGTGATGGGCGGAACGGGCAGTTCGGCTCCGTACACGCTGGTGTCGGTCTCCCCCTCCCAGAACTTCCCGATCATCAGTCCGGCGGGTGCGTAGAGGTGTTTGAGGGCCCAGTGCGGCCAGTCGAGGTGGGCCCGCGTTCCGCCGGCGATGACGACGTTCTCGCACACCAGGTGCCCGCGCGGTCCGGCGGCCAGGAGGCGGGCTTGTTCGGCGGCGGTGACGGCGGCGGCGAAGACGTCGGCTTCGATCGCGGCCTGCTCGCTGCCCGGAAGGATCTCGTACGTCGTCCAGTGAGTGAGGCCGTGCTGGAGGGAGGGGGTCAGGTACGGGCAGTGGGCGGTGGTCGCCTCGACGTAGGCCTGGTCGGGGGCGGTGGTGGTGCGCGGCCGGTGAATGCGCAGAGCCCCCGCCGGAAGGGGCGAGGGCTCCATGGGCGCGGTGCTGGTCACTCGGTGTTCTCCGAGTGGGTGTCGCCGTTGCTGGTGAACTCGGGGCCGCAGTTCCAGGAGGTCCAGACCGTGCCGGTCTCCCGGTAGAGGGCGGCGGCGGCGGCGTCGACCGCGCCGTCCTCGCCGGTGAACCAGAGCTCGGGCAGGGGCCCGTACGCCTTCTCGTAGTCGGGCACCCAGGTGACGAAGCCCTCGCCCGCGCCTTCGAGGTGGAAGGCGACGGCGCCGGCGTGCTCGGTGCTGAAGGCGGCGTACTCGGGGCGTTCGACGATGCGGTGCCATTCGGCGTCGATCGCGCCGGAGAACATCTCGGGGGCGCTCTCGCCCGCCGCGCGGCGCTGGCCGGCGATGGCCAGGAACCGGCCCAGTTCGACGGTGGGGGTGCTCATGGGTTTCTTCCTCTCGTTGGTCATGCGGTGCCGTGGTGCCCGGTGGGCAGCTCGGTGGTGCGCCCGCGTCCGGCGGGGCCGGGGCGGGGGTCTGCGTCAGTGGTCGTCGCCCGGGCGGTCGAGGGCGAGGCCCAGTACGGCGCGGCATTCGCGCGCCAGTTCCTGGACCTGGACGTAGGCGGCCGCTGCGTCGTCCGGAAGGCCGGCGGCGAGGGTGCGGGTGATGTAGGCGGCGGTGTTCTCCACCAGGGCGGTTCTGTCGGTGTCCTCCCACTGCGGGGCCCGTTCCAGGGCGATGGGGACCAGGAGGTCCAGGTGCCCGCGCAGCCAGGTGTGCCAGCGGGCGCAGGCGGCGTGGCTCGGTGCTCCGTCGCGGGGTGCGAGCACGATGGAGACGATCTCGCTGATGAAGGCGATGTCTACGGCCAGCGCCTCGTCCGCGTCGGTCTCCTGCTGCACGAGGAACGTCGCCGTGGTGTTGGTCGTGGAGGTCATCTCCGGGTGTCCTTCCGCGGGGTGTCGCTCTGCCGTATGGACAGGGAACCGGCGATCTACTGATCACGGCCATGCCGAACTACGGACCGTCTGCTCGCGGCCGCCCTGTCCAATTGGCTCGCCCTTTACCCACGGTGGACGGGTGCCCGGGCCTACCGTGGAGGCATGGGGAATGAGCGCAACGCGGCGCTGGTCGGGTGGATGGACAAGCACGCCATGAGCTGCGGCGAACTCGCCGATCTCGTCAGCGCCGCGATCGGCCGGCTGCGTGGGCGTCCTGGGCTGGTCACCGAGCGCACGGTGATGAAGTGGCGCTCCGGCGAGACTTCCTGGCCTCAGGCCCTGCACCGCACCGCGCTGGAATCGGTTACTGGCCAGACGGCGGCGGGCTTAGGCTTCGCGCCCCGCCGCAGACCCGCCGCCGCCGAAGAGAGCGAGGATCCCGTGCTCCGCCGCCAGTTCAGCACCGCAGCGACCGGGGCCGCCCTGGCCGTCGCCACCGGGATGACGCGCTACGCCGTGGGCTCCACCGACGTGCGGCGGCTGCGCGACGGCCTCGACACCCTCATGGGCCTGGACGACCAGCGCGGAGGGCACGCCGCCCTCGAACGCGCCGCGCTCGCCGGAGCACAGCACGCTCTGGCCCTGCAAAGACAGCCGGCCAGTCAGCGGACCCGCCAGCACCTGTACGCCGTCGCGGCCGACTACACGGCCACCGCCGCCTGGTCCTGCATCGATGCCCGGCAGCAAGACCACGCGCAGGCACACCTCGACCGCGCGCTGCAGCTCGCGGGCCTGGCCCAGGACACCGAGATCCAGCTACGCGTCTGGAACTCCGTCGCGATGCTCGCCCACCAGCGCGGAGAACACACGGAAGCGGTCACGGCCGGTCAGGCCGCCCAGAGGATGTCCATCACCCGCCGGGACCCGCTGTACGCATCCCTCGCCCACGCCCGCACCGCCATCGGACATGCCAGCCGCGGCGAGCTACAACCGGCGCGGCGCTGCCTCGGGCACGCCGAGGAGGCGCTCGCCAAAGCCGGACCGGCCCCGCGCCCAAGCTGGATCGCCTTCTACAGGCCGGCGGAACTGGCTGCCATCACCGCGATCGTCCGCGACCGGCTCGGGGACCACCAGAACGCCGAGGCCGCATCTCACCGCGCCCTGGCCGCCCTGCCACACGAATTCCGGCGCAACCGGGCTCTGGCCACCGTCCGCCTGGCCCTCGCCCAGCTCCACCAGGGCGACACCGACGAGGCCTGCGCCACCACACACGGCGTCTTCGACCTGATGCGCGGCACTCCGCTCCCGGGCAGGATGCGGTCCCTCCTCGGAGACTTCTACCGCGACTTGATCACCCGTGCCCCGTCCGCCCTCGTCGCACGCGAGTGGGCCGACCAATACCGAAGCGAATGGAGCCGCCCCGCATGACCCGCCCGCTCGACCTGCGCCACTACACCCACGCTGACCTGCCGGACATACGGCAGACCCTCCTCGACGTCCACGCCGACGCCTACGCCGACCAGATGGACGACCCCTTCACACAGCGCTTCCCCTGGTTCGTCGACCACTGGGGCGACCACCCCGTGTTCGCATGCGTCATCGCCTACGACCAGGACGAACCCGTCGGCTTCGCCTACGGCGCCCCCTCCAACCCCGGACGCGAATGGTGGCGCGAGCACCTCGACCCCGCCCCCGACAAGAGCATCACCTTCGCCGTGTCGGAACTGATGGTCCGTCCCGCCTGGCGCAAGACCGGCACCGCCCACGCCCTGCACGAGGCACTCCTCGCCGGGCGCACCGAGGACCTCGCCGTACTCCTGGTCGACACCACCCACCCCCGGGTCCAGGCCCTCTACGAAAGCTGGCAGTACCACAAAGTCGGCCAGCGCCAGCCCTTCCCCGACTCCCCCGTGTACGCGGTCATGCTCCGCGAGCTCCGCTAAATCCAGGAAGAGTTCCCAGCCGGCCGCCTCCGGCGCGCGAAGGCGCACGCCTTCGTTCGACCTTGATTCGCACGCAAACGCCGAGGACACGCCCGAAGGACCGCAGCCAGCCTGTTCCAACACCAAGATGAATAGGAACCCCCGTAGCTGACATGACACTCAACTTCAGGCGTGCGTGGGCCAAGTGAAAAACACCATCACTGGCCTCGGTGCCGCCGCTCGCGTCTGAGCGGAGTGGGGTACTCCGTGGGCTCCTTCCGATCTGACAAGCTGTGCGGCGTCCGAGTAGCCGCTCCCCTTGCGGTGAAACCACGGAAGGGCACCAGATGAGCACTATCACCAGACCTGTCGAAGCAGCCGAGGACGACACCGACACCGGCCGGCCGAAGGTCATCATCGTCATCCAGCAGAAGGGCGGGACGGGCAAGACCACCATCGCCATCAACGTGGCGGCCTGCGCCGGCCGGTCGGCGGTCCTGCCCTTGCAGAAAGCCGACGAGGAGCAAGCACCCTCACCGGTCGTCGCCACCGGCATCGATGTCCAGGGCAGCATCGAGAAGTGGTGCGCCCGGGTCCGCGAATCGAAGCTCCCCTTCGACTACCTCGTTACCAACGGCAGGACCGGCATCCTGCCGCTGATAGTGCAGGACCCGACCCGCCGCCGGATCATCGTCGACACCCCGGGCTTCATGGACGTCGATCCCGACGCCGAGTGGGACGCCGACCCGCTCGGCGACAGCCGGACGTCCGATGCCCTGCGCGAGCTCCTGGACATCACCGACCTCGCCGTCGTCCCGATCACTCCGTCCGACATCACGTGGGATGAGGCGGAGTTCACGATCGAACGGATCCTCAAGCCGAGGGGCATCAAGTTCCTCGTCGTGATCAACATGCACGACCCGGCGAAGGACAAGAGCAAAAAGCAGCTCGACAAGGTCAAGGCGTGGATCGACGAGCGCCAGTACCCGCGCGTCTCCGACCCGATCCGCCGGTACACCATCCACGAGCACGCCCACGAGAACGGGACTGTGGTCACCGAGTACAAGATGTCCGGCACCGCGCTCAACGCCCGCGAGGACTTCATGAAGGTGGCCCTGACAATGGAGCAGATGCTCTGATGGGACAGCAGATCACCCTGCCCGGCGGCCCCCAGGGGCCGGGCAAGCCGCAGACGGCGCTCCAGCTCGCCCGCACCATCGGAAAGGTCCCGAACGGCCAGTTCGGCGACAACGAGAAGGTGCTGATCTACCAGGAGCAGCAGAAGCTAACCGCCTGCGAAGCGGCCCTGGAGAATCTGCGGATCGCGTTCTTCGCGGCGGGCAAGGCGCTGGAGGTCATCCGGGAAGCCCGCCTCTACCGGGCCGTGTCCGGGACGTTCGAGGACTACACCCTGGAGCGGTGGGACATCACCCCGCAGTACGCGGGAAAGCTGATCCGCTGCTGGCGCGTCGCCGAGAGCGCCTTCGAGCGAGCGTCGACCACCGGACTAGAAACAATTGTTTCCAAAAAGCTGGGCTTCGGTCACGCCTGGGAGCTCGTCCCGCTGGTCGAGAAGCACGACGTCGAGACGGCGGCGGCCCTGTATCTGGCGCTTCTCAAGAAGGCACCGAAGATGACGGCGGCCCTCGTGGCGGACGCGGTCGCGGCGTTCCCCGACGAGCTGGTGGGGCACCCCCGCAAGCTGGAGGCGTTCGCCGAGTCGTTCGCGGCGGCCTGGAAGCCGAAGGCGAAGGAGGTGGCGGCCCTCGACCCCGTCAAGGCCGTCCGCGCCCTCCGCAAGGCCGCCACCGGGTTCGACCTCGACATGGTGCGGGCCGCGCTGGAACACGACCCCCAGGCAACCCGTCAGGCGGCCCGGGACCTGATCCTGTCTCTGTCGGAGTCGGCCGGTCTGACCGTGATGGTCGAGGACCTGGACGAGGCCCCCGAGGCGGTGCCCGCCCCGCGCACCGAGTCGGAGACCACCGCCGCATAGCGCGGCCGGAACGCAGAACAGCGCCCCCTTCACCGAATCCCGGTGAAGGGGGCGCTGTCGTATCGCAGGAAGTGGAACACGGTGGCTGGCGCAGGTCCCCAGGACCGGCCCGGCCAAGTGGTCAGGGTGAGGCCGCTCTACTCGGCGCCGGCGATCGCGCCGAGGGCCGGGTTGGGGGTGTTCACAGGAGGGCGTCGCCGAGGAGGGTGAGCGCGGCCGCGGTGATGCCGCCAGCACGTTGGAGGGCCCGGTACTTGCTGACGACGATCTTGGAGAGGTCGCCGAGGTGGGCGGCGGCGTCGTGGCGGCCGACGAGGTCGGCGGTGATCTCGTCAGGGGTGTGGGTGGCCCAGTGGAGGAAGGTCTGGCGGGTGCCGCTGGTGAGGCGGGGGTGGACGGCGGCCAGAACGGTGAGCATCGCGGCGATCAGGCCGGTGGCGCCGAGTGCGACGAGGACGGCGACCAGCGGGGGCAGGTCCCGGAGGTGGGTGAGGCGGCGGCCGGTCGCGTCGGGGTCGTGGTCATCGCTCGTCCGCCCCGATGGTGGCGACGAGCGCGGCGACCGTCTCGCACGCGTGGTGGTAGCTGGCGTCGAGGAGGTAGGCGCCGTTCAGGCCGTGGGCGGCAAGGGAGTAGAACCGGCCCTTGCCGGTGCGTTCGGCGATGGTCTGCAGGAGTCCGTCGGGCACGCGCCGGTCGGCGGCGTAGTGGGTCAGGCCGCTGATCGCGAGGCCCGCGAGGGCGGCGGCTGGGTGGAGCCGGATCCCGAGGGCGCGGGCGCCGGCGGTGACGGCCAGGACCTGGGTCGCCGAGTAGGTGATGCAGTGCCAGGCGCAGGCCCGGCGGCCATGGGCGGTGCCGTGCTCCGCCGTCGCCTTGGTCTTCTCGTCCTCGTACCGGACCGGGGCGGCGTCCGTCGCCCGCTTGACCTGGGCGCAGTAGTCGTCCTGGATCCAGTGGTCGCCGACGGCGGCCGCGGCTCGGGTGAGGCCTAAGACGGCGGCGAAGGCGGCGGCTCGGGTGTACGTCATGCTGTGTCTCTCCTCGGTTCTACTCTGGACGGGGAGCCCCGGGCGGCCGTGCCTCTGGCCGATGCTGCGGCCGCCCGGGATCTGCGCCGGCCTACTGGTCGGCGGTGTAGCGCTTGAGCTGCTTGCGGACGCGCTCGCGGGAGAAGTCGAGGTGCGCGGCGACGGCGGCCTAGGTGAAGTTCCGGGCCTCCATCTCGTCCTTGACCGCCTGCCAGTAGGTGCGCTGGGCGTTCTCGATGGCCTGGTCCCGGACGGTGGCGGCCGCGTCCAGGCGCCTCCTGATGGCATCCGGGACGCCCGTTGGATCTGTTGGGTCCAACGGACCTGATGGGCGATGGGCTGGGGTTCGTGCGGGGGCGGCACTACGGCTGGGGCTGGGTGATCTCGGCGATCGCGGCGGCCTGGGCACCGGTGAGGGTGAGGTCGGGGGCCGTGAGGATGGCGTGGGCGACGGCGGTAATGCGGTCCCATTCGCGGCCGACGGCCTGGTGAGCCTGGTCCATCACGTGGTCCCATGCCAGGCCGCCTTCGGGGGCTGGGCCGGTCTCGGTGATGGGGCAGCCTGCGGCGGTCAGGAGACGGATGGCCATCTCCTTGTCGTGGTCGGCGCAGGCAAGGTTGGCGGTCTCGGTGGTGAGGCGGCCAGAGGCGGTGAGCTGGTGGAGATCTGCGGCCTGTCCGGCGGCTCCGCAGGCAACGGCAATGTCGAGGTAGCTGCCGAAAGAGCGGGCCCAGCGGGTGGCGCCGGTCCAGCCGGTGACCCCGTTCAGGGTGACGGTGTGGATCCTGGTGTGCTCGCAGGTGAAACCGGCGAGGAGGCCGAGGACGGTGTGTCCGGCCTCGTGGTAGGCCAGGCCCTGCTGGATCAGCGGGATCGGGGTGGTCTGCCAGCGGGTACGCCGCTCGGGCGTGTACTCGTTCAAGACGTACATCGGGCTCCCCTTGGTCAGTTGCGGGTGTCGTTGGTGGTGCGGGCGACCAGGCCGCGGGTGGTGCTGTTCGCGGTGATGGTCCGGTGGTCCTGGATGACGGGGCCGGCGTAGTGGTGGTGCTGCTCGGCAGGGGCGGCCGCGATGGCGGTCTTGGCGCTCTTGAACACCCGGGAAAGCGCGCCGAGGACGGCGACCGGGGCGCCGACGATCAGGGCGACGGTCAGCGGGTCGAGGTGGCCGGCGGTCCACAGCACCGCCGAGATGGAACCGCCGATGGGCAGGGAGGCGATGCCGGCGGCGAGCATCACGCCGCTCGCGTCCGTGGCCTTCTGGCTCATCGGGGGCCGGCCGGGCTGGGCCACGGGCGGGGTGGGGCCGATCGCGGGGATTGGGCTGGTGTCGCGGTAGGCGGTGGGCACGGGGAGGGCGGGGCGGTAGGCGTCCTGGATGAGGCGGTAGGCCTCGGCGGCGGCCTGTTCGTCGCCGAGCGGCGTGCGGGCGTCGGGCTGCTGGTCGTTGTGCACGGCTGGTCTCCTGGGTCGTTACAAGGCGTGCAGGGGCCCCGGAGGGTTTCCGGGGCCCCGTGGGGGTGGCGGGGGTATTCAGGTGCCGGGGTGGGTGTCGTAGGCGGCGGCCGCGGCGTCGGTGGTGATGCCGTCGCCGGTGACGGCGTCGATGACCATCTGCCGGTCGGCGCCGGGAAGCATGTCGAGGAAGCGTGCGACCCGGTCGGCGGCCGTCGGGGTCCCGGTGCCGGTCTTGGCGGCCGTCTCGGGCCTGGACTTCCTGCGGCGGTGGGCGGCGCCGTCCCAGTCCTCGTCGTCGCCCTGGCCCTCGCCCTCGTCTTCGGGGTCGGGGGCGTTCCAGTCGCCGAGGAGGCCGAGCTCGTCCAGCTTCTGGATCTCGTACGGGGTCAGGTGCTGGACGGTGCGGGGGAGGAGGGCCGCGAGGTTCTGCTCGGCGTCGGGGCCGGAGAGGTCGACGTAGAGGGTGCGCATCAGGACCGGGCGGCCCTTGATGACGATCCAGCCGACGCCGCCGATGCCGGTGGCGTCCTCGGGGGACTCCTCGCCGGCGATGCGCTGCTCGATGGTGAGCCGGGTGCCGCCGTACTCGCCGGGCAGCGGGTCGGGGATCCACTCCGAGGCGACCAGGCCGTCGAAGGCGCGGCGGGTGGCGGCGGCGTCGCCCATGTTGAGGATGACCGGGCGGGAGTTGGCCTTGAGCTGGTTGCGCATGGTCGTGGTGAAGCCGTCCTCGACCTTCATGTCCTGGCCGGCGGGCTTGAAGGCGATCCCGTACTTGCGGCCCTTCACGCCCAGCAGCTCGCCGAGGAGGGTGATGCGCTCGCCGTACTTCTCGTCCTTGGTCGCGGCGAGGTACTCGTCGGCGTCGACGGTCAGGCCCCGGTAGGGGCAGCCGGCGTCGTTCGGCTTCCAGTCGCGGACGGTGCCGTCGGCGCGGGGCATGGCGCCGCGGATGTCCATCAGGGCGACGGCCGCGCGGAGCATCCGCCACATGAACAGGGGGCCGACGCCGTGGCGGTCGACGTGCGGGGCGAGCAGGGAGATCTTGCCGTCGGGGGCCTCGGTGGCGACCCAGTTCACCATGCCCGTGTTGGCGGCGGCGGCAATGCCCAGGACGATGAGCTGGGACTTGCCGGAGCCGGAGGCGCCGGCGGTCAGGCCGAGGGCGATGCCTTCGGGGCGGTGGACGCGGCCGCGGACGTAGGAGCCGTCGTAGGCGACGCCGAGCCGCCAGAACCCGGCCTCGTCGGGGGTGACGTCGGCGCGGGTGGCGTGGCGGACCCGGACCAGCGGGGGCTCGTCACACACCATCACGTGAACGCGGTGGCCGTCGACGTGCGCGAAGACGCGCAGCTCGTCCTTGTCGGCTCCGAGGGCGGTGCACAGCTTGGCGAGGTCGGGGCGGGGGGCCTCGGTCTCGTCCTCCATCCGAGCCACCCAGTGGGTGACTCCGTGCTCGGTGTCGCGGGTCTTGTAGTCGAAGACCGCGCCGGGGATGGCCTTGCCCTGGCGGGCGATGTTCTTCGCCCACCAGTCGGCGTCGCTGGGGCCGGCCGTGGCCGCCCGCCGGTGGGCGTCGGGGGTGACGGCAATCTCCGCCCAGCTGGGGCCGTAGAGGGTGCCGTCGGCGCCGTGGACGGCGTCGAGGACCTTGACCGCCTCGGGCGGGACGCCGAAGGCGGCGCCGACGGTCCGCACGTCCAGCCTGGGAACCGCCTTCCCGTCCGGGGCCTTCAGGAGCGCGGAGAAGTCGATTCTCGTGCCGGGGTGGCGCTCGATACGGCGCAGCTCGGTGTCGCCCGGTCGTCCGGCCCGTTCCCACATGGCGGTGATCTGCCGGGTGAACTCGTCCACGGCCTGGTGCTCGGAGTTGGGGGCTTCGAGCTGCCGGAGGGATTCCTGGGCGAGGCGGAGATTTCCGGTGCGGGAGAGCGGGGCGAGCGCGGCCATCACGGCCGCCCATCCCGCCGCGACGGCGGCATCGATTCCCCAGCCGGTGGTGCAGAGGGCGGTGATGTCGACCGCGACGGCGGAGACGCAGGGAATGGCCCGTGTGACCGTGGTCAGCAGAGTCATGTCCGGGGCCTCGGCCTTCTTCCAGGCGCGGACCCCGGCAATTGTGGCCGGAATGGCGGCGGTAGCGAGCAGGGCGAGGTTGGCCGGACCCCAGGGAGCCGTGTTGGGGACGACGGTCAGGCCGAGCGCGGCCGCCCCGTAAACGGCGCGCTCCAGGTGGACACGGCGGGCGATGGCGTGCCCGAGGGCCGCGGTCGACATGAGGAGGAACCTCCGTACTTCGGTTCGGGAATGGGCGGGGAGGGCCACCGCGATTTCGGCGACCCTCCCTTTTCTCGCGGGTGGTGAGGGAATTTGCGGGCTACTCCCAGAAGCCCGGCTTGGGGGTGCTTGTCGTGCGGCTGGTGCGGAGATCGTCCAGGGCGGCGTACTTGGTGCGGTGGGAGTCCCGGGCGGCCTTGGACGCCTCGGCGGCCTCCATGGCCGCGTTCCGGGTCCGGGCGGTGGCCACGGCCGCCTCCGTGAGCGCCTGGGCGACGAGGTTGGTGAGGTCGACGTACTTCTCGTCACCGTCGGCGTCACTGAGCTGGTCGGCGGTGGCCGAGACGGTCTTGGAGTGCTGGTACATCCGGCGCACCACGAGGGTCAGCTCGCTGCTGGCGGCGTCCATGGCCTGGGTGAAGATGTGCAGCTTGCGCTGCACGGCCCGGTAGTTGTTGTGGTCGGAGCTCAGGGCGATCTCGGTCACGGTCATCCCTCGTGGTGGGTGGCGGCGGAGACGTGGCGCAGACCGGCGTCGTCGCGGGCCTCCTGGTCGCGACGGTAGTCGGCGTAGACGATCCGGGCGGTGAAGACGGAGCCGCCAGCGGCGCGCTCGCACTGCTCGGCCATCCGCTCGGCCCGCGCCGCCATCCGCTCGGCGGCCGCGACCAGCTTGTCCAGGCGGTCCAGGACGGTCGGATCGGTGATGTTGTGGCCGTCCTGGAGGTCGTCGTGGAACTCCTTGAGCGCCGCGGCGGCCTTGCGCATCACGCGGGAGATCCGCACAGCCTCCTCGGCCGTCTCGCCGACCCCGACCGCGATACCGGACAGGGTCCCGACGTAGGTGGCGAGGGTGAGGTCGGTGCGGTGTTCTTTCCTCAGACTCACCGGGGCGGCGGTCTGTCGGGTCGCGGGAGTACTCACGGTCTCCGTCCTGGGGCTGGTGGCGGTCCTCGCGGGACGCGAGGTGCCGGGCCGTTTGGTGTGGGGTGCCGGCGCGCGGGGCAGGCCCCGCTGGCCTGTGGTGACGGCCGCCGGGGCCGTCGGCTTCGGGCGCGTCGCCTCGTCACGCATCCACAGCCACGGGTCCCGGATCGGGCCCGTGGCGCTCTGCGCGGAGGTCCAGGCGTCCTCCCGGCCGTGCGACCCGCCCGTCGGAGCGTCCCGCCGGCCGCCATGCTCCGGCCCCGGACCTGCCCCGGACTTCTTCTTACGGCCCTTGCCCTTCACTCGGGGCTTGGGCTTCCCGCGGGGCCGGGACTTCTTCCTCGCGGCGGCCCTGCGGCCGCTCGGCCACCTCCGGCGGCGGGTGGGCTTCTGCTTGGGCTTCTTCCCGCCGGAGTCGGGAGCGGCGGGGGGCTGAGGCCCCTCGGCCGGATCCTCGGACGGGCTGGTCGTCTCCGGCTTGGGCTTACGGATCCGGATCCTCTTCAGCCAACGCTTCCGCTTCCGCTTCGGGCCCTTCAGGGCGCGCGAGCCCTCCCCGTCCTCCTTCGGCGGCTGCGGATCCTCCGCCTTGGGCTTGCCCTCCCCGTCGTCCTTGGGCTTCTTCCCGCGCCCGGCCTTGCTCAGGACCGGCGCGGGCATTCCCCTCTCGCGCCGCTTGCGCAGCCGCCGCGCGGCGGTCTCCGCCACGGCCTGGCCGAGAGTGGTGCGGCCCTCCTTCCCGTTCTCCTCCTCCTTCTGCTTCTCCTTCCGTGCACGGGCGGCCTCCTTCGCCTCCCGGCGCGCTTCGCGGGCCTTGTGCTTGGTGTCGCGGGCCTGGTCCCGGTCCTTGGTCCGGTCGGCCAGGTCCGCCGCCTGCCGGGCAGCACGCCGCTCCTGGCGGCCCCGCGCCCGCTCCATCGCCGGGCTCGTCCCCGACGGGCCCGGCGTCTTGCCGCCCGTCGGCGCCTGAACCCCGGAGCCCTTCGAGCCCTTCGAGTCCTTTGCGTGTTCCTTGGACCCCGGCGAAGAACCCGAACCGGAATTACCACCTCCCTTCTTGCCGGAGTCCTTCCCGGACCCGCCCGGGCCGGGCTTGGAACCCTGCCCATTGCCGCCGGCCCCGGACGTCGGCGAACTGCCCGAGCTGCCCCCGGGCTTGCCCTTGCCGCCGGAGCCGGGGCCACCGGAGCCGGAGCCGCGTCCCGAGCCCCCCGTCCCGGCCGAGCCGCCGCCGGCCGCCTTGCGGCCGTACTCCTGGCTCGTGGGGACGGAGGCCTTCGCGCGGGCCTCGCGGCCCTGGTCGCCGAGCTTCTTCATCGCCAGGGCGTGGTCCGACTCAGCCTCCAGCCGGGAGACCTTGGCCTTCATCCGCGCCTCGCGCAGCGGGGCGGCCTCGGCGTGCTCGGCCATGCGCCGCGTACGCCAGTCGCAGACCACCATCGCCATCCCGCGCAGCGCGGCCAGGGCCACGGCGAGCGGGGCCGCGATCATCAGCACCCCGCCCCCGCCGCCCGCCGCCCCGTTCCCGGCGAACCGGGCGGGTAAGGCGGGCAGCGGGGCCGCGGCCGGCGCTGCGGCCCCGATCGCGGCCGCAGTGTCGGCGGCCGACTCCCTCGACGGGATGACCGGCAGCTCCATCGTGGTCTCCTCCGGGGACTCCAGGGGAGTGGTCCGGCGGGGCGGGGGCAGGCCCGGCATCCCCGCCAGGCCTTCTCGGCCGGGAAGTTGGATCAGCTCCCCGCCGTTCGAATCGTCTGTCATGACCCTCTCTCCTCATTGACAGAAAGTGACCGTCTCGTGTAAGCGCGCGCGTGTCCGCGCGTCCGCGTCTCCGCGCGTCCGGTTGGAGCGGCATCAGGGCCGCCCTCCCCAGGGAGAGCGGCCCTTGACGCCTCACGCGGCGACTACTGCCGGTGACGGGCGCAGAAGTTCTCCAGCGTCTGCGCGAGTTCGACCAGCGGTCGCTGATCGCCCCTCTGCTGGGCCTGCTTGGCGACCGACTTGGCCTCCTCGACCCAGGCGAGGATCACGCCCCACTCGCCGAGCCGGGCGGCGAAGTCGGCCATCCGCTGCTCGCGGTGGGCGTCTTGGCGAAGACGCCGGGCTTCCGCCCGCGTCATCGGCCGCGCGGTCACGCGACGCCGCGCTTCTTGCCCAGGTCGTAGAGGGAGCCCGCGACCGGCTCGCCGCCCTCCTGGTCCTCGCCGTCCCTCTTGCTCAGGGACTGCGCGGTCTTGTGCAAAGACTTGGAGGCGAACTCGCCGAGGGCGGCGCTGCGCTGGGCCCGGGCGAGCTGCTTGGCCTGGCGCTGCTCGGGCAGCTGCTGGATCAGCGCGGTGTGGTCGGCGTGGGCGATGAGCAGGGCCTCCAGCGCCTCGTACTGCATCCGGGCGCCCCGCACCAGCCGCTTCGCGTGCTTCTCCATCTTGTGGGAGCGGCGGGCGCCGGCCTTGAAGCGGTCGCCGGGGACGTGCTCGGCGCGGTACTTCGCGCGGATCGCGGCGAGCAGGTCGTCGTAGACCTCGTGGTCGGTGCCGTGGGACTTGCGGCGGAGCTGGACGAACTTCCCGAGCTCCTCGGGGGTCAGCAGGTGAGACAGGTCCATCAGGGGATCTCCTTCTCGGGGTGGGGCCACGTCGTGCGGGGGCAGGGAGGCGGGCCCGGCCCGCGGGTTGGGGGACAGCCGGCAGCGCGTCAGGCGCGAGCGGTGTCCTTGGTGTCCTCGTCCTTGATCGCGTCCAGCAGGGCGGTGGCCCTGTTCTTGCCGATGCCGAAGAGCTCGGCGGTCGCGCGGACCGACGGAAGCACGTCCCGCTCTCGCAGGCGCGCGATCAGATCGGTGTCCGGCAGGTGGGCCAGGGAGGCCTTGGCCGTGTCCTCGGAGCGCGTCCCACGCCGGGGCCTCGGCGTCCTCGGGGTCGTCCTCGGAGGACGCGCCATGCCGCCCCCGGTGGTGCGGCTCGCGCCGTCCTCCGAGGTGTCCTCGGACTGTCCTTGGCGGGCGTCCTCCAAGGTGCCCTCGAAGCGTCCTCGGCGAGTGTCCTCCGGGGTGTCCTCGGACTGTCCTCGGGAACCGTCCTCGGGGCGTCCTCGGTGGGCGTCCTCCGGGGTGTCCTCCGGGGTGTCCTCGTCGGTGGGGCTGTGGCTGTCCTCGCCGTGGCCCAGGAGCGCGTGCACCCGCCAGATCACCGCGACGAAGATGAGGACCACGGCGGCGGTCAGCTGCCACGGTGTCGGCTTGCCGTGGCCGATGCCCGCCTGGTCGGCGATGTGGAACGCGAGGTTGGCTCCGGCCATCAGCAGCAGCGCCGGGGCGATGTCCTTCTTGGCCCGGAAGGCGCTGACCGCGTACACGTCCACGCTCACCGGGAGCAGGGGCGCGACGTACGGGTGGATGCCGACCAGACGGGCCAGTTCGTACTCGCCGCTCGCGGCGAGACCGACGCCGGCCGCGAGGGCGAGCCACGGGGCGCCCGTCCAGAACCGGCGGGTCCAGCCCATCCGCCGCGACGTGCGGCGTGCCGCCGACTCGGCGCGCGCGAAGAGCCTCTCGGCCGCCGCCTCCCGGGCCGCGGCCCGTGCGGTGATGGCGGCCGCCTCCCGCTCGGCTTCCCTCCGGATGCCCACGGCGTCCCGGGCCCCTCGGTCCGCGCTCGCCTTCGCCTCGGCCTCCGCCTTCCGGCGCAGGCCCGCGACCTCGGCGTCGAGCCGCTCCAGGCGGGCCCGGCGCTCGTGCTCGTGCTGCTCGGCGAGCCTGCGGACCTCGGCCTCGATCTGAACCCGGGCCTTGTCGGCCTCAGCCCGGCGCCGCGCCACCTCGACGTCGATCTCGCCCCGGCGGACGGCGAGGTCCTCGTCCAGCTCCAGGCGGGCCTGGCGGCGCCTCAGGTCCAGCTCGGTATCGAGCGCGGCCCGGGCGGCGCTGATCTGACCGGCCTGCTCCTGGGCCTCGCCCAGGATCTGCGCGGCGTCGGCGAGGGCCTTGCCGTAGGCGGCCTCGGCCGCGGTGCGGCGCATCTCTACCAGCGCGGTGGCCCGCGCCTCGGCCTCGGCCAGCACCTCGGCCACCCGGTCCTCGGCGGCCACCAGCAGCAGCTTGGCCTCCGCCTCGGCGGCCGCGAGGGCCTCCTCGGTCTCCCGGGCCGCGTTCGCGCGGGCGGAGGCCAGAATCATCTCGGCCTCCTCGCCGGCGGCGGTGCGGGCGATAGCGCGGACGTCGTCCGCGTCGCCCTCGGCCCGCCCGAGCCGCCGGCGGGACTCCTCGACCACCTCGGCCAGGACGCGCCCGGCGTCGGCGGCCGCCGCCCGCCGGATCGCCTCCGCCCGGGCCTCGGCGGCCCGGATCAGCTCCGCGGCCTCCTGCGCCCCGGTCCAGCGGGCGCCGTCGAGGACGTCGGCCGCCCGGTCCCGCAGGTCGGCGGCCCGGGCCTCGTGTTCCTCCTGGACCTCCCGGCTCGGCGGCACGGGCTGCGGCGGGGTGTTGTCGGCCGGCGCCCTGCGGGCCGGCTGCCGGGTGTTGCGGTTACGGGTACGGCCCGCCACGCTCCACCACTCCCTTCATACGGGTGGCCGCCCGCTCGGGCGGCCACCATGCGCGTGTGCGGTGCTGTCAGACCCGGCCGAGCCGGGCGGCCATGCGGTCGATCACGGCGGCGGCCCGGGGGCCCACCTGCTCCAGCCACAGCCGAAACCGCCGGTCGCCCAGGACGACGAGGCCGATGTCGATGTTGCGGGCCGGGCCGGCCGCCACCTGCCAGAGGTGGGCCTCCAAGCGGCCCGGGCCGGTGCCGCGCACGGCGCGCTGCACCTGGGCGACGGCGTAGACGACGGTGGCGTAGCAGAGGATGGCCACCGCCGAGGCGCGCAGGCTCAGCCGCAGCCCGAGCCCACCAGCGGGCCGGTGGAACTCGGCGATGGCGGTGAGGTTCTCGTAGACCTCGAAATCCGCCGACGTCCACGTCTCCGCCAGGCCGTGGCTGCGGCGGAACTCCGCGACGGCCCTCTTGCTGGTCCTGAGGCTCATGCCTGGTCCGCCTTCCGGGTCGGCTGCATTCGGTGCTGGATCTCCAGGAGGGCGAGCAGGGCGCCGAACGGCGCCTGCGCCCCGTGCGCGATGTGCAGCACGGAGGCCAGGCCGTCGGTCGACAGCGCCGGCAGCCCGTCGATGCACCGCTTGCAGCCGCCGTCCACGTGTTCGGCGACGACGGCCGGTTCGGTGGAGTCGTGGGGGTAGTCCCACACCGCCGCCGGGGGCTGCGGCCGCTCCCGCTCAACGCGGACCTGGCCGACCTGCTCGGCGAGCAGGTCACGGTGATTGACCGCCCGGTCCCGCTCGGCGGTCAGCCGCTGGATCTCCTGCTCGGCCTTGCTGAGCTGTACGGACAACTCACTGCCGAACCGGAGGGCGTCCTTGTGGACCTCGACCGCGCGGTCGAGCTGCTCCTCGCGGACAGCGAGCTGTTCGCGGGTCGCGGCCAGCCGGCGCTCCAGGGCCGGAAGCCGCCCGGCCGTCTCGGCCTGGTCTTGCAGCTGGCGGAGGGTCTGGGTGCGGATGAGGCGGATCACCGTGCTTCTCCGATCCCGGACACGGCCTTGCCGTGGCGCTGGAGGTCGGCCGCGGCCTGGCGGCGCCTCGCGGACGCGAGGTCGGCGGCCGCAGCGGCGGCCTTCGCGGCCTCGGCCTGCTCCTGGGCGTTCACAGCAGGTCGGAGAGGTCGGCGGTGGCGGTGCCGGTCAGCACCGCGAGCTCCTCGGCGGTAACCCACCCCTCCGGGATGAGCACCCGCAGGGTCACGGTGCCCTGGCACATCGAACCGGTCACGGCGAGCCGCCCGCTGGACAGCCGCAGCGGCTGCGCGTTGTCCATCTCGGCGAACAGCGCCGGCAGGACGTTCGTGGCGGTGGGCGCCACGGTGAAGGTGACGATGATCGTGGAGGGGGCGACCTCGGCGGCGACGTTGATGCCGTACCGGGCCAGCTTCTGGACCGACTCGAACAGCGGGAACGCGTCGGCGACGGTGTCGTGGATTTCGTCGACGATGCCGGTCGCGTTCAGCGGCAGGTCGGACGGCAGAATGGTCATGTGGATCAGCTCCCTGTGAGATTGGGCTTGGTCCGTGCAGACCCCCGGCACACATGGCGTTGCACCGCCGTGCCGGGGGTCGCGCCGTCTGTGCGGCGCGGCGAGCGGATGGGGAATCGCACCCTCGGCCCCACCCCTGGGGCCCTCTACAGATCCGCTCTCGGGTGCCGTGCGGCCAACCCCCCGCTCAAGACCACACCAACCGGAAAACCGCTGGTGAGAGGGTCATCTCGTCGTAATGACGGCAGGGGCGCCGCGCCCGAAATTTCAGTCCGCTGTTGAGTTCAGAAGGAACGAGCAGCCATCCATCACCCCGCCCGGGAAGAGCGAGTACACCGGGGCCGCCAAGACATGCGATCCAGCGATCACCCGTGCCTGGGCACGGGAAGTCGGTCACCTCGTGTGGCATCTGCCTCACTCAGCGGCACATCAATAGTCTCAGACTAATGCCAGCTACTTGTCAATATCCCGGGATTAATAGCTGAGTCTGGTTGTGCTCGGGACTATGGCAGGCTTAGATTCAGAGGAAGACGACACCGACCCCGTATGGAGGCGCACGACATGTCGCCGAAGTGGCGGGAGCTCGCCGACCGGATCGCCCGCGACATCGACGCCGGCATCTATCCGGTCGGCTCGACGCTCCCGAAGATCGCCGACCTTGCCGCTACCGAGGTGCTCTCCAAGAGCACCGTGCACGAGGCGTACAAGGCCCTCGAAGCCGAAGGTCGGGTCGTTTCGAAACGGCGTGTCGGCACCGTGGTTCGGGACCGGACACCAATCCGGATTCCCCTCTCGCGGTACCGCGGCGTCGTACGTCCGGACAGCCCACACGGCCCCTGGCAGGCAGCAACCGCCGCCCAGGGGCTTGATGGCCGCATGACGGCTATCGGCGTCGAGCTGACTGCGGCACCGGACGAAGTGGCGGGGGCGCTCGACATCAACCCGGGTGCGGCAGTCATCTGCCGCACCCGCCACGCGTCCATCGGCGAGGACGTCGTGCAGGTGCAGCGCGCCTGGTACCCGGCCGACCTCGCCGTGCAGCTCGGGCTCAACGAGCCGGGGACTATAGAGGGCGGGATCTATGCCGCGATGAAGCGCTCCGGCCTGTCCCCCAAGTGGGCGGATGAGCACGTCACGGCCCGCATGCCGACCTCCGAGGAGGCGGCAACCCTTTCGGTCGGCTCGTCCGTGCCGCTACTGCTGATCCAACGCGTGACCCGGGACGAGGACCGCCGCCCGATAGAGGTGCTCCATGTGGTCGGCGCGGCCGACCGGCTGAGCCTGATCTACGACGACCTGCCGCTCGGCGATGAGAACTCTTAGCTCCCCGCCGACGCCGACTCGACCAAGCTCGTGCTGATGGCGGACCTTCCCGGATCAGGCAAGACGGCGCTCACCCTGGAGCTAGAGCGTCAGGGCTTCCTGCGTCTCTGCCCTAACGAGCCGGCCTGGCTCTCCCGCACTAGGCTGCGGCGACACTCCGAAACCGGCTCGCTGACCCCTCGTGACGGCCGGAGGGAGGAAGATGGCCCGCGAAACGCGAACAGGCCCGCCGCGACGCGGGGGCCTGCCGGTCGCGGTGCCGGTTGTGGAAGGTCGGCACCCGCGTCCAAGCACCTGTCGAGGAGGTGCCTGCGATGGCAGCAGGCTACGCGTACCCGTACGCGCTCGCGCGCACGTTGGGGCCGGCGACACGCCGTCGGCCCACCCTGCGGGACGTCCGCGCAAGTCGCGCCCGGCAGACGGGATAGCGGTACCAATGCCCTGTTCAGCAAGTTACAACAGGTCAGCGGCCCTGCATGATCGCGGTCGGCCCGCCTCCACCACAGACTGTCCCTACCAGCCCACCCGGAGATCGAATTCGATGACGGACCCGTAGAACGGGCGATGGCCGCCCCCTGTGTCCAGCAGGTGACGGCCATCTCATGCACCACGACTCGTAACCAGGCCCTGAGAAAGCCACTGAATCCCGAGTCGCACGTCGGCGGTAACGCCGGGTACCAAGTCCAAGGACCCGGCTACCACCGCCCAGGATAGCCAGCTTCCTGTGGGAAGTGCAGCACCTCCCGGTGTGACCTGGCCGTCTGGGTACCCCCACCGACGTGCGGCTCCTACCCCGAACGGGAGCCGAACACCTCATGCACCGCCCCCTCCGGCCCGCCTCCGCGGAGCCCGCGACGGTAACCGTCGCGGCCGCGTACGAAGGCGCCGTGTTGACTTCTACTTGCACTCTGAGTCGCCCGCTGCCCTACTCCGAGCGGGGTGTCCGCATTCGCACGTACAACAGCCTGGTGACTACGAACGCTGCTGTGTTGGCGCTGGCCGCTGAGGCGGTGGCCCGGTGAAGAAGCGGACCTCCAAGCCCCAGCGGTTCGCCGCTGTCGAGAACGACTCCATCGACAACCTGTCCTCGCTCCTGGCGGTCGGCCTGCTCACCCGGCTGATCCGCGCCCAGGACGGCGAGGACGTGACCGTCGAGTCCTTGTGCGGGGAGTACGCCGAGGGCGAGACCTCGCTGACCAAAGCGATGCGCGTCCTGGTCGACGGCGCGTACGTCGTGAAGTTCAAGGTGCAGCGCGCCTCCAGCGAGATGCTGCTCGACGACGACGGGCAGCCGGTCCTCGACGACAAGGGCAAGCCCGTTGTGAAGCGGGGCGGCTCCTGGTACACGACCTTCCAGGTCGATGCCCACGGCAAGCCGTTCAGCGCCGAGGACGTGGTTGAGGAGCTCGACGCGATCCTGGCCGGCGGCAACGTCAAGGCGTACCGCATCGAGCCCGAGCACCTGGACCCCCGCAAGACGGCCGCCGCTGGCGAGTCACCGACCCCTGCTCGACCGACCCCCAGGAATCAGGGGGTCGGTCAGAGTGCATCACCGCAGGTCGGACCGACACCCGGTTTTCCGGGGGTCGGTCAGCACGGGGTCGGTCGACCGACCCCCCATCGACCGGGGGTCGGTCAGGGCGGGGCTCTTATTAGGAAGAAAACTGTTCTTAAAGACTCTCTCTCCCCGTCCGTCTCAGACGCCCCTGCTGATGAGACCGGGCTGAACGACGAGAGAGAGATCAGCGCTGCGCGGAAGACGACCACAGCGGCCCCTGTCGCTGCTGCTGCGTCTGTTCCCGTACCAGAGCCGCGCCAGGAGGGCGACGTCCTGGAGCCGAAGGTTGGAATGGTCGTCGAGGCCTACGTCCGGGCGCTGAACGGCGTCTACCCGATGCGGTCCGTCGTCCAGCGGCTTCGCGGCGAGGCCCGTGAGCTGCTGGCGCTGAACTGGCCGGTCGAGCACGTGGCCAAGCTGGCCGGGCAGCTGCCCGAGCTGGGCTACTCCAGCCTGGCCCGTCACGCCGAGCACAACCCGCCGCCGGCCCCGAAGGCGGCGGCCGGGGGAGCGGTGCCCTGGTGCGGCAACTGCGACTCGGCGGACTACCGCTGGGTCACGCCCCGGGAGGGCAGCCCGCGCAAGTGCCGCGAGTGCAACCCGTCCGTCGTTCTCGCGACGGCCTGACCTGCCCTAAACGAGGACGGGTCGCCCCCTAGCCGAGGCGACCCGTCGCGATCACCCGTATCCGAAGCCCTCGAACCCAGGAGATCGAATGACCACGGTAGTGCCCGCCCGCAACAGCAGCCACGACGGTGATGACCACGGCGACGGACTCCGGACCGTCCTGCCCCACGACAACGACGCCGAGCAGGCGGTGCTGGGCGGCCAGATGCTCAGCCGGGACGCCATCGCCGACTACCTCGGCTCGTCCATGAAGACCCCGGACTACTACCGGCCGGTCCACGAGACGATCCAGCAGGCGATCCTCAAGGTCTACGGAGACGGCGACCCCGTCGACCCGATCACGGTCGGTGCCGAACTCACCAAGACCGGCGAACTCGCCCGCGTCGGCGGCGCCTCCTACCTGCACACCCTCGTCCAGGCTGTGCCGACCATTGCGAACGTCGAGCACTACGCCGAGATCGTCCACGAGCGCGCCGTTCTGCGCCGGCTCATCGCGGCGGGCGGGAAGATCCAGGCCATGGCCTGGGCGGGCGAGGGCGAGATCTCGCAGATCTCCGATGCCGCGCAGGCAGAGATCCACGCCGCCACCGAGATCGCCAACGCCGCCGACCCCAAGCGCCCGGGCGAAGGCAGCATGGCCTCGACCATCGACGAGCTGCAGGCGATCCAGAACCGCAACGGCAAGCTCACCGGCGTGTCCACCGGCTTCAAGGACCTCGACTCCCTGACCCACGGCCTCCAGCCCGGCCAGCTCATCGTCATCGCGGCCCGCCCCGCCATGGGCAAGTCGACCCTCGCGCTCGACTTCGCCCGGGCCTGCTCGATCCGCGACGGCCTGCCAAGCGTGTTCTTCTCCCTGGAGATGGGCGTCTCCGAGATCAACATGCGGATGCTGTCCGCCGAGGCCCGCGTCGCCCTGCACCACATGCGCTCCGGCAACCTGACCGAGGACGACTGGAAGGCCATCAGCCGCAAGACGCCCGACATCGAGGCCGCCCCGCTCTACCTCGACGACTCCCCCGACCTGACCATGCTCCAGATCCGCTCGAAGTGCCGGCGCATGCAGCAGAAGCACGGCCTGAGCCTGGTCGTCGTGGACTACCTCCAGCTCATGGAGTCCGGTAAGCGCGCCGAGAACCGCGTCGTCGAGGTCGGCCAGATCTCCCGCGGCCTCAAGAAGCTCGGCAAGGAGCTCGGCGTCCCCGTCGTCGCCCTGTCCCAGCTCAACCGCGGCCCCGAGCAGCGCACCGACAAGAAGCCGACCGTCTCCGACCTGCGCGAGTCCGGCTCGATCGAGCAGGACGCCGACATGGTCATCCTGCTGCACCGCGAGGACGCCTACGACAAGGAGTCGCCCCGCTCCGGCGAGGCCGACCTGATCGTCGCCAAGCACCGCAACGGCCCCACCGCAACGATCACCGTCGCCTTCCAGGGCCACTACAGCCGCTTCGTCGACATGGCCGTTGACCTCTGACCCCGCGACACTGTCCGCTTCGCCTGCCACAGTGGCCCTCGTAGTCACACACCGGCTCCGCCCCCGGCACGTTCGTCATGCCGGGGGCGCTGTCGTTCCCGGCCTGGTCCTCAGCCACAGAAGGTGCGCCCCGTTCGGCGTGCACGCGGTCCCGGCGTACGGGCGCCTCGCCGCACCCCCACCGGCCCCGGCCACTCCGTCTCTCCTGGTGCCCGGCCCCGGGCGCCCGCAGGCGAAGGGCCGGCGCCAGACACCCCGGACGCGCACCGGCTTGCGGTGGCGGCCACGACGGCGATGGGCCGCCGATACCCCCACCGGCCCGCCGCCTATTAACAGGCCGCTGCGCCCACCCTCCGGGTGGTGGGTACGGCCCGCGCCGCACCCACCACCCCCGCTCGGGACGCTCCGTCCCCACATCCGGGCACAAACGATCTTGACCCCCTGGCGCAGCTGGCCCAGGTCGTGACCAGGGGAACGAGAGGGCCGAGAAGCCGGGAACCGGACTGGCATGCTCCGGACGGAACCGGCGACCCGAAGGCGCAAGGGCCTGTTAATAGCCCAAGGGAGGGGGCGGGGGGGGGGGGGGGGGGGGGGGGGGGGGGGGGGGGGGGGGGGGGGGGGGGGGGGGGGGGGGGGGGGGGGGGGGGGGGGGGGGGGGGGGGGGGGG
>NZ_JBWKEE010000037.1:0-42264 GCF_056435605.1 Streptomyces sp. NPDC043896
TACTGCAGGGGGGACCCTGTGGGAGAGTAGGACGCCGCCGAACAATCATTGTGGGAAAGCCCCGCACCTTCTGGTGCGGGGCTTTTCTGCGTTCAGGGCACCCCAGCCCCGGCGGCCCCCATGGGGGACTCCTGTAGGGTCAGGGGGCATCGATTCGACCATTTCTAGCGTCACAGTGGAGGCCCCCGGGTGGAGGTCCAGGAGACTCGGGTTCAGACTGACCGAATTTTCACCATTCCGAACATCCTGAGCATGGCCCGTCTCGTCGGCGTGCCGCTGTTCCTCTGGCTGATCCTGGCAGGGCACGACGGTTGGGCATTGCTCGTGCTCATGCTCAGCGGGATCAGTGACTACCTAGACGGGAAACTCGCGCGCCGCTGGAATCAGATCAGCAATCTGGGCCGGCTGCTGGACCCCGCCGCGGACCGCCTCTACGTCCTGACCACGCTCTTCGGCCTGACCTGGCGCGAGATCCTGCCCCTGTGGCTCACCGCGGCGCTCCTCGCCCGTGAGGCAATGCTGCTGGTCATGGTGTGGATCCTGCGCCGGCACGGCTATCCGCCGCCGCAGGTCAACTTCCTCGGCAAGGCCGCGACCTTCAACCTGATGTACGCCTTCCCCCTGCTGCTGCTCAGTGACGGGACCGGATGGTTGGCCTGGATGGCGTCCGTTTTCGGATGGGCGTTCGCAGGATGGGGTACAACGCTCTATTGGTGGGCAGGAATCCTTTACGTGGTGCAAGTCCGCCGTTTGGTCAGGGCTGCCACGGCCGATTGAGCTCACTCGGCGCCGGTACTGACGCGGAGGAGTTGCGGAGTATCCGTCCGGGAAGGGTGAGGTCGGCTGGACCGTCATCTCTCTAGGAGGACTCTTCCGACATGAAGGCCGTCGTGATGGCCGGTGGCGAAGGTACGCGGCTTCGCCCCATGACCTCAAGCATGCCCAAGCCGCTCCTGCCGGTGGCGAACCGGCCGATCATGGAGCACGTGCTGAGGCTGCTCAAGCGCCATGGGCTCAGCGAGACCGTGGTCACGGTGCAGTTCCTGGCGTCCCTCGTCAAGAACTACTTCGGTGACGGCGAGGAGCTCGGGATGGAGCTCACCTACGCCAACGAGGAGAAGCCTCTGGGCACCGCCGGCAGCGTGAAGAACGCCGAGGAGGCCCTGAAGGACGACACGTTCCTCGTGATCTCCGGCGACGCGCTGACCGACTTCGACCTGACCGACCTCATCAATTTCCACAAGGAGAAGGGCGCACTGGTCACGGTGTGCCTGACCCGGGTGCCGAACCCGCTGGAATTCGGCATCACCATCGTGGACGAGGAAGGGAAGGTCGAGCGCTTCCTCGAGAAGCCGACATGGGGGCAGGTGTTCTCGGACACCATCAACACCGGCATCTACGTCATGGAGCCGGAGATCTTCGACTACGTCGACCCGGACGTTTCGGTCGACTGGTCCGGCGACGTCTTCCCGCAGCTGATGAAGGAAGGCCGGCCGATCTACGGCTACGTCGCCGAGGGCTACTGGGAGGACGTGGGCACCCACGAGAGCTACGTCAAGGCGCAGGCCGACGTCCTCGAGGGCAAGGTCCAGGTCGACATGGACGGCTTCGAGATCTCGCCCGGCGTCTGGATCGCCGAAGGAGCCGAGGTCAGCCCGGACGCCGTGCTGCGCGGGCCGCTGTACGTCGGGGACTACGCCAAGGTCGAGGCCGGCGTCGAACTGCGCGAGCACACGGTCGTCGGGTCGAACGTCGTCGTGAAGAGCGGGGCCTTCCTCCACAAGGCCGTCGTCCACGACAACGTCTACATCGGCCCGCACAGCAACCTGCGCGGCTGCGTCATCGGCAAGAACACCGACATCATGCGGGCCGCGCGCATCGAGGACGGGGCCGTCATCGGCGACGAATGCCTCGTCGGTGAAGAATCCATTGTCCAGGGCAACGTGCGGGTGTACCCGTTCAAGACCATCGAGGCCGGCGCCTTCGTCAACACCTCGGTGATCTGGGAGTCGCGCGGTCAGGCGCACCTGTTCGGTGCCCGCGGCGTCTCCGGGATCCTGAACGTGGAGATCACCCCCGAGCTGGTGGTCAAGCTGGCGGGCGCCTACGCGACGATGCTGAAGAAGGGCGCGATCGTCACCACGGCCCGTGACCACTCCAGAGGCGCCCGGGCGCTCAAGCGCGCCGTGATCTCGGCGCTCCAGGCCAGTGCCATCGACGTCCGTGACCTGGAGAACGTACCGCTGCCCGTGGCCCGTCAGCAGACGGCCCGCGGTGCGGCGGGCGGCATCATGATTCGGACCTCGCCCGGTGTGCCGGACTCGGTGGACATCATGTTCCTCGACGAACGAGGAGCCGACCTCTCGCAGGCGCAGCAGCGCAAGCTCGACCGGGTGTACGCGCGCCAGGAGTACCGGCGTGCCTTCCCCGGGGAGATCGGTGACCTGCAGTTCCCGTCGAGCGTCTTCGACTCGTACACGGGCTCGCTGCTGCGCCGGGTCGACACCACCGGGATCGCGGACTCCGGGCTCAAGGTGGTCGTGGACGCCTCGAACGGCAGCGCCGGGCTCGTGCTGCCGAGCCTCCTCGGCCGGCTCGGTGTCGACGCGCTGACGATCAACCCCGGTCTCGACGAGTCCCGGCCGACCGAGAGCCGGGAGTCGCGGCGGGCCGGGCTGGTGCGCCTCGGGGAGATCGTGGCGTCGGCCCGGGCGGCCTTCGGGGTGCGGTTCGACCCGGTGGGCGAGCGGATCTCCCTGGTGGACGAGCGGGGCCGGATCATCGAGGACGACCGGGCGCTGCTCGTGCTCCTCGACCTGGTGGCCGCCGAGAAGCGCAGCGGCAAGGTGGCCCTGCCGGTGACCACGACGCGGGTGGCCGAGCAGGTGGCCGCGTACCACGGGACTCAGGTCGAGTGGACGACGACCTCGCCCGACGACCTGACCCGGGTGGGCCGGGAGGAGACCACGATCTTCGGCGGGGACGGCCGGGGCGGTTTCATCGTTCCGGAGTTCTCCAGCGTCTTCGACGGCTCGGCGGCGTTCGTGCAGCTGATCGGCCTGGTGGCGCGGACGCAGCTCACCCTGAGCCAGATCGACGCCCGGATCCCGCGCGCCCACGTGCTCAAGCGGGACGTGCCCACCCCCTGGGCCGCGAAGGGGCTGGTCATGCGGAGGGTCGTGGAGGCGGCCGGCGACCGGCAGGTGGACACCACGGACGGGGTGCGCGTGGTCGAGGCCGACGGGCGGTGGGCGCTGGTCCTGCCGGACCCGGCGGAGGCGGTCACCCACCTGTGGGCCGAGGGTCCCGACGACGCCTCGGCGCAGGCACTGCTGGACGAGTGGGCCACGGTCGTGGACGGTGCCGGCCAGCACTGACCGGAACGCGCCCGCCGCGCGGCGTGGTCACGGCGGGCCGGGTGCGGGGAGTCACCCGGCCCGGCCCGCCGGACGAGCGCATTCGGTACGGGCCGTGCCGCCGTGCGACGATGTGCGGCATGTCGCAGCCGCCCAACAACCGGAGTTCGGCCACGCCGCCCGCGCGCCCGGACGCGTCCATGTCGCTGCTGACCCACGTGATGGACCACAGCCTCGACGAGGGGTATGCGGAAGCCGCGGCTCGGCGCGAGGCGGACGGTACGGCGGGCCTGCCCCGTACGCTCAGGGCCAAGCTGGCGCTCGCGGCCGGGCTGGTGCTGGCCGCCATGGTCGTCACGCTCGGTGCCGCGCAGGCGCGGGTGTCGGCACCCGTGCTGGCCAAGGAGCGCCAGGAGCTGATCGACCGGGTGCAGCGGGCCAACGACCACGCGGACGGGCTGGAACGCGACACCGAGCGGCTGCGCACCGAGGTCGCGGACCGGCAGCGCGCGGCGCTGAAACAGCAGGTCGGCGAGCGGGGCAGGCTGGTGGAACTGCTCGCGGGTGCAACCGAGGTGCACGGTCCCGGCGTCAAGCTCGTGGTGGACGATGCCAAGGGCGCCTCGTCGGGCGGCGGTGGCGGCCCGCGCGAGAGCGCCGGGTTCTCGGACACCGGCCGGGTGCGCGACCGGGACATGCAGCGGATCGTCAACGGGCTCTGGCAGTCGGGTGCGGAAGCCGTCGCGATCAACGGGCAGCGGCTGACGGCGCTGTCGGCGATCAGGGCCGCGGGTGACGCGATACTGGTCGACAACAAGCCGCTGGTGCCGCCGTACGAGGTCCTCGCGGTCGGCGAGAAGAAGCGGCTCGGGACCGCGTTCCAGGACTCCTTGGACGGTCAGTACCTCCACGTCCTCCAGGAGAGCTACGGGATCCGGTACGCCCTGACCCCGATGGACGAGGTGCGGCTGCCCGCCGCGTCGAGCCTGACCGTCCGCACAGCCACAGCAGAAGAGCCGAAGAAGGGTGCATCGTGATCGCGGTACTGGGCCTCTTGGCCGGAGTGGTGGTCGGGCTTCTGGTCCGGCCCGAGGTGCCGGCCGTGGTGGAGCCTTATCTGCCGATCGCCGTGGTCGCCGCGCTCGACGCGGTGTTCGGGGGTCTGCGCGCGATGCTGGACGGGATCTTCGTCGACAAGGTCTTCGTGGTGTCCTTCCTGTCGAACGTGGTCGTGGCGGCGCTGATCGTCTTCCTCGGCGACAAGCTGGGCGTCGGCTCGCAGCTGTCGACGGGCGTGGTCGTCGTCCTCGGCATCCGGATCTTCTCCAACGCCGCGGCCATCCGCCGGCACGTCTTCCGGGCGTGAGGCCGATGAGCACGGAGAGCACCCCGTCCGGTGAGCCGGAGGTCCCCGGGCGGCCCGAGCCCCGGCCCGAGCCGCCCCGTCCCCAGGAGGCTGGACAGCGGCCCCTGCCGGCCGCGCCGGAGCAGACCGGGCGCCAGCGCCTGGCCGCCGGGCTGTGGCCGCCCCGGTTCAGCCGGGCCCAACTGATCGTCGCGCTGCTGCTGTTCGTCCTGGGCCTCGGCCTCGCGATCCAGGTGCGCTCCAACAGCGACTCCAGCGCGCCGCTGCGCGGTGCCCGCCAGGAGGACCTCGTACGGATCCTCGACGAGCTGGACGGGCGGACCCAGCGGCTGGAGGACGAGAAGCAGCGGCTGGAGGACCAGCGCAAGGAGTTGCAGAGCAGCTCCAACCAGGCCGAGGAGGCGCGTCGGCAGACGGTTGAGAAGGAGCGCCAACTGGGCATCCTGGCCGGTACGGTGGCCGCACAGGGCCCGGGCATCACGCTGCGGATCACCGACACCAAGGGTCAGGTGCGTTCCGACCAGTTGCTGGACACCCTCCAGGAACTGCGGGCGGCCGGGGCGGAGGCGATCCAGATCAACGGAGTGCGGGTCGTGGCGGGCTCGTACTTCTCGGACGAGGGCGGCGGGGTCGGTATCGACGGTAAGAAGATCACACAGCCCTACGAGTTCAAGGTCATCGGCAAGCCGCAGGATCTGGAGCCCGCGCTGAACATCCCGGGAGGTGTCGTGCAGACCATGGAGAAGGAACAGGCCACGGTCGCCGTCACACGGTCGGCGAAGATCGTTGTGGATGCCTTGCGGGCTGCGAAGCAGCCTGACTACGCTCGGTCGTCATCACCGTGATGCGGGGTGGGATGTGGACGGGCTCACGCGGGCCGACGCCTGCGGGGGGTCGACGCACGGAAGTCGCCGTGCGTGGTGGAAACTGTCTGGTGGTTACGGACGTTGTCAGAATGTCCGGGTCGGCAGGTGTGTGCATGCAGAGTTCGTCCTGCCCCACGGGCGGGTCTGTTTCGGTCAAGGGGAATCGCCCGTGAAGTTGTTTGAGAAGTTGTTCGGCAAGAAGAAGAACGAGGAAAGCGGTGCCGCGCGGCACCGCTCGGGGCAGCCGGAAGGGCCGGGCGACAGGCCGCTCTTCCGCGACGAGGTGGCGGGCCCCGGTGACAATTCGGGCGCGCCCGGCGCGTCGTCCGTTGACCCCGCCGGTTCCGGACGCATAGGTTTCGGTGAACCATCAACCTCTAGTGCGGGTGGAGGGTTTGCCTCCGACCCCTATGCCACCAATGCCTCCGCGGGGCAGCCGCGGCGCGAGGAGCCGTCCATGTCGGCCGAGCAGACGTGCGGCAGGTGCGGGCACCGCAGCGATGCGGCGAGCCGTTTCTGCTCCAACTGCGGGGCGCCGCTGCGGCCGGGTCTGACGCCGGAGCGTGCCTCGGAGACCACGTCCACCATCTCGATCTCGGGCCTCGAGGCCTACGAGGCCGAGGGGTCGGGCCAGCACGTGTCGTCCTCGCTCTCCCCCGAGGCCCAGGCCGCGGTGGAGGCACTGCCGCCCGGTTCGGCCCTGCTGATCGTGCGGCGCGGACCCAACTCCGGCAGCCGCTTCCTGCTGGACGGCGAACTGACCACCGCGGGCCGGCACCCGCAGAGCGACATCTTCCTGGACGACATCACCGTGTCCCGCCTGCATGTCGAGTTCCGCCGGAGCCCGGAGGGCGGCTTCACCGTCGCCGACGTGGGCAGCCTCAACGGCACGTACGTGAACCGCGAGCCGATCGACTCCGTCGCCCTGCACAACGGTGACGAGGTGCAGATCGGCAAGTACCGGCTGGTCTTCTACGCGAGCCTGCGGGGCGTCTGACCCCCTCGGACACCGTCCGGGGGGAACCCGACTCCCGGACACCGTCCGGGGGGACCCCAGGGAAGGTTCCATGCTGCGTACCCCGACGGGCGGTGCCCCGAAGAACGGCACCGCCGGCTCGGCCGGGCAGCTGGTCAGCATCGGCACGGTGCTGACCATGCTGCGGGACGAGTTCCCCGAAGTCACGATCTCGAAGATCCGCTTCCTGGAGGCGGAGGGCCTGGTCGAGCCCCGGCGCACACCTTCCGGATACCGCAAGTTCAGCACGGAGGACGTGGAACGGCTCGGACGCGTCCTGCGCCTCCAGCGTGATCACTACCTGCCGCTGAAGGTCATCCGGGAACAGCTCGACGCGCTCGACCGCGGTGAGCAGATCCGCATTCCCGCCCCCGCCGCGCACGGGGAGTCCGTGGATCCGGCGCAGCCTTCCGCCGGGTACGGGGAGGCGGGCGGTGAGAAGCCCGCGGCGGCCCGGGTCGGCAGGGCCGAGCTGATCGCCGCCGCCGAGGTGGACGAGGCGCAGCTCGCGGAGTGGGAGTCGTACGGGCTCGTCTCCGAGGCGCCCGGCGGCGGTTTCGACGCCGGGACGCTGGCCGTGGCGCGGCTGATCGCGGATCTCGGCCGGTTCGGGCTGGAGCCGCGTCACCTGCGCGGCATGAAGGCGGCGGCGGACCGGGAGGCCGGTCTGGTGGAGCAGCTCGTCGCCCCGCTGCGCCGGCACCGCAATCCGCAGACCAGGGCGCACGCCGAAGCCACGATGAGGGAGCTCGCGGGGCTCTCCGTCCGGCTTCACGAGGCCCTGGTCCAGACCGCTCTGGGGCTCCGTCCGCACTGACCGGACGGGTCCCGGAGGAGCCCCGACTACCCAAACCTGCCGGGCAGGTCCTAGGGTTGCTGTGTGAACGAGCTCGACGTTGTGGGTGTCCGGGTGGAAATGCCCTCCAACCAACCGATCGTGCTCCTGCGTGAAGTGGGAGGCGACCGGTACCTCCCCATCTGGATCGGTCCTGGGGAGGCGACAGCCATTGCCTTCGCGCAGCAGGGCATGGCCCCTGCCCGGCCGCTGACGCACGACCTGTTCAAGGACGTGCTGGAGGCGGTCGGTGAGGAGCTCACCGAGGTCCGGATCACGGATCTGCGGGAGGGCGTGTTCTACGCGGAGCTGGTCTTCGCCAGCGGGGTCGAGGTGAGCGCGAGGCCGTCGGACGCCATAGCGCTGGCCCTGCGCACGGGAACGCCGATCTACGGCAGCGACGGCGTGCTGGACGACGCCGGGATCGCGATTCCCGACGAGCAGGAGGACGAAGTGGAGAAGTTCCGCGAGTTCCTCGACCAGATCTCCCCCGAGGACTTCGGCACGGGCCCGCAATAGCCGCGCCGGCGGCCGCGTCGTCCACCGGGAACTGTCAGCCCATTCGAGTAGCCTTTCCCCGCAATGGGGTACGGGAAACCACTCTCAGGGTGATTATCACTCGGCGTGCCGAGTGTGGCGATCGTTGACGCACCCCTGGTCACTGCCTACCTTCAAGGTGGGCAGGTCAAGGACGGAGGGTCGGGCGTGAGGATCACGGGCGACGGCACGACCGGGGGCACCCCCGCGCGGAGCGACGGCGGGACGTACCCGCTGCACGGCGGCGCGGCCGGTCCCGCGCACCGTCAGCCGGCGACCGCGCCGGTCGGGCCGCTGAACGAAGGCCCCGTGTCCGAGCAGGTCGGCTACCGCGGCCCGACGGCCTGCGCCGCCGCCGGGAT
Organism: Streptomyces sp. NPDC043896; assembly: GCF_056435605.1. Taxonomy (NCBI): domain Bacteria; kingdom Bacillati; phylum Actinomycetota; class Actinomycetes; order Kitasatosporales; family Streptomycetaceae; genus Streptomyces; species Streptomyces sp. NPDC043896. Next base: position 8,338 of record NZ_JBWKEE010000037.1, read on the forward strand.
CACCTACCGGCAGCTCGACTACTGGGCGCGGACCGGTCTCGTGGAGCCGAGCGTGCGCCCCGCCTACGGATCGGGGACACAGCGGCTGTACAGCTTCCGCGACGTGGTCGTCCTCAAGATCGTCAAGCGCTTCCTCGACACCGGGGTGGCGCTGCAGAACATCCGCACCGCCGTCCAGCACCTGCGCGACCGGGGTTTCTCCGACCTGGAGCGCATGACGCTGATGAGCGACGGCGCGACCGTGTACGAGTGCACCTCCCCGGACCAGGTCGTGAGCCTGCTCCAGGGCGGGCAGGGCGTCTTCGGCATCGCGGTGGGCGTCGTCTGGCGCGACGTGGAGAACGCGCTGTCGCAGCTGCACGGGGAGCGGGTGGACACCGGGGAGACCCTGGTCGGCCACAACCCGGCCGACGAGCTTGCCGCCCGCCGCAACCGGGCCGTCTGAGTCTCCGGGACCGCGCCGGCGCGAGCCCCTCGCGGGTCGCGGGGCGCTGATCACCGCGTTGTCAGTGGCATAGGGCAGCATCGGTGCGGTGAGAGCCGCGCCGACCATCCTGCACCTGGACATGGACGCCTTCTACGCCTCCGTGGAGCAGGCGTCGAAGCCCAGCCTGCGCGGGAAGGCCGTCATCGTCGGAGGGCTCGGACCGCGCGGCGTGGTCGCCACGGCCTCCTACGAGGCGAGGCGGTTCGGAGTGCATTCGGCGATGCCGACCGCGCAGGCCCGCCGGCTCTGCCCGAACGGCGCCTACCTGATCCCGCGCTTCACCCTCTACCGCGAGGTCAGCGAGCTGGTCATGGGCCTCCTGCGGGAGCTCTCGCCGCTGGTGGAGCCGCTCAGCCTGGACGAGGCCTTCGTGGACCTGGAGGCGGGCGGCTCGGCCTTCGACTCGGCGAGCGCCCGCGCCGCGGGAGAGCGGCTGCGGGCGGACATCCGGGCCCTCACCGGGCTCAGCGGCTCGGTGGGGCTCGCCGGGTCCAAGATGCTCGCCAAGGTGGCCTCGGAGGAGGCCAAGCCCGACGGGCTGCTGCTGATCGAGCCGGGGACCGAGCGGGAGCTGCTGGCGCCCATGCCGGTGCGCACCCTGCCCGGGGTGGGGCCGGCCACGGGGGAGCACCTGCGCCGGGCCGGGATCACCACCGTCGGGGACCTGGCCGAGGCCGGTGAGGACGAGCTGGTGCGGATGGTGGGCCGGGCGCACGGCGTCGGGCTCCACCGGATGGCGCTGGGCCTGGACGACCGGCCGGTGGTCGCCGAGCGCGACGCGAAGTCCGTGTCGGTGGAGGACACCTTCGACGTGGACCTCCACGACCGGGTGCGGATCCGGAACGAGGTCCAGCGGCTCGCCGACCGGTGCGTGGGGCGACTGCGCGCCTCGGGGCACTCGGGCCGCACCATCGTCCTGAAGGTCCGCCGGTACGACTTCTCGACGCTGACCCGCTCCGAGACCCTGCGCGGGCCCACGGACGACCCCGCGGTGGTGCGGGAGGCGGCCGCGCGGCTGCTGGAGGGCGTGGACACCACCGGCGGGGTGCGGCTGCTGGGGGTGGGCGTGACGGGGCTGGCCGACTACACCCAGGAGGACCTGTTCGCGCAGGCCCAGGCGCTGGCCGCCGCCGAGGGGGAGGCGGGGGAGCCGGAGCCGTTGCCGGGGCCCGCGGAGGCCGGCGAGGGCCCTGCCGCTCCCGCCCCGGACGGCGGGCCCGGGGAGGTGCCCGGGGCGGCCCTGGAGGGCCAGGAGGCCGCTCCCGTCCGGCACTGGGCGGCCGGGAGCGACGTACGGCACGCGGTGTACGGGCCGGGGTGGGTGCAGGGCAGCGGGCTGGGGCGGGTGACCGTTCGGTTCGAGCAGCCCGGATCGCCCCCGGGCCGGGTCCGTACCTTCCGGCTGGACGACCCGGAACTGGAGGCTTCCGACCCGCTGCCCCTGGTGGGGAAGGACACCTGGGGCTGTGACCGGAAGGGCCGGTGAGCCTTTCCGGCCGCGGCACCGGCTAGGGAGCGTCCTTCGGGTGGGGGTGCTGGAAGTCGGAGGGGAGGGCCACGTCCAGGCCGTAGTGGTGGTAGAGCTGGAGCTCCTGCTCGGGGGAGAGGTGGCGGCCGACCCCGAAGTCGGGGGCGTCCTTGATCAGGGAGCGTTCGAAGGGGACGCGCAGCGCGTCGTCCACCACCTCGCTCGGTTCCAGGGGGACGAAGGCGTCGCGGCCGAAGAGGCCCGTCCGGACGGCGGCCCACTCCGGGACGCCCGTGGCGTCGTCGAGGTAGACCTCGTCCACGGTGCCGATCTTGGCGCCGTTGCGGTCGAACGCCTTGCGGCCGATCAGGCTGCGGGGATCGATGTCGGTCTGCACGGTCCCTCCGTACGGTCGCAGTGCTCACAGCTCATCCGTAATGACTACAAAAGTGCATATCCGGAGAGGGGGCCACTCGAGGGAGGGTCGAGAACGTCGCTGGTAGGCTGGGTGACGGCTGTTGACCCTGTGCGGGAGAGTCCTCCGAGTGAGTTCGACGGAGGCGCCGAAGGAGCAAATCCTCCCCGGAATCTCTCAGGCATACGTACCGCACGTGACGAGGCCACTCTGGAAAGCAGGGGCAGGTACCGGGACCGCAGTACCGGGACCCTCCCCTCACCGACGGTGAAAGCCGGAGCTCTCGGGCGAACCCCGCGTCTCCGGTGAAGCTCTCAGGTTGAGATGACAGAGGGGGAGGCCGTCCGGGTGCCCGCGCCGTGGTGCCCCTCGCAGGTCGTACGACCAGGAGGCCTCCGTAATGACCGCCAACCGCATTCCGCTCTCCCAGCTCGAGCGGGGCATCCCCTTCGAGCAGCGTCACATCGGCCCCGACGCCGAGGCGCAGGCGAAGATGCTCGCCCAGGTGGGCTACGGCTCCCTCGACGAGCTGACCGCCGCCGCGGTACCGGATGTGATCAAGACCGCCGAGGCGCTGAACCTGCCCGCAGCGCGGACCGAGGCCGAGGTGCTGGCCGAGCTGCGTTCGCTCGCCGACCGCAACCAGGTGCTCTCCCCGATGATCGGCCTCGGCTACTACGGGACCTTCACCCCGCCGGTCATCCTGCGCAACGTCATGGAGAACCCGGCCTGGTACACGGCGTACACGCCCTACCAGCCGGAGATCTCCCAGGGCCGCCTTGAGGCGCTGCTGAACTTCCAGACCCTCGTCGCCGACCTCACCGGCCTGCCGACCTCCGGGGCTTCCCTGCTCGACGAGGGCACGGCGGCCGCCGAGGCCATGTCGCTGGCCCGCCGCGTGGGCAAGGTCAAGGGCGGGGTCTTCCTCATCGACTCCGACGCGCTGCCGCAGACCATCGCGGTGATCGAGACCCGCGCCGAGCCCACGGGCGTCGAGGTCGTCGTCGCCGACCTGTCCGAGGGCATCCCGGCCGAGATCGCCGAGCGCGGCGTCTTCGGCGTGCTGCTCCAGTACCCCGGCGCCTCCGGCGCCGTCCGCGACATCAAGCCGGTCATCGACCAGGCCCACGAGCTCGGCGCGATCGTCACCGTCGCCGCCGACCTGCTCGCGCTGACCCTGCTGACCTCCCCGGGCGAGCTCGGCGCGGACATCGCCGTCGGCACCACCCAGCGCTTCGGCGTCCCGATGGGCTTCGGCGGCCCGCACGCCGGCTACATGGCCGTCCAGGCCAAGCACGCCCGCTCGCTGCCCGGCCGCCTCGTCGGCGTCTCCGTGGACGCGGACGGCAACAAGGCCTACCGCCTGGCCCTCCAGACCCGCGAGCAGCACATCCGCCGCGAGAAGGCCACCAGCAACATCTGCACCGCCCAGGTGCTGCTCGCCGTCATGGCCGGCATGTACGCCGTCTACCACGGCCCGGACGGCCTGAAGACGATCGCCCGCCGCACCCACCGCTACGCCGCGCTGCTCGCGGCGGGCCTGACGGCCGGCGGGGTCGAGACGGTGCACGGCTCCTTCTTCGACACCGTCACCGCCCGCGTGCCCGGCAAGGCGGCCGAGGTCGTCGCCGCCGCCCGCGAGGGCGGGGTCAACCTGTACCAGGCCGACGCCGACCACGTCTCGATCTCCTGCGACGAGACCACCACGCGCGCCGACATCGAGGCCGTCTGGGCCGCCTTCGGCGTGACCGCCGACATCGAGGCCCTGGACGGCGACACCGCCGACGCGCTGTCCGAGGGCCTGCTGCGCTCGGACGCGTACCTGACCCACCCGGTCTTCCACCAGCACCGCTCCGAGACCGCGATGCTGCGCTACCTGCGCAAGCTCTCGGACAAGGACTACGCGCTGGACCGCGGCATGATCCCGCTGGGCTCCTGCACCATGAAGCTCAACGCGACCACCGAGATGGAGCCGGTGACCTGGCCCGAGTTCGGCCAGCTGCACCCCTTCGCCCCGGTCGAGCAGGCCGAGGGGTACCTCACGCTCATCACCGAGCTGGAGGAACGTCTCTGCGAGGTCACCGGCTACGACAAGGTCTCCATCCAGCCGAACGCCGGCTCCCAGGGTGAGCTCGCGGGCCTGCTCGCGGTGCGCGCCTACCACCGCGCGAACGGCGACGAGCAGCGCACCGTCTGTCTCATCCCGTCCTCCGCGCACGGCACCAACGCCGCGAGCGCCGTGATGGCCGGCATGAAGGTCGTCGTCGTCAAGACCGCCGACGACGGCGAGGTGGACGCGGACGACCTGCGCGCCAAGATCGAGCAGTACCGTGACGAGCTCGCCGTGCTCATGATCACGTACCCGTCGACGCACGGTGTGTTCGAGGAGCACGTCGCCGACATCTGCGCCCAGGTGCACGACGCCGGCGGCCAGGTCTACGTGGACGGCGCCAACCTGAACGCCCTGGTCGGCCTGGCCAAGCCGGGTCACTTCGGAGGTGACGTCTCGCACCTGAACCTGCACAAGACCTTCTGCATCCCGCACGGCGGCGGCGGTCCGGGCGTCGGCCCGGTCGGTGTCCGGGCGCACCTTGCCCCGTACCTGCCGAACCACCCGCTCCAGCCGACCGCGGGCCCGGAGACGGGCGTCGGCCCGATCTCGGCCGCGCCGTGGGGTTCGGCCGGCATCCTGCCGATCTCCTGGTCGTACGTCCGCCTGATGGGTGGCGAGGGCCTCAAGCGCGCCACCCAGGTGGCGGTGCTCGGCGCCAACTACATCGCCAAGCGCCTGGAGCCTCACTACCCGGTGCTCTACACGGGCCCGGGCAACCTGGTCGCCCACGAGTGCATCATCGACCTGCGCCCGCTGTCGAAGGCGACGGGCGTGAGCGTCGACGACATCGCCAAGCGCCTGATCGACTACGGCTTCCACGCGCCGACCATGTCCTTCCCGGTGGCCGGCACGCTGATGATCGAGCCGACGGAGTCCGAGGACCTCGCCGAGATCGACCGCTTCTGCGACGCGATGATCGCGATCCGCGCCGAGATCGAGCGGGTCGCGGGCGGCGAGTGGCCGGTGGACGACAACCCGCTGGCCAACGCCCCGCACACGGCTGCCGCCCTGGGCGGCGAGTGGAACCACCCGTACACCCGTGACGAGGCGGTCTTCCCCGGCGGGGTCTCCGCGGCCGAGAAGTACTGGCCGCCGGTGCGCCGGATCGACGGCGCCTTCGGTGACCGGAACCTGGTCTGCTCCTGCCCGCCGCTGGACGAGTACGACAACTGAGTCCGCGGCGGCCGGGCCCGCGGCCCGGCGGTCCCCTGACGGGGCGCTGACACGGTGAAGGGGCCGGTCCCGGAGCTCGATGCTCCGGGACCGGCCCCTTCCTCGTCCTCCGTCGTGCGCGGTGGCCGGCCGTGTCGCCTAGGCCGCCGCGAGCGGGCGGTGCGGAGCGATGATCTGGCCGTCCGGCAGCAGCTCACCGGTGTCCTCGAAGAGCAGGACGCCGTTGCACAGCAGGCTCCAGCCCTGTTCCGGGTGGTTGGCCACCGGGCGCGCGGCCTCCCGGTCGGCGGATTCTGATGACGGGCAGGCGGGCTGGTGCTGGCACATGGATGGATTCTTTCGCTGCGGTGTGGTCTGTTCGCTACGGCTCGATGCGTGATTCATGGCCGTCCCCCTGGGTCGTCCCCGCGCCTGCGGGGAGGATGTCCTCAGTGTTCCCCCAGGACGGCTGCTTCGCAGGTATTTCCCGGCAGCTGTCCTCTTGGATTGAGGACGCATCACCCGTGCGGGCGGTTCAGGCCTGCCACCCCGTCATTTCGGGTGGTTCGCATTGACCCGAGCGGACTAGGCCGAATGAGCCACTCGGGTCAAGCAGCGGGTGCCGCGAGCGTGGGCGGTACCGGTGGGGCGGCCGGGGTCAGCCGGCGGGTCATGACGGGCAGCAGCTCCGAGACGGGGTACGGCCGGAAGGGTGCGATCCCGGGCGGGGCGGGAGCCAGGGGGACCAGCAGGTCGGAGGCGGCGGGGAGGCCGGCGGCGGCGTCGGCGCCGACCGCCCCGTGCAGCCACAGGGTCAGCATGTACAGCTCGGGCACGGACAGCAGCCGGGGCTGGTAGCTCTTGCCGAGCGACTCCGCCTGGCGCAGGGCCCGTTCGGTGGCGGCGACGTAGGGGCCCTCGAAGAAGTGGGAGAAGGCCCAGCCGTCCGGGGTGAGACGGGTGTCGGCCGCCGCGACGAAGCGGTCGCCGCTGCGGATCAGGAAACGCCAGCCGGTGAGCCGGGTGCGGGGCGGGCGGCCGTCGGCCGTGCGGCCGGACATGCCGAGCCGGTCGAGCACGTGGACCGGGAGCGGGAGTTCGGCGGTCATCGGTCCCTGGAACGCACGCAGGGCCGGGGTGTGTGCCTCGTGGACGGCGGTGGGAGAACCGAGTGCCGCGAGAACGCTGCGCAGGGCGGGCGCGGGGGCCGGGGGAACATGCAGCGGCATGGTGGGTCGCCTCTCACTTGGGAGACCTGTGGTGCAGGGGAAAGTGCGGACGGCGCTGTCGCATTCTGGGGTCAGAGGTGGGCTTTGGGGCAATGGCCGCGCGCCAACTCTCTGCCTCGTTTGCGGAGTTTATACGACATGTGTTCACACAGTGTTTCGGCTAGCCGTCCCGCCCATTGCCGGCAAGGCGCCTTCCGGTCCCGCTGTCATGGTATTCATGCCGGTTGCGCGCGGACATGCCGCGCTGACCTCGGAGGTTACCCGAAGGGCGCTCGGCTGGAAAGCTTCGGTAATACGGAATCGGCAAAGGCAATGGGGAAATTGCGTCCGGTGGGTTGCCAGGCGAATGTGCCGGAGCGCCCATCGAGCCATACCGGCGCGCGCTCCCCGCCAAGCCCCCGGCCCGGGCGTTATCGATCATGGCGCCTGGGCATCATCGACCGTGACGCGCGCCCGGACGGACCGGGCGAGGCCCACTCGAGGAGGGACGCTTCGATGGGGGAGAAGGTCGTGGCAGGCGGATTCGACCTGTCCGATCGGCATCGGTATCGGAGGAAGCTTCACGAGTGCCTGGAGGGGCTGGAGCGGCTTCTGGCGGAGAAGAGGTTCGACCGTCCCAAGAACATGATGGGGCTGGAGATCGAGCTGAATCTCGCGGGTGCCGACGGTTTGCCGCGCATGGTGAATGCGCAGGTACTGGAGCGGATTGCGAGTCCTGATTTCCAGACCGAACTCGGAATGTTCAACCTGGAGGTGAACGTACTCCCGCACCGGCTCGACGGCCGGGTATTCGACCAGCTCGCCGAGGAACTGAGCGCGGGCCTGAACTACGCCCACCGGCAGGCCGTGGAGATCGACGCGGGCGTGGTGATGATCGGGATCCTGCCCACCATCTCCCGTGCGGACCTGGCCCTGGCCAACCTCTCGGCGGTGGACCGCTACTCCCTGCTGAACGAGCAGATCCTGATGATGCGCGGCGAGGACTTCCGGCTCGACATCGACGGGGTCGAGCGGCTCACCTGGAGCACCGGCTCGATCGTGCCGGAAGCCGCCTGCACCTCCGTACAGCTGCACCTCCAGGTCACCCCGGCGCGGTTCTCCGACGTGTGGAACGCGGCTCAGGCGGTGACCGCCGTGCAGATAGCGGTGGGGGCCAACTCGCCGTTCCTGTTCGGGCGTGAGCTGTGGCGGGAGTCGCGGCCGCCGCTGTTCACCCAGGCCACCGACACCCGGCCGCCGGAGCTCCAGGCCCAGGGGGTGCGGCCGCGGACCTGGTTCGGGGAGCGGTGGGTGGACTCGGCGTACGAGCTCTTCGCCGAGAACGTCCGCTTCTTCCCCTCCCTGCTGCCGATCTGCGACGAGGAGGAGCCGCTGCGGGTGCTCGCCGAGGGAGGCGTGCCGAGCCTTCAGGAGCTGGTGCTGCACAACGGCACGGTCTACCGGTGGAACCGGCCCGTGTACGGGGTCGCCGACGGGGTCCCGCACCTGAGGGTGGAGAACCGGGTGCTGCCCGCCGGCCCCACCGTGGCCGACGTCGTCGCCAACGCCGCCTTCTACTACGGGCTCGTGCGCACCCTCGCGGACGAGCCGCGCCCGGTGTGGACCCGGATGTCCTTCGCGGAGGCCGAGGCCAACTTCGACGCGGCCTGCCGGTACGGGATCGACGCGCGGATCCGCTGGCCCCGCAAGGGCCGGGCCGGGGGGCTGGTGAGCGTGCCCGCGGTGCGGCTGGTGCTGGACGAGCTGCTGCCGATGGCCGCGGCCGGGCTGGACGCCTGGGGCATCGAACCCGCCGACCGGGACCTGTACCTGGGCATCATCGAGGAGCGGTGCCGGCGCCGGGTGAACGGGGCGACCTGGCAGGTGGACACGTACCACCGCGCGCTCGCGGGCGGACTGGAACGCGATGCCGCCCTGGCGGCCACCACCCGGCGCTACAGCGAGCTGATGCACAAGGGCGACCCCGTGCACACCTGGCCCGTGGGCCTGGAGGAGCAGGAGGTGGACGTCAGGACCGCGGCCCGGCGCTGAGCGGCGGTCCGGGACCCGGCTCCGGGGTCCCGGAGCCGCCGGCGGCCCGCGGGCCTTCCCGTCGGTCCCTTGCCACTGATCCCTTCCCGCCGCCGAGGAGGCAGTATGGGGTGGTGGTCGGAACGGGACGGGAGTCAGGCGTGCGGGTCGAGCCGGAGCCGGTGGTCGTGGAACTGCGCGAGGACGGGCGTCGCATCCTGCGCACCGAGACCCTGCTCGTGCTCGCCCTGTCGCTGGGCGCGAGCGGGGTCTCCGCGCTGATCAGCTTCATCGGCTCGCTCACCAAGCCGGGCGGGCTCAAGGACCAGGCCGCCACGCTCAACGGCTCCTACGCCCCCGGGCGGCCCTGGCTCGACCTCGCCTGGCAGCTCTTCGGGATCGCGACGGCCCTGGTGCCCGTACTGCTGGTCGCGCACCTGCTCACCCGCGAGGGCGCGCCCGGGCTCAGGGTGCTGGGATTCGACCGCACCCGGCCCGGTTCGGACCTGGCCCGGGGCCTGTTCGTGGCCGCCGGCATCGGCAGCGCCGGACTCGCCTTCTACCTGGCGGCCAGGGCCACCGGCTTCAACCTGACGGTGGTGCCGGAGGCCCTGCCCGACGTGTGGTGGAAGTTCCCGGTGCTGATCCTCTCCGCGGTGCAGAACTCCGTGGTGGAGGAGGTCATCGTGCTGGCGTACCTGCTGCGCCGGCTCGGCCGGCTGGGCTGGTCGCCGACGGCCGCGCTGCTCGCCAGCTCCGTGCTGCGCGGCTCGTACCACCTCTACCAGGGGATCGGCGGCTTCATCGGCAACGTGGTGATGGGCGTCGTCTTCGTCCTTGCCTACCGGCGCTGGGGCCGGGTCGGCCCCCTGGTCGTCGCGCACGCCCTGCTCGACATCGTCGCCTTCGGCGGGTACGCGCTGCTCGCGGGCAAGGTCGGCTGGCTGCCCACTCCGTAGCGTCTACGGGGCGGTGAGCAGCTCGCCGTCGACGACCGTGACGGCGCGGCCGGTCAGGAGCGTACGGTCGCCCGTGAGCCGGACTCGGACCAGGCCGCGGCGGGCCCCGCCCTGCAGGCCGGTCAGCTCGGTGCGGCCCAGGCGCGCCGCCCAGAAGGGGGCGAGGGCGGTGTGGGCGCTGCCCGTCACGGGGTCCTCGTCGATGCCGACGGCGGGGAAGAAGCCGCGGGACACGAAGTCGTAGCCGCGCGAGGGGTCCTCGGCGGGCGCGGTGACGACCACCCCGCGCCGCGCGTAGGCGCGCAGGGCCGCGTGATCGGGCGCGAGTTCCCGTACGGTCCGCTCGTCGGCCAGCTCGACCAGCAGGTCGCCGATGTGCCCGGCGGTGTCGTGGACGGTCTTGGGCTCGGCGCCCAGTGCCCGGCTCACCTCGGGGTCCGGGTCGGCCGGGGTCAGCGACGAGGTCGGGAAGTCCATGGTGACCGTGCCGTCCTCGGCCACCTCGGCCGTGAGGATCCCGCAGCGCGCGGTGAAGCGGATCAGGCCCCGGGCGAGGCCGGCGGCGGCGATGACGTGAGCGGTGGCGAGGGTGGCGTGGCCGCACATGTCGACCTCGGCGGCCGGGGTGAACCAGCGCAGCGCCCAGTCGGCCTCGCCGCCGGGCGGCAGCGGGTGGGCGAAGGCGGTTTCGGAGAGGTTCATCTCGGCGGCGACCTGCTGGAGCCAGGCGTCCGGGGGGAAGCCCTCGTCGAGGAGCAGGACTCCGGCGGGGTTCCCCTGGAAGGGGCGGTCGGTGAAGGCGTCGACGATTCGGATGCGCATGGGACCGACCGTAGGGGCGCGCCTCGATCACGGACAAATGCCAATTCGGGGTGACTGGCCTGTTCGCCGACCTGGTGAGTCGTCGACTGTCGGCGATAGTTTCCGATATATCGTTGACGCATCGCGATGGATCAGCGATAGTGAAGAAGTCGAAACGACGACTGGCATGACGGACATGGCAGCGATGACGAAAGGAGCGCAGTGATGCGTTCACACCGACACCACGACCACGGACACGACCACGGACGGGGTCACGGCCACTGCGGGCCGGACCGTCGCGAGGAGTTCAGGGGGCTGCGCGCCGCCTTCGGCCCGTTCGGGCCGCCCTTCGGGGGCGGGCCCTTCGGCGGGCGGGGCGGACGTGGCGGACCGCGCGGACGCGCCCGCCGGGGCGACGTGCGCGCGTCGATCCTGGCGCTGCTCGCCGACCGGCCGATGCACGGCTACGAGATGATCCAGGAGATCGGCGAGCGCAGCGGCGGGGCGTGGAAGCCGAGCCCGGGCTCGGTCTACCCGACCCTGCAGCTGCTCGAGGACGAGGGGCTGATCAGCAGCGCGAGCGAGGGCGGCAAGAAGCTGTTCACGCTCACCGACACCGGCCGCACCGAGGCCGAGTCGGGCCCGGACGCCCCCTGGGCGGACGCCGGGCGAGGCTTCGACTTCGAGGCGATGCACGAGGTCCGTGCCGCCGGCGTCGGCCTGATGGAGGCCTTCGGGCAGGTCTTCAAGACCGGCTCGCCCGAGCAGCGGGAGAAGGCCCTCGCGGTGATCAACGACGCCCGCAAGAAGCTCTACCTGATCCTGGCCGACGAGCACTGATCGGGACGTCTCCCGGCCGGTACGGACGCGTACCCGCCGGGAGGCGAGACGGCGCGGCCCCCGAGGGCCCCCGCGGGGCGCGCTCGTCGTGCTCCGGTGCGGGACAGGGGTGGGGCAGGAGACGAGGACAGCCCAATTGCGACAAGAATCGTTCAGCGCGGCTGTCGCCGAGTCCTTGAGCTTGCCCGCCATCAACGAGACGGCGGCGCCCGTGAACTCCCCGTCGATGCGGACCTTCGTGGCCCCGCCGTCGGCGGTCAGGGTGTAGCGGGTGAGCACCGCGACGCCCATCGGGCCCTTGCCGGTGATGGCGAGGACGTGCTGCTCCTCAAGCTCCGAGACCGTCCACAGGACCTCCGCCGGGAAGCCCATCATCTTCATGTTCTCGCTGAACGTGGACCCGACCGCCAGGGTCTCGGGGCCGCCCCTGGGGAAGTCGGTGTGGGTCATGCTCCACTGCCCGTACGCGTCCCAGTCGGTCAGCTGGGCCCAGAGCTTCGCGGCGGGCGCCTCGATGCGTGATTCCGCGGTGACTTCAGCCATGCGTCCACCCCTTCTCGTCGGGTACGTGCGGCGGAAGGTAGCCCCGGCGGGCGGAACACACAAGACTGACGGCCTGTCAGATGCGGGGTTCCCGGCCCGACTGGATCTCGGGTGTGTCTCAGTGTGTCTCAACAGGTGTCTCGCGGATGACGCTCCTGTCCGACCCTGCCATGATGGCCCGATGCAAGCGTCAGGGAAGAACGCCGGACTGGGCCTCGCCCTCGTTTCGGCATGCGCGTTCGGTGGTTCCGGTGTTGCGGCCAAGCCGCTGATCGAGGCGGGTCTGGACCCGCTCCACATGGTGTGGCTCAGGGTGGCCGGGGCGGCCTTGGTGCTGTCCCCGCTGGCCTGGCGGCACCGCGCCCTCGTGCGCCGCCGGCCCCTGCTGCTGGCCGGCTTCGGACTGGTCGCCGTCGCCGGGGTGCAGGCCTTCTACTTCGCCTCCCTGTCGCGGATCCCGGTCGGCGTGGCCCTGCTGCTGGAATACCTGGGCCCCGCCCTGCTCCTCGGCTACATACGCTTCGTGCAGCGCAAGCCGGTGACCCGCGCGGCCGCGGCCGGGGCGGCGGTGGCCGTCGTGGGGCTGGCCTGCGTGGTCGAGATCTGGGCCGGGCTGCGCCTGGACGTCTTCGGGGTGCTGCTCGGGCTCGCGGCCGCCTGCTGCCAGGCCTTCTACTTCGTCCTCGCGGACCAGGGCGCCGACGGGGAGGACGCGCCGGACCCGATGGGAGTGATCGCGCACGGCATGATCATCGGTGCCCTGGTGATGACCGTCATCGCTCGGCCCTGGCAGATGGACTGGCAGGTGCTCGGAGGGGATGCCGCCATGGGCGGCACGCAGGTCCCGGCGCCGGTGCTGCTGGGCTGGGTGGTGCTGGTCGCCACCGTGTTCGCGTACCTGACCGGTGTCGTCTCGGTGCGCAGGCTCTCGCCGCAGGTCGCCGGAGTGGTGGCCTGCCTGGAGGCGGTCGTCGCGACCGTACTGGCCTGGGTGCTGCTCGGCGAGCAGCTCTCGGGGCCGCAGGTCCTGGGCGGAGCGCTGGTGCTCGGCGGGGCCTTCATCGCGCAGTCCTCGCGGCCGGCGCCCGTGGTCGCGCAGGAGGCGCCGCTGCCCGTGCAGGACCGGGAGCCGACGAGCGCGTAGGGGAGTCGGGGGAGCAGGGGTCCGGGCGGGGCGGGCTCGGACCCCGGCCGGGCCCGTGGCGGTGGTGCGGATTCCGGTTGGGGCTGGTCCGGGCGGCGGGCCGGGCGTAGGGTGCTGACCATGCCTTCGACCGTGCTTTCCGCCGTCCTTCCGCCGCCCGCCGCCTAGCGCGGGCGGCTGCCAGCAGAACAAGAGACCCGCCCGGGGAGTTCCCGGGCCGGTGCGCGCTGCCCGCGAAGCGATGACCTCATGTCCTCGTCCTTCACGCATGCGCGGAGAAAACACGTGTCGAACCAAACGCCCGCCGCCGGGCGCAGTCTGCTGTACCTCGTCGTCGCCGGAGCCGCCTGGGGCACCGCCGGGGCGGCCGCCTCGCTCCTCTTCCTGGCCTCCGGCCTCGGCCCGCTCGCCCTGACCTTCTGGCGGTGCGCCGGCGGGCTGGCGGTGCTGCTCGGAGTGCTCGCCGTACGGCGCCGGCCCGCGCGGGCGGCCGTGCGCCCGGGACGCCCGGCGCGGCCGTCGGCGGCTTCGCTGATCGCGACCGGGCTGATGTTCACCCTGTTCCAGGCCGCGTACTTCGGGGCCGTGCGGGAGACCGGCCTGGCGGTCGGCACCGTGGTCACCCTCGGGGCGGGGCCCGTGCTGATCGCGCTGGGCGGCCGGTACTGGATGGGCGAACGGCTGGGGCGGGGCGGGGCGGCCGCCGTCGTCGGCGCCCTCGCGGGGTTGGCCGTACTGGTGCTGGGCTCCGGGGGCGGTGAAGTGCGGCCGCTCGGGGTCGGCTGGGCGCTGCTGTCGGCCGCCGGGTACGCGGGGATGACGCTGCGGGCACGGTGGCTCGGGCGGCGCGGGACGGGCGGGGACCCGCTGGTCACCACCGCGTGGTCGGTGGCGGTGGGCGCGGTGTGCCTGCTGCCGCTCGCGGCGGTTGAGGGGCTGCTGCCGCACACGGCCGAGCCGGTGCGGGTGTTCTGGCTGCTGGCCTACGTCGCGGTGGTGCCGACGGCGCTGGCGTACGTCCTGTACTTCACGGGGGCGGCCGCGGTGCGGGCCGCCACGGTGTCGGTGGTCATGCTGATCGAGCCGGTCAGCGCGGCGGTGATCGCCGTCGCGGTGCTCGGGGAGCGGCTGACGGGGGCCGTGGTGCTGGGCACCGTACTGCTGCTGGCGGCGGTCGGGGCGCTGATCGCGGCCGAGGCGCGCCGGCCGGCCGGCGGGACGCGCGGCGGGGCCGGGGGCGGGCCCGGCGAGCGGCCCGCCCCGGAGGCTCAGAGCGCGCTGACGTAGCCGGGGACGGCGATGCCGGGGGCCAGGTCCGCGGCGGGGACCGGGGCGCCGTAGGCCGGGGCCACCGGGACCACGCCCGCCCAGTGGGGCAGGCCCAGGTCTCCGGCGTCGTCGTTCGGGCCGCCCGTACGGACCTTCGCGGAGACCTCGTCGAGGTCGAGGCGGATCACCGCGGTGGCCGCGAGCTCCTTGGCGCTGGCGGGGCGGGAGTCCGCGGAGCGGCCGGGGACGACCTGGTCGACCAGGGCGTCCAGCGCGATCCGGCACTCCTCCTCGTCCGTGACCTGGTAGGCGGTGCCGTGCACGACCACCGAGCGGTAGTTCATCGAGTGGTGGAAGGCGGACCGGGCCAGCACCAGGCCGTCCACGTGCGTCACCGTCAGGCAGACCTGAAGGCCCGGGTCGGCCTTCCCGGCGGCCAGGAGCGGGCGCGAGCCGGTGGAGCCGTGCACGTAGAGGGTCTCGCCCACCCGGCCGTAGAGGGTGGGCAGGACCACCGGCGCGCCGTCGCGGACGAACCCGAGGTGGCACAGGTAGGCCTGGTCGAGTATCGAGTGCACCGTCTCGCGGTCGTAGCGGGCCCGCTGGCGGGCGCGGCTGGGGACGGTGCGCTCGGTGGGTTCGTAGCCGGCGGGGGTCGTGGAGGAGGCGGGGGCCGGGGCGGTGGCGCTCATGGTGCGGACTCCATTGCACTAGTGCATAATGTAGTTTGTGCTAGGAGAGTATCTGATCAGTGGGCGCCGCGCATCCGAAATCGCGGCCAGTGTCGAAGCGGGCGTCGGTTCGGGCGCACTCGCCCCGGGAGCGCTGCTGCCGCCGATGCGCGAGCTCGCGGCCGCGCTCGGGGTGAACCCCAACACCGTGGCCGCCGCCTACCGGACCCTGCGCGAGCGCGGGGTCATCGAGACCGACGGGCGGCGCGGCAGCCGGGTGCGGGCGCGCCCCGCCACGGCGCCGCGCGACGTGCTGCGGATGCCGGTCCCGGCCGGCGTGCGCGACGTCGCCCAGGGCAACCCCGACGTGACGCTGCTGCCGCCGCTGGACGGGGCACTGGCCGCCGCCGCCCGGCGGTACGCCGAGGCCCCGACCCTGTACGGGGAGGACCCGGTGCTGCCGGACCTCGCCCGGCTCGCCCGGGCCGGCTTCGAGGCCGACGGGGTCCCGGCCGGCGCACTGGCGGTGACCTCGGGGGCGCTGGACGGCATCGAGCGGGTGCTGGCCGCCCATCTGCGCGCCGGGGACGCGGTGGCGGTGGAGGACCCGGGCTGGGGAAGCGTGCTCGACCTGGCCCCCGCGCTCGGCCTGCGGGTGGTCCCGGTGGCCGTCGACGACGAGGGGCCGGTGCCGGAGGCGGTGGCCCGGGCGCTGGCGGAGGGGGCGCGGGCCCTGGTGGTGACGGCCCGCGCGCAGAACCCGACCGGCGCGGCGGTCTCCCCCGCCCGGGCGGAGGCGCTCCGGGAACTGCTGGCAGGGCGGCCCGAGGTGCTCCTCATCGAGGACGACCACGGCCACGGGATCGTCGACCTGCCGCTGTGCCCGCTGGGCGGGGTGACCCGGCACTGGGCGCTGCTCCGCTCGACGGCGAAGGCGTACGGCCCCGACCTGCGGCTCGCGGTGCTCACGGGCGACGCGGTGACGATGGACCGGGTCCGGGGCCGGCAGCGGCTGGGCCCCGGCTGGGTGAGCCGGCTGCTCCAGTACGCGGTGGTGGAGCTGTGGACCTCCGGCGCCGTGGACCGGCGCGCCGTCGCGCGCTCGTACGGGCTGCGGCGGGACGGGCTGGTCGCCGCACTGGCGGAGCGCGGGGTACGGGCGCACGGGCGGAGCGGGATGAACGTGTGGGTGCCGGTCGCCGACGAGACGGCGGCGGTCACCCGGCTGCTGGCGTCCGGCTGGGCGGTGCGCCCGGGCGCCGGCTACCGGGTCCAGGCGGGCCCCGGCGTACGCCTCACCGTCTCCGGCCTGGCCCTGCGGGACGTCCCGGCCCTGGCCGACGCGGTGGCCGCGGCGGTCCGCCCGACGGCCGGGGGCCGCTTCGACTAGGGGGTGCTGCGAAAGTCCTGTGCGGTGCCGGCGGTGTCCGGTGAGGCGGGAGTGCGTGCCGGGCGCCGTGGGCATCGTGCAGGACTTTCGCAACACCCCCTGGGGCCTGTCATCGGTCCTCGTCGCCCGTGGGGCGGACGGCGGTTCGACGACATGCCCTGGGGGTGTCCTGGCCCCCGCGCCGGGCGCGGACCGGCCCCCGCCGTGGGGTGCGGCGGGGGCCGGGTGGGTCAGGCCGTCTTGCCGGGGGTCGGCCGGGACTGGGTGAGGGCCGCGCCCGCGAGGACGATCGCCGCGCCGAGCGGGGTGTTCCAGTGCAGCTGCTCGCCCAGGACCAGGACGCCGGCGGTGGTGGCGATCACCGGGATGAAGTACGTGACCATCTGCGCGGTGGTCGGCCCGATCTCCGACACCAGCCCGTACTGCATCTGCAGGGCCATCCCCGTACCCAGGGCGCCCAGCGCGACCACCGCGAGCGTCGGCCACAGCGGGAAGCCGGCCGGGGCCGAGGTGAAGAGCGCACTGACGGCGGCCAGCTGGACGGTGGAGACCAGGAGCTGCGCCCCGGTGAGCGCCACCGGGGAGCCGGGGGTGCCGGCCAGGGTGCGGCGGACGTAGATCCAGCCGATGGGGTAGGAGAGCGAGGCCAGCAGGGCCAGCGCGGTGCCCTTGGCGTCGATCCCCGCGAACCCCTGCCACGCGCCGAGCACCGTCAGGACGCCCAGGAAGCCGATGCCCAGCCCCGCGAAGCGGCGCCGCGTCGGGCGGTCCTCCGACAGGGCCACCAGCGACAGCGCCATGCCCCACAGCGGGGAGGTGGCGTTGCAGATGCCCGCGAGGCTGGAGGGGATGGTCTGCTCGGCGTAGGCGAACAGCGAGAACGGGACGGTGTTCAGCAGGAGCGCCGCCACCGCGAGGTGCCCCCAGGTGCGACGGCCGCGGGGCAGTCGCTCACGGCGTACCGCCAGGACCGCCAGCAGGGCCAGCGCGCCGAAGAACACCCGGCCGAGGGCGACCTGGAAGGGTGCGAACGCCTCGGTGCCCACCTTGATCAGGAGGAAGCTGAAGCCCCACACCACCGAGAGGAGGGCGAACCGCAGGCGCCAGTCCAGGCGGGCGGTCCGGGCGGTGCCCCGGAGGACCGGCGTCCGTGCGGGGGAGTGGGAGGCGGGGCGGGAGGTGGTCGGTGCGCTCATGCGGCTCACTCTGCTGCGCATGACCTCGTAGGACAAGCGAGATTTCCTTGGCGGGACGGCGTAGCATCGCTTACATGTTGAACCTGGAACGCCTGCGCACCCTCGACGCCCTCGCCCGCCACGGCTCGGTCAGCGGCGCGGCCGGCGGCCTCCATGTGACCACATCGGCGGTCTCCCAGCAGATGGCCAAGCTCGAACGGGAGGTCGGCCAGCCCCTGCTGACCAAGAACGGGCGCGGGGTCCGGCTCACCGACGCCGGACGGCTGCTCGCCGACCACGCGGCCCGGATCATCTCCCAGGTCGAGCTCGCGCAGGCCGACGTGGAGGCCCAGCGGGGCTGCGCGGTGGGGGAGTTGCGGATCGGCGCCTTCCCCACGGCCATGCGCGGGCTGCTGCCCCGCACCCTCACCACCCTGCGGGCGGGCCACCCCGAACTGCGGGCCCTGGTACGGGAGCGGGAGCCCGAGGAGAGCATGGCGGCCGTCGTGCGCGGTGACCTCGACATGGCCCTGGCCATCGACTGGCACAACAAGCGGATGCCGGTGCCGGCCGAGCTGACCCGCGCCCACCTGCTCGACGACGCCGCCGACATCGCGGTCCCGGCGGGCCACCCGATGGCGGGCCGCACCGAGATCTCCCTCGGGGACTTCGCGGACGACGACTGGATCTCCTGGAACGAGGGGCAGTTCTGCCACGAGTGGCTGGTGTTCACCCTGCGCGGCATCGGGGTCGAGCCGCGCATCGCGCACATCGCCGAGGAGCACCACACCCAGCTGGCCTTCGTCGAGGCCGGGCTGGGCGTGTGCGTGGCGCCCCGGCTGGGCCGCGGGCCCGTGCCGCCGGGGGTCCGGCTGCTGCCGGTGGCCGGCACCGTACGCCGCCACGTGTACGCGGTCTGGCGGACGGACGCCGGCCGCAGGCCCTCCATCCGGGCCGCCGTCGACGCCCTCAAGGAGGCGGCCGCGGCGGTGTAGGGCGGCGGCCCCGCCCCACGTCCGCCGGACGCGGTCCGCGTCCGGACGTCAGATCTTGCGGAAGTCCCAGGACACCACCGAGTCCGGGGTCAGCCGGATCCAGGCGTGGCGGCCGTCGTGCGGCATCTCCGCGATCCCGAAGTTCTTGACCGGGAAGATCCGCTCCGGCTCCGCCAGCTCCGGGCAGGGCTCGCCGGTGCGCGGCGCCTCGCCGACGAAGACCGCGCGGCCGGACAGCTCGACCCCGCGCAACTCCCCGTACTCCTCACCGGCGTCCACCACCACCGAGATCCGGGGGTCGGCCCGCAGGTCGGACCAGCGGCGGCTGCGCGTGATCGAGTACAGCCACAGCGAGGTGCCGTCCCAGGCGAACCACAGGGCGCCGACGTGCGGGCGCCCGTCCGGGGAGACCGTGGCCACCCGGCACGTGCGCCGTTCCCGCAGGAAGGCGTCCACCTCCTCGTCGCTCATCATGATGCGCCGGCCCCGCCGCTGCGCCGTCCGCGCGTCCGTCCCGTCCATCCGCCCCGCACCCCTTCACATCTGACTATGTGTCAGGAATCATGCGGGCTCTTCCGTCGCCGCACCAGGGGGAGTCATGCCGGAACTCGATCCAGCCACCACCGCGCTGCTCACCGTCGAGTGCCAGAACGGCGTCGTGGGCGAGAACAGCGCCCTGCCCGAACTGGCCGAGGAGGCCCGCGGCTCCGGGATGCTCGACCGGGTGGCGGCGCTGGCCGACGCCGCGCGCGGGGCCGGAGTGCAGGTGGTGCACGCGGTCGCCGAGCGGCGGCCCGACGGGCTCGGGGCCGGCACCAACGCGCGGCTCTTCCGGGCCGCGGGCAAGCTCCCCGTACGGCAGCTGACCGGCAGCGAGGCCGTGCGGGTCGCCGCCCCCATCACCGTGGACGGGCGGGACCTGGTGGTCCGCCGGCTGCACGGGCTCTCCCCGATGGCCGGCACCGACCTGGACGCCCTGCTGCGCAACCTCGGCGTCCGGACCCTCGTCGTCACCGGGGTCTCCTCGAACATCGCGATCCCGAACACCGTCTTCGACGCCGTGAACCTCGGCTACGAGGTCGTGGTCCCGGCCGACGCCATCGCCGGGGTGCCCGCCTCCTGCACCGCCGAGGTGATCCGCAACTCCCTCGCGCTGGTGGCGTCCATCACCACGGCCGAAGCGCTGCGAATGCAGTGGGCTCCGTCGCGCTGACCCCCGTAACCTGGGCGGATGCTGTCCGAAGTGATCGCGACCCGCTACGTCACGCCCTTGCGTGAGGGCGGCTCGCTCCCGGGGATCGTCGAGGCCGACGACCTCGGGACCTACGTCATGAAATTCACCGGAGCCGGCCAGGGCCGCAAGACCCTGGTCGCCGAAGTGGTCTGCGGGCGCCTCGCCCAGCGGCTGGGTCTGAGGGTCCCGCGGCTGGTGCAGATGCAGCTCGACCCCGTCATCGGGCTCGCCGAGCCCGACCAGGAGGTCCAGGAGCTGCTGAAGGCAAGTGGCGGGCTCAACCTCGGCATGGACTACCTGCCCGGCTCCATCGGCTTCGACCCCCTCGCGTACCGGGCCGACCCGGTCGAGGCGGGGCGCGTCGTCTGGTTCGACGCGCTGATCAACAACGTCGACCGGTCCTGGCGCAACCCGAACATGCTGGTCTGGCACGGGGACCTGTGGCTCATCGACCACGGCGCCACCATGATCTGGCACCACAACTGGCCCACCGCCCAGGCCGCCGCCGCCAAGCCCTACAACGCCTCCGACCACGTCCTCGCCCCCGTCGGCCCGGACGTCGCGGCGGCCGCCGCCGAGCTGGCCCCGCTGGTGACCGAGGAACTGCTGACCGAGGTCACCGCCGACGTCCCCGACGAGTGGCTGGCCGACGAGCCGGGCTTCGACTCCGCCGACGCGGTGCGCCGCGCCTACGTGGCGGCGCTGCTGCCGCGCGCGGCCGTGATCCACGAGAGGATCACCATGGAGGCCGAGGTCAGGCAGCAGTCCGGTCCGCCGGGCTGGCTCGCCGAGCGGCTCCCTCCCCAGTCGGACAAGAACAAGCAGAAGAGCGGCGACGAGTGACCAAGCGGGACGTGTTCGAATACGCGCTGGTGCGCGTGGTGCCCCGGATGGAGCGCGGTGAGTGCTTCAACGCCGGTGTCATCGTCTACTGCCGGGCGCACTCCTACGTCGCCGCCCGCATCCACCTCGACGAGGCGAAGCTCCTCGCGCTGGACCCCTCGGCCGACGTGGCCGGCGTACGGGCGGCCCTGCGCGGGGTGGAGGGGCTGTGCGAGGGCGGTGAGCGGGCCGGACAGGCGGCGGGCGACGACGCGGGGCGCAGGTTCCGCTGGCTGATCGCCCCCCGCAGCACGGTGGTGCAGCCCGGGCCGGTGCACACCGGTCTCACGGCCGATCCCGCCGCGGAGGTGGAACGCCTGCTGGACCTGCTGGTCCGCTGATTTCCGGGCGGGGCCGCGCCGTTGCCGCCGGGGGCCGTTGACACGGGGTGTCAGGGCTCCTAGCGTCTCCTCAGCTGAAGCTACTAAGCGGTTGCTCACCTCCGGGCGGCCGTCTCTCAAGGGCGAGGAGAACCAGCATGTCCACCACCGAGCAGCGCGTCGCCATCGTGACCGGGGCGGCCCGGGGCATCGGCGCGGCCACCGCCATCCGGCTGGCGGCCGAAGGTCGGGCGGTCGCCGTACTCGACCTCGACGAGGCGGCCTGCAAGGACACCGTCGAGGCGATCACGGCGGCCGGCGGCCGGGCCCTGGCGGGCGGCTGCGACGTCTCCGACGCCGCCCAGGTGGAGGCGGCCGTCGAGCGGGTCGCGAGCACGCTCGGCGCCCCGACGGTCCTCGTCAACAACGCGGGCGTGCTGCGCGACAACCTGCTCTTCAAGATGAGCGACACCGACTGGGACACCGTCATGAACGTGCACCTGCGCGGCGCGTTCCTGATGGCGAGGGCCTGTCAGAAGTACATGGTGGAGGCCAAGTTCGGCCGCATCGTGAACCTCTCCAGCAGCTCGGCGCTCGGCAACCGGGGCCAGGCCAACTACGCCGCCGCCAAGGCCGGTCTCCAGGGCTTCACCAAGACCCTGGCGATCGAGCTCGGCAAGTTCGGAGTCACCGCCAACGCGGTCGCCCCCGGCTTCATCGTCACCGAGATGACCGCGCAGACCGCGGCCCGCGTCGGCATGGGCTTCGAGGAGTTCCAGCTGGCCGCCGCCTCCCAGATCCCCGTGCAGCGCGTGGGCCGTCCGGACGACATCGCGGGCGCCATCGCCTTCTTCACCGGCGAGGAGGCCGGCTTCGTCTCCGGCCAGGTCCTGTACGTGGCCGGCGGCCCGCTCAACTGACGTTCCACGAGAGGCGGGCGTACGACATGACGGACAGCGGTACGGACAGCGGCGCGGGCAGCGGTACGGGCGGCGTTGCGGACAGCGGCAAGGTCGCCCTCGTCACCGGCGCGAGCCGGGGCATCGGCTACGGGATCGCCGAGGCGCTGGTCGCCCGGGGGGACCGGGTCGTGATCACCGGACGCAACGAGGACGCGCTCAAGGAGGCCGTGGAGCGGCTCGGGGCGGACCGGGTCACCGGGGTGGCCGGGAAGGCGCACGACGAGGCCCACCAGGCCCTCGCCGTGGAGCGCGCGATGGAGGCCTACGGCCGCGTCGACTTCCTGGTGAACAACGCGGGCACCAACCCCGTCTTCGGGCCGATCGCGGACCTCGACCTCGGGGTGGCGCGCAAGGTCTTCGAGACCAACGTGATCTCGGCCCTGGGCTTCGCCCAGCGGACCTGGCACGCCTGGCAGAAGGACCACGGCGGGGCGATCGTGAACATCGCCTCCATCGCCGGGGTCTCCGCCTCGCCCTTCATCGGGGCGTACGGGATGAGCAAGGCGGCGATGATCAACCTGACCCTCCAGCTCGCGCACGAGATGGCGCCGCGGGTGCGGGTCAACGCGATCGCCCCGGCGGTGGTGAAGACCCGGTTCGCGCAGGCGCTCTACGAGGGCCGGGAGCAGGAGGCCGCGGCCGCCTACCCGCTCGGCCGGCTCGGGGTCCCGGAGGACATCGGCGGAGCCGCCGCATTCCTGACATCTGCACAAGCGGAATGGATCACCGGACAAACCCTCGTCGTCGACGGGGGAATGTTCCTCAATGCCGGTGTGCACTGACCGATAACCGGACGCATTTGCCTCTTTTCGAGAGGCAAATGCGTGCCTAATCGGGCCGAAATCGGTCAAGTGCCTCACGAAACCTACCCATTGGATTTGTGATGCACTGCGGTAGGGTCTGCCGCACCCCTGGCTGATCGAGGAGCGTGCACGTGTTCAACCGGACCAGATGCCTGCAGATCGCTGCGGCCGTTGCGTCCATATCCCTGGTCGCAGGATGCGGCCTGTTCTCGGATGACGATGACGCCGCCGCGAAGCGGATCACCGTAGGCACCATGAGCGCGCCCAGCACCCTCGATCCCGCAGCGGCCTGGGACGGCTCCTGGGAGCTCTACCGCAACGTCTACCAGACCCTGCTGGCCTTCCCCACGGGCAGCACCAAGCCCCAGCCGGACGCCGCCCAGAGCTGCGAGTTCACCGACTCGGCGAACACGGCCTACCGCTGCGTCCTGCGCAAGGGCCTGAAGTTCTCCGACGGCGAGCCGCTGGACTCCAAGGCCGTCAAGCACTCGCTCGACCGGATCAAGACGATCAACCACAAGGTCGGTCCCGCCGGTCTCTTCAACACCCTCGACAAGATCGAGGCGCCGGACCCGCTCACGGTCGTCTTCCACCTGAAGACCCCCGACGCGACCTTCCCGTACGTCCTCGGCTCCCCGGCCGCCTCCCTGGTCGCGCCGAAGTCCTACCCGGCCAACAAGGTCCGCGAGGACGGCAAGGTCACCGGCTCCGGCCCCTACGTCCTCACCTCGTACGCCGAGGGCAGCGAGGCGGTCCTCGGCCGCAACGAGAGCTACACCGGCTTCGCCAACCGCCGTAACGACGGCGTGACGATCCGCTACTTCGCCGACTCCAAGAAGATGATCGCGGCCCTCAAGGGCAAGGAGATCGACGCCACCTACCGAGGCCTCTCCGCCGCCGAGATCAAGGACCTCCAGACCCCCGCCTCGCAGTCCCAGGGCGTGCAGGTCGTCGAGAACGTCGGCGCCGAGATCCGCTACCTGGTCTTCAACCCCAGCGACCCGCAGGTCAACAAGCCGGCCGTGCGCCAGGCGATCGCCCAGATCATCGACCGGGGCGCGATCGTCTCCAAGGTCTACCAGGGCACCGCCGAACCGCTCTACTCGATGGTCCCCAAGGGCGTCGTGGGCCACAAGACGCCGTTCTTCGACATCTACGGCAACCCCGACGTCGCCAAGGCCAAGAAGATCCTCACGGCCGCGGGGATCACCCAGAAGGTGGAGCTGACCTTCTGGTACACCACCGACCGCTACGGCGCCTCCACCGCCGACGAGTTCACCGAGATCAAGCGGCAGCTCGACGAGAGCGAACTCTTCAAGATCAACCTGCGCGGCCAGCCGTGGAAGACCTTCCAGGAGGGCTACAAGGGAGGCCAGTACCCCGTCTTCGGCCGAGGCTGGTTCCCCGACTTCCCGGACCCCGACAACTTCATCGCGCCGTTCGTCGGCAAGGAGAACGCGGTCGGCACCCCGTACGACACCCCGCAGATCACCAACGAGCTGCTGCCCAAGTCCCGCCGCGAGGGCGACCGTTCGGCCGGAGTCAGGGAGTTCGAGGCGGCCCAGCAGATCTTCGCCCAGGACGTCCGGCTGCTCCCGCTGTGGCAGGGCAAGCTCTACGTCGGCGCACGCGAGGACATCGCCGGCGCCGAGCGGGCCCTCGACCCGCAGACCGCCATGCAGATGTGGGAGCTGTACCGCAAGACCAGCTGGTGATCCCGGCGGGACGCCCGGGTGGCGGCGTTGTCAGTGGTCCCCGGTAGGTTCGGATCAGTTGCACGAACTTGTACCGGAGGTTGTCGACGTGACCCAGATGCTGCCCGAGTCCTGGCTCCCCGTCCTCGGCGGGGAGCTGGACCAGCCCTACTTCAAGGAACTCACCGAGTTCGTCGAGAAGGAGCGGGCGAACGGGCCGGTCTACCCGCCCCGCGAGCAGGTCTTCGCGGCCCTGGAGGCCACGCCGTTCGACAAGGTGAAGGTCCTGGTCCTCGGCCAGGACCCCTACCACGGCGCCGGCCAGGGACACGGCCTGTGCTTCTCCGTGCAGCCCGGGGTCAAGACCCCGCCCTCGCTGCGCAACATCTACAAGGAGATGAAGGAAGAGCTCGGCCTGCCGGTCCCGGACAACGGGTACCTGATGCCGTGGGCCGAGCAGGGCGTCCTGCTGCTCAACGCGGTCCTCACCGTCCGCGAGGCCGAGCCCAACTCCCACAAGGGCAAGGGCTGGGAGAAGTTCACCGACGCGGTGATCCGCGCCGTGTCCGAGCGCCCCGACCCGGTCGTCTTCGTGCTCTGGGGCGCCTACGCCCAGAAGAAGATCCCGCTCATCGACGAGGAGCGGCACGTCATCGTCAAGGGCGCCCACCCCTCGCCGCTGTCGGCCAAGAAGTTCTTCGGCTCCCGCCCGTTCACGCAGATCAACGAGGCCGTCGCCGCCCAGGGCCATGAGCCGATCGACTGGCGGATTCCGGACCTGGGCTGACACCACCCCGCGCCTCGGCGCCAGAGCCGGTACCTCCGGCTAGCTTCTTGATGATCGGACCGGACAGGTCCGGCGGAGCGAGCCGGAGGCCCCCGTTGACGGAGCAGCAGCAGGAGGCGTCGGAGGACGCCGTCATGACCAGGATCGGCCAGGCCGTGATCCTGCTGCACGCCGGCGACCGCGAGGAGGCCCGCAACCGGCTCGGCGAGATCTGGTCCGAGATCGGCGAGGAGGGCGACTCCCTCCACCGCTGTACGCTCGCCCACTACCTCGCCGACACCCAGGACGACCCCGCCGACGAACTGGCCTGGGACCTGCGCGCCCTCACCGCCGCCGACGGACTGGGACGGCGGCTGGGCGAGGCGCCCCCCGGCCGGGCGGAGCCCCACCCGGCCGTACGCGTCTTCTACCCCTCGCTGCACCTCAGCCTCGCGGCCGACTACGCCAAGCTGCGCCGGCCCGAGGAGGCGCGGGTCCACCTCGCGCGGGCCCGGGCGGCCGCCGGAGCCCTGTCCGACGACGGGTACGGCAACGGCGTACGGGCCGCCATCGCCCGCCTGGAGCGCCGGCTCGCGGCGGAGGCGGGCCCGGGGCCCCGGCCGTTCCCCGAGCAGTCGTAGCAGTCGTGGCAGTCGTGGCAGCCGTCCTGGAGGCCGTAGCCGGCCCGGCGGCCGGCCGTGCGGGGCCTCAGCCGTCCTTCACGCCCGCGCAGATACGGGCCTCCGGGCCGTCCGGCTCCCAGTTCCCGTGCCGGCGGCCCAGCGCGCACACGTCGGCCGGCCGCACCGGCAGCTCCCGCACCAGCCCGGGCGGCGGCTCCACGTCCGCCCTGACGGCGTGCGGGCCGCCCCGGGAGCCCCCCTGGCCGTGTCCGCCCGGCTCGGCCGGCTCCGGGACCTCGGGGGCGGCGGGCGGGGCCTGCACGGTCTCCCCGGGCTCCGAGCGCGGCCCGGGCACGGTACGCGCCGAGCCCCGCCCCGCGGCCGTCGGGGCCGTCGGACGCAGGCCCTCCCGGGGTACCGCCTTCAGCGCCTCCAGCGCGGGCGCCTGGACGACCACGGGCAGCGCCGCCGGCCCGCCGCGCGGCTCGTGCCGGGGCGGCAGCCCGTCGGAGGGAGCCCCCACCGGCCGCATCTGGGCGGGGTCCACGTTCACGCAGCCGGAGACGGCCGATACGGCACACGCGGCTCCGAGGAGCAGCTTCGTCGAGGTTCGGGTTGGATGCACCCGCGCAACTCTGCTGTGCGAGCACCCCGTTGCGAAAACCCTGAGCCGATATTCACCCCGCACGGGTGACGGGGAGGGGATGTCCGGCGGACACCGGAGCGGGCCCGGCTACTCCCCGGTGGCGCCGTCGATGTGCTCGCGCAGCAGGTCCGCGTGCCCGTTGTGCCGGGCGTACTCCTCGATCATGTGCGTGTAGATCCAGCGCAGGCTGAACACCTCGCCGCGGTGGTGGCTCGCGGCGTCCGACACGTCGTCCAGGGAGCGGTCGGCGGCCGCCCGTCGCGCCAGCTCCACCTCGGTCCGCCAGACCCGCTCCGCCGCCGCCCAGGTGTCGCCGTCGGTGAACTCGAAGTCGCCGTCCCGGTTTTCCCGGGTGCTGTACAGGTCGGGCAGGTCCTCGCCCAGGGCGATCTCGCGGAACCAGTACCGCTCCACCTCCGCCATGTGCCGTACGAGCCCCATCAGGCTCAGGGCCGAGGGCCTGAGCGGGGTGAGGCGCAGCTGTTCCTCGGTGAGCCCCTCGCACTTCCAGGTCAGGGTGGAGCGGTGGTAGTCGAGCCAGCCCTCCAGCATCTCCCGCTCGGCGGCGGTGGTGGAGGGTTCGGGGCGGTGCGATCCGTTCGCAGTCGTGGTCATGGGCCACATCCTGGACGAACGCGCCTCCTCCCACCAGGGATTAAGCTGCCGCTGTCCCATACGGCACATACCAGGAGGCTCCCGGTGAAGGTCGGCGTCATCGGACTCGGCGACATCGCGCAGAAGGCGTACCTGCCCGTCCTCACCACCCGTCCCGGGGTCGATCTGCACGTGCAGACGCGTACCCCGGCGACGCTCCAGCGGATCGGCGACACGTACCGCGTCCCGCCCGGTCACCGCCACACCACGCTGGACTCGCTGCTCGCCCAGGACCTCGACGCCGCCTTCGTGCACGCCCCGACGGCCACGCACCCCGAGATCGTGACCCGGCTGCTGGAGGCGGGCGTGGCCACGTACGTGGACAAGCCGCTGGCCTACGAGCTCGCGGACTCGCGGCGCCTGGTGGAACTCGCCGAGGAGCGCGGGACCGGCCTCTTCGTCGGCTTCAACCGCCGTCACGCGCCCGGCTACACGCTGTGCGCCGACCACCCGCGCGATCTGATCGTCATGCAGAAGAACCGCATCGGGCTCCCCGAGGACCCCCGCACCCTGGTCCTGGACGACTTCATCCACGTCGTCGACACCCTGCGCTTCCTGCTGCCCGGCGAGGCCGACCGCATCGACGTCCGGGCCGTGGTGCGCGAGGGGCTGATGTCACAGGTGGTGCTCCAGATGTCCGGCGACGGATTCACCGCCCTCGGGATCATGAACCGGCGCTCCGGATCGGCCGAGGAGGTCCTGGAGGTGTCCGGCCAGGACTCCAAGCGCCAGGTCGTCAACCTCGCCGAGGTCGTCGACCACCGGGGCCAGCCCACCGTGCGCCGGCGCGGCGACTGGGTGTCAGTGGCCCGCCAGCGCGGCATCGAGCAGGCCGTGGACACCTTCCTGGAGGCCGTGGAGACCGGCAAGGAGATCAGCGCCCGGGACGCCCTGCTCACCCACGAGCTGTGCGAGCGGGTGGTGCTGACGGCTCTGGAGCAGGCCTCCCCGGCCTGAGCGCCCGCAGCACCAGGGCCGCGCAGTACAGCCCCAGCGCGGCCACGGAGGCGCCCGCGGGCCAGTTCCCGAAGCGGACGAAGGGGGTCGTGCCCCGGGCGAGCGGGACCTCGTACACGGCCGC
The DNA here is from genome assembly GCF_056435605.1 of Streptomyces sp. NPDC043896. NCBI lineage: Bacteria > Bacillati > Actinomycetota > Actinomycetes > Kitasatosporales > Streptomycetaceae > Streptomyces > Streptomyces sp. NPDC043896. Next base: position 36,664 of record NZ_JBWKEE010000037.1, read on the forward strand.
CGTGCTCGCCGAGGTGGGCAGGACGGGCCCGGTCAGGCCGCCGGACGGGCCGTACACGGCGCTGATGCCGGTCAGGGTCGCGTGCACCACCGGGCGGCCCGTCTCGGCGGCGCGCAGGGCGGCCAGCGAGGCGTGCTGGGCCGGGGCCCAGCTGTCCTGGAAGGTCGAGGTCGCCGACTGCGCGACGAGCAGCCCCGCCCCCTCCCGGACCAGGTGCCGGCTCATGTCGGGGAAGGCCGACTCGAAGCACACCAGCGGCCCCAGCCGCACCCCGCCGGGCAGGTCCACGACCACCGGCGCCGCGCCGCGCATCCGGTCCTCGCCCGCCGCCTTGCCGACCGAGGTGGCCCAGCCCAGCACCGAGCGGGCCGGCACGTACTCGCCGAAGGGGACCAGCCGCATCTTGTCGTACCGGTCGCCCGTGGGGCCCTCCGGGCCGATCAGCACCGAGCTCTTGTAGATCCCGGGCCGGTCCGAGCGCCGCGCGTCCACGTTGACCAGCAGCGGGACCCCGAGCTCCGCGGACAGGGCCGCCAGCCGCCGGGACAGGTCGGGCCGCGCCGCCAGGTCCGAGCCGACGCCGCTCTCCCCCCACACCACCAGGTCCGGCCGGGCCCCCGCCAGGCTCCGCGTCAGCCGCTCCTCCGCGTCGAACCGCCGCTCCGCCCCGTCCGCCCCGCCCACCAGGCCCGGCTGTACGACGGCCACGCGCAGCCCTCCCGACACCTCGGGGCGCGGCAGCCACAGCCACACCACTCCCGCCAGCACCGCGCACCCCGCCACGGCGGCCACCGCCGGAGCCCGCGCCCCCGGCACCGCGACCAGCAGCACCACCGCGCAGTTCACCGCCACCACCAGCAGGCTCACCAGCCACACCCCGCCCAGCGCGGCCAGCCGCAGCGCCGGGGGTACCTGCCACTGACTGGCCCCGAGCAGCCCCCACGGCCCGCCCAGCCCCTGCCATGACCGGGCCAGCTCCGACAGCAGCCACCCCGCCGGTACGAGGACCAGCCCGGCCACCGCCCGCCCCGCGCCCGGCACCCCGCCGAGCAGCTCCCGCACCAACAGGGCCCACGGCACCCACAGCACCCCCAGCAGCACCGCGAGCGGGACCAGGAACACGTGCAGGCTCGGCAGCAGCCAGTGGTGCACCGCCACGATGAAGCCCGCACCGCCGAGCCAGCCCTCCAGCGCCGCGCGCCGTCCGGTGGGCGCGGAGCGCAGCAGCAGCATCCAGGGCACGAGGGCGACGTACGCCCACCACCACAGCCCCGGCGCCGGGAAGGCCAGACAGGGCAGCGCCCCGGCGGCCACCGCGGCCGCCGCACGCCACCACCGGGTCCGCTTCGCGAGCAGCATGACGCGCCTCCGCTTCCAGTGTGGGACCGCCTCCGGCAGGGCGCGGCTCAGGCCGTCACGTGACGCCACTTCTCGTGGACCGTGACCCCGGTGAGCCGCCACCCGTCGGGGGTCCGGGCCAGGGTGAACGTGTAGCGCCCCGCGGCGACGAAGTTGGGGGCCGTGGCGCGGTCGCCGGCGCCGGCCAGCCGCATCGGGTTGAGGAAGTCGGCCCGGACCAGTGCCGCGTCCCCGGGGTAGCCGCCCCCGTCCTCGATCCGGACCAGCCGGTTGACGATCAGGTGCTGGCGCACCGGGAAGAGCTCCATCGTCCCCGCCAGCCAGTCCGCGACCTCCCCGGCCGGGCCCTCCACCCCGCCCGCCGAGGTGTAGTCCGCCCGCCCGGCGGGGGTGAACAGGGCGCGGTAGGCGGCCCAGTCCCCGTCGTCGACGGCCGCCGCGTACCCCGAGACCACCTCGTCGATGGCGAGACGGTCCATCACCGTCGCCAGGTCCACACGCTGAGTCATCGGGTCAGTGTGGGGCTGCGGGCCGCCGAGGCCAAGGGGCGTGCGGTCATTGATCCGCGCGGCGCGGATCAGTGACCGGAATGCGCCTCCCGTTGCCGGATCACGACCAGGAACGCGTCACTGGCCAGGTCCATGACCACCTCCGCCGGCACGCCCTCGCGCATCCGCTGCGCGGCGTACTCCTCGGCCGGCCAGCTCCCGCGCGGACTTCCCGCCGGGAAACGCTCCAGTACCACGCGGCCCATGGGACACCCCCTGCTGTTCGCCTTCACGTCTCTTTGGGGACAACGACGCGGGGGCCGCCCGGGAACGTTCCCGGGCGGCCCCCGCGTCGAGTTCAGGCCACTGGCCGTCCGCCCGGGTCCCCAACCCCCCCCCCCCGCGTGCCGGCTCCCCCCGCCCCCCCCACTCAACACGAACAGCACGATGCCGAGCAGGATCCGGTAGATCACGAACGGCATGAAGCTCTTGGTGGAGATGAACTTCATGAACCAGGCGATGACCGCGTAGCCGATGAAGAAGGCGATCACCGTGGCGAAGACCGTCGGCCCCCAGAAGATGTGCCCGGGGTTCTCCATCACGTCCTTGATCTCGAACGCTCCGGAGGCCAGCACGGCCGGGATGGCCAGGAGGAAGGAGTAGCGGGCCGCCGCCTCGCGGGTGAAGCCCAGCAGCAGACCGCCGGAGATCGTCGCACCCGACCGGGAGACACCCGGGATCAGCGCCATCGCCTGGCACAGACCGAAGATCAGACCGTCCTTGACGCCCAGCTCCCGCAGCGTCTTGCGCTGCTTGACCACCCGGTGCCGTCCGCCCTCCTCGTCGCGCGAGGCCAGCCAGTCGGCGAAGCCGAGGACCAGACCCATCACGATCAGCGTGGTCGCCGTCAGCCGCAGGTCACGGGCGGGGCCGGTGATCTGGTCCTTGAACAGGACGCCGAGGACACCGATCGGGATCGAGCCGACGATGACCAGCCAGCCCATCTTGGCGTCCTGCTCGGAGCGCAGCGTCTTGTCGAACAGGGAGCGGGACCAGGTGGAGATGATCCGCCCGATGTCCTTGCGGAAATAGATCAGCACGGCGGCCTCGGTGCCGATCTGGGTGATGGCCGTGAAGGCCGCACCGGGATCGTGCCAGCCGGCGAAAGCCGCGGTCAGCCGCAGGTGGGCGCTGGAGGAGATCGGGAGGAACTCCGTAAGCCCTTGGACGAGACCGAGGATTAGGGATTCGAACCAGCTCATGTCGGGGTGCGCTCGTCCTTGTGATCGTCGGGCAGTTCGGGTCCGATGCTAGGGCCCGTGGGGAGCCGCCGTGACCACTGGGGGGTGTGCTTGTGCGGACCCGGCCGCGACGGGCGGCGCCAGCCGGTGCCGCTTGCGCCAGGCGACCACCGCCGCGACCGCTCCGGAGACCGCGATGAACCCGAACGAGGCCAGGAACGCGGGCGATCCGGGGGAGGAGGCGCTGGCTCCGGCGATCACGTACGCGGCGGTGTTGGGCACCGTACCGAGCGCCGTCGCCAGGAGGAAGGGGAACCAGCCGCAGCGCGAGACGGCGGCGAGGTAGTTGGCCGCGGCGAAGGGCACCCCGGGGAAGATCCGGACGGCGAGCATCGAGCGGAACCCGTGCCGGCTGAGCTGGCCGTCGGCCGCCTTCAGCCACCGGCCCCTCAGGTACGGGCGCAACGCCTCCTGCCCCATGGCCCGGCCCAGGCCGAAGGCCAGTCCCGCGCCGACCACGGTGCCGCCGACGGCCGCCACCAGGCCGAACTGGGTCCCGAAGACCGCCCCGGCGGCCAGGTTCAGCAGGGGGCGGGGGACGAACGCCGCCGTGCACAGACCGTACGCGCCCGCGAACAGCAGCACCCCCGTGCCGACCGGCAGCCCCGGCGGCCAGCCCTGCGACAGCAGCCGCTGGGGCTCGTAGAGCAGTACGCAGACCCCGGCCGCGACCAGCAGCACGACGAGCAGCGACAGCCGGGCCATCGGCGCGAGGAGGAGGGACACCCGGGGAGACTAACCGACCCCTATGACGCCCCGCCGTAATCCAGGCCTCATTCCGGCCTCCTCCGGGCGGCCTCCGCGGATAATCCGTTCGACGCGCTCCGGCCGCTCCGGCAGGATCGGGGCCATGTCCCGGTACGCCTTCCCCGCAGCGCCGTCCGCAGTCGCGGACGCGCCGAAGGCTGCCGTCCCGGCCGTCGCGGCCGTCCTGGCCTCCTCCGCCGTCGCCCTGGCAGAGGCATTCGCCGCAGCGGCACTCGCCGCGTTCGACGGCGCACGAAGCTGACCCTTCCCGGATCGTCCGGCGGACCCCGCAGGGGGAGGGTCGGCAGAACCCAGGGGTCCCGTTCCAGCTTCGAGCCACGGGAAAGAGACCATGGCCAAAACGGCCTTCACCCGCACCAAGCCGCACCTCAACATCGGCACCATGGGCCACGTCGACCACGGCAAGACCACCCTCACCGCCGCCATCACCAAGGTCCTCGCCGAGCGCGGCGGCGCCTCCTTCGTGCCCTTCGACCGCATCGACCGGGCCCCCGAGGAGGCCCGCCGCGGCATCACCATCAACCTCACCCACGTCGAGTACGAGACCGACACCCGGCACTACGCCCACGTCGACATGCCCGGACACGCCGACTACGTCAAGAACATGGTCACCGGCGCCGCCCAGCTCGACGGGGCGATCCTCGTCGTCTCCGCCCTCGACGGGGTCATGCCCCAGACCTCCGAGCACGTCCTGCTCGCCCGCCAGGTCGGGGTCGACCACATCGTGGTGGCCCTCAACAAGGCCGACGCCGGGGACCCGGAGCTCACCGACCTGGTCGAGCTGGAGGTCCGCGACCTGCTCTCCGCGCACGGCTACGGAGGGGACACCGCGCCCGTCGTACGGGTCTCCGGGCTCCGCGCGCTGGAGGGCGACCCGCACTGGACCGGGGCGATCGAGGCGCTGCTGGACGCCGTGGACACCTACGTGCCGATGCCGGTGCGGTACACGGACGCGCCGTTCCTGCTGCCGGTCGAGAACGTCCTCACCATCACCGGCCGCGGGACCGTCGTCACCGGAGCCGTCGAGCGCGGCACCGTCCGGCCCGGCGACCGGGTCACCGTCCTCGGGGGCGACGGCGAGCCCGTCGAGACCGTGGTCACCGGCCTGGAGACCTTCGGCAAGCCGATGGAGTCCGCCGAGGCGGGGGACAACGTCGCGCTGCTGCTGCGCGGCGTGCACCGCGACGGGGTGCGCCGCGGACACGTCGTCGCGGCGCCGGGGAGCGTGACGCCGAGCCGGCGCTTCACCGCGCGCGTGTACGTGCTCTCCGCGCGGGAGGGCGGCCGCACGACGCCCGTCTCGACCGGCTACCGGCCGCAGTTCTACGTCCGCACCGCCGACGTGGTCGGCGACGTGGACCTGGGCGGGACGGCCGTGGCCCGTCCCGGGGAGACGGTCACCATGACCGTCGAGCTGGGCCGGGAGGTGCCCCTGGAGGCGGGCCTCGGCTTCGCGGTCCGCGAGGGCGGCCGCACGGTCGGCGCGGGGACGGTGACGGCCGTTCTCGGCTAGCCGGTGTCCGGCCTAACGGGTGTCCGGCCCCGATCCGCCGGACACCCCTGGCCCGGGTCCAGGCCCCACCCCGGCGTGGGGGGGGGGGGGGGGGGGGGGGGGGGGGGGGGGGGGGGGAGGGGGGGGGGGGGGGGGGGGGGAGGGGGAGGGGGGGGGGGGGGGGGGGGAGGGT
>NZ_JBWKEE010000037.1:42272-51571 GCF_056435605.1 Streptomyces sp. NPDC043896
TAGCGGGTGTCCGGCCAAGTGTTTCCCCCCCCCCACCCCACCAGACCCCTTTGCCCGTGCCCCACCCCCCCCCTTTTCGTGGTGGCGTTCCCCCCCCCCCCCCCCCCTCCCCCCCCCACCACCGGCGTGCGCGAACGCGAGGAAAGAGGGGGCTGACATGGGCGGCGGAACGGCACTGGTACTCGGCGGCGGGGGCCTCACCGGCGTCGGCTGGGAGTCCGGGATCCTGTACGGGCTCTCCCGGGCCGGAGTGGACCTCACCACCGCCGACCTGGTCGTCGGCACCTCGGCCGGCTCCGTGGTCGGCGCCCAGCTCACCTCGGGCCTCCCCGTCCGGGAGCTGTACGAACGCCAGCTCGGCGACCCCGCCGGGGAACGTGCCGCCCGGATCGGCGCCGGGGTCTTCGCCCGCTACGCCCTCGCGATGGCCCGCTCCCGGGACGCCGCCGCCTACCGCCGCCGGGTCGGCGCCTTCGCGCTGGCCGCCGAGACCGGTGCCGAGGCGGACCGGCGCCAGGTGCTGGAGGCGCGGCTCGTGTCGCACGAGTGGCCCGAGCGGCGGCTCGTCGTCACCGCCGTCGACGCGCTCACCGGGGCCCCGGCCGACTTCGACCGGGAGAGCGGCGCCGGGCTCGTCGACGCCGTCGCCGCGAGCTGTGCCGTCCCGGGCGTGTGGCCGCCGGTGACGGTCGGCGGGCGCCGCTTCATCGACGGCGGCGTCCGCTCGACGGCCAACGCCGACCTAGCGGCCGGGTACGACCGCGTGGTGGTCCTCGCTCCCATGGCCATGGGCTCCGCCCTGATCCCCTCGCCCGCCGACCAGGCCGCCCGGCTGCGGGAGGCCGGCGCCCGGGTGCTGCTGATCACCCCGTCCCCGCAGGCCCGCAAGGCCTTCGGGCGCAACGTCCTGGACCCCGCCCGCCGGGATCCGGCCGCCCGCGCGGGGCTCGCGCAGGCCGCGGAGCACGCGGCCGACGCGGCGGCCGTCTGGGCGGCCTGACAATGGTGGCGTGAGCGACGAACAGATCCCGGTGATCCGGGAAGTGGGCCAGGGCACCGCCAAACTGATGCCGGACGTGGACCGGGAGCGGGCCTGGCTCCTCACCGTGGACGGGGCGCCCCAGTCGTACGTCGACCTCGACGAGCCCGAGCACCTGGAGTTCGAGTACGTACGCCGCCTCGCGCACGTACTGGACTGCGCGGCGGAGCCGGGGGCCGCGCTGGACCTGCTGCACCTGGGCGGCGGCGCGCTCACCCTGCCCCGGTACGCCGCGGCCGTCCGCCCGGGGTCCCGGCAGGACGTGGTGGAGTTCGACGCCGCCCTGGTGGAGCTGGTGCAGGGGCACCTCCCGCTGGCGGCCGGGGCGCGGGTGACGGTCCACGCCGCCGACGCGCGGGCCTGGCTGGAGGCCGCCCCCGCAGCCAGCGCGGACGTACTGGTCGCCGACGTGTTCGGCGGCTCGCGGGTGCCCGCCCCGCTGACCTCGGTGGAGTACGCGCGGCAGGCGGCGCGGGTGCTGCGGCCCGGCGGGCTGTACGCGGCGAACCTGGCCGACGGGGCGCCGTTCGGCTTCCTCAGGGCGCAGCTGGCCAACTTCGCGGCCGCCTTCGCGGAGCTGGCGCTGATCGCCGAGCCCGGAGTGCTGCGGGGACGGCGCTTCGGCAACGCCGTGCTGCTGGCCTCGGACGCCCCGCTGCCGGTGGCCGCACTGGCCCGGCGCTGCGCCGCCGACGCGTTCCCCGCCCGGGTGGAGTCAGGGGAGGGGCTCGCCCGGTTCATGCGCGGGGCGCGGCCGGTGGCCGACGCGGACGCCGTCGCCTCGCCGGCCCCGCCGGAGGGGGCGTTCAGCCTGGGGTGAGCTCCGCCGTGCCGGGGGCCGCCGCCGGGACGGAGACCTTCACGGGCGGCGGCTTGCGGGTGATCCGGCGTACGTCCGGGACGAACAGGACCAGGGCGGTGGCGGCGACCACCAGCACCGCGCATCCCCACAGCGCCTGGGTACGGCCGAAGGCGCTCTCGGCCGGGCCGGCCAGGGCGGTGGCGAGCGGGAGCATCGACACCGAGCCGAACCAGTCGTAGGCGGAGACCCGGGAGAACTTCTCCTCGGGGATCTCCTGGTGCATCGTGGTCATCCAGTTGACGCCGAACACCTCGATCGCGGCGCCGCTGACGAACATCACCGCGCACAGCCCCCATACCGGCAGCGGGACCGCCAGCCCCGCCGAGGGCAGCGCCAGCGGGAACACGCACAGGGTGCCGACCAGCAGCAGGCGGCGCGGCTTCCACACCATCATCAGGACGGCTCCGGCGATGGTGCCCGCGCCGAAGAGGGCCAGGGCCACGCCCCAGGGGGCCGGCCCGCCCAGCCGGTCGCGGGCGACGAGGGGTCCGTACACGGCCTCGGCCGCCCCGACGACGGCCACGACCACGGAGAACTGGAGCACGATGCTCCACAGCCAGGGCCGGGTGCGGAACTCCACCCAGCCCTCGCGCAGGTCGGACAGCAGGCCCCCGCCGGGGGGCCGCTCGGCGACCCGGCCGACGTCCAGGAAGGCGCGCAGGGCGCCCGCGACGGCGAAGGCCGCCGCGTCCACGGCCAGCACCCAGCCGGGGCCGATGGCGGCGATCATCGCCCCGCCGAGGGCCGCGCCGCCGATGCCGGCGCCGTTCATCGCCATGCGGAAGAGGGCGAAGGCCCGGTTGGCGTGCTCGCCGGAGACGCTGGACAGGAGCATGCCCTCGGCGGCCGGGTTGAAGAAGGCCGTGCCGGTGCCGCACAGGGCGGTGAGCAGCATCATCTGCCACAGCTCGGGCTCGCCGGCGAGCACGAGCGCGGCGAAGGCGGCCTGCGAGACGCAGTTGAGGGCGTTGGCGGCGACCATCACGCGGTGCCGCGGCAGCCGGTCGGCGAGCGCTCCGCCGATGAGGAGGAAGAGGACGAGGGGCAGCGTCCGGGCGGCGGCCACGAGGCCGACGTCCGCGCTGGACCCGCCCGCTTCGAGCACCGCGAAGGAGGCCGCGATGAGCGCCCCGTGGCTGCCGAGGTTGGTGACGACCGCGGCGCCCGTCAGGAGGCTGTAGTTGCGTCCGGCCCAGGAGGGCCGGCGGCTGGGGGTCCGGAAGACGGTACGGGGGCTCACCCCGGGACTATCCCCTGCTCCGGGCCGAGAATCCAAACGAAATAACGTGAATCGGATCGTCGGCCCGGAGGTCCTGAGGTCCTGCCCGTGGTCCTGCGGTCCTCAGCGGACCGCGGGGGCGGCAGGACGCCGGGGGAGCGGGACGGTCAGCCGCCGCTGAGGCGCACCGAGCTCAGGATCTTCTCGTACGTCGCCTGGTCGACCTCGCCGGGGACGCCGGCGGCGCCGTACAGGACCCAGGTGGCGAAGTCGCCCTTGGCGTTCTTGAAGGTGAAGGCGATGCTCTTGCCGTCCGACGAGCACTTGTTCTGCTTGGGGACGTTGGTCGCGGTCGCCGTCGCGTAGTGCCCCTTGAGGCCCGAGGAGGTCGTGTACTCCTTGGGCTCGGAGATCTTGACGAGCTCCTTCGGCTGCTTCTGCGCGTACGCCCCGTACACCCAGGTGCCGGCCTCGTTGCGGGCGGCCTCGGCGGTGTCCTTGGCGCCCTGGCCGCCCTTGGTCCCGGTTCCGGCCAGGGAGGTGGTCTCCTCGCGGCCGTCCTTGTTCGAGTCCACCTTGCACCACTCCTCCTTGAGGAACGCGGGTGCGGAGAACATGACGTACGGGGAGCCGTCGCCCTTGGCCTCGTCCTCGAAGCCGGCGCCCACGCCGGAACCCAGCACGTTCCACTCCGGCGGGACGTCGAAGGCGGTGCCGTGCTTCGGGTTGATGACCACCTTCCAGCCCGGGATCACCGGCTTGATGTCGCCGCCGGCGCGCGGGTTGGGGCCGCTCGGGGCCGCAGGCTCGACCGGGGCGACGGGCGCGGAGGAGGAGGCGACCGGCTTGTTGTCGGCCTCGTTGCCGCCCCCGTCGTCGCGGGTCAGCACGAAGCCGGCGGTGGCGGCGGCCGTCACGACGACCGCGGAGGCCGCGACGATGGCCACCGTCCGGGTGGAGAAGGGGCTGCCGCCGCCGGCCTGCGCGACCGGCTGCTGCTGGGTGGGCCGGCCCCACGGCTGGACCGGGGGCGGGGTCTGGTAGCCGGGCTGTGGGTAGCCGTAGCCGGGCTGCTGCTCACCGAATCCCGGCTGCGGCTGCTGCTGGTACGGGTTCGGCTGTCCCGGCTGCTGCTGGTACGGGTTCTGACGCGGGTCCTGGGGGTTCTGCTCTCCCCCGGGCTGCTGCTGCTGTCCTGGCCACATGGCCGGTAACCATAGTGGGAGCTGCCGACAGGGGCCACGTCCGCCCCCTGCCCGGCTCTGGCCAACCGCATCTACTCGTGGGTAACATCGCGTGCCATGAGCGCAGAACAGATGAACGTGGGCGAACTGCTCGCCAAGACCGTGCCGATGGCCCGCACCCTGAACCTGGAGTTCCTGGAGACCACGCCCGAGCGCGCCGTGGTCCGGCTGCCGGACCAGCCCGACTTCCACAACCACGTCGGCGGCCCGCACGCCGGAGCCATGTTCACCCTTGCCGAGTCCGCGAGCGGCGCCATCGTCCTGGCCGCCTTCGGGGACCAGCTCTCGCGCGCCGTGCCGCTGGCCGTCAAGGCCGAGATCGGCTACAAGAAGCTCGCCAAGGGCGTCGTCACCGCCACCGCCACCCTCGGCCGCCCCGCCGCCGACGTCGTGGCCGAACTCGACGCGGGCGGCCGCCCCGAGTTCCCCGTCACCATCGCCATCCAGCGCCAGGACGAGGCCGTCACGGGCGAGATGACCGTCGTCTGGACGCTGCGCCCGAACGCGTAGCCGTCGCCCGTACGCCGGCCACGGGGCCGGAAGCGGCCGCCGCGGGGGCTGGACGTGCCCCCGCAGGGCTGAAATCGGCGGCGCGGGCGCGCGTCACGGCGCGAACGGGGCGCGGGAGCAGCACAGTGGGGGCGGGAGCGGTCCGGCGCGGGCCGCTCCCGCCGTGCTGTCGGGCGGCGATCGGGCCGCCGCCCGGAGCGATCCGGCCGCCGGGAGGCGTTCGCCGGTCGTTCGTCCCGAGAAGGCCTGCCGTGGACGGAGGCCGCCCTGAGGAGCGGATAGGCTGCCCGTTCGGCGTGTCTCGGGGGCGCGCCGGTGACGACGAGGGAGGACGTACCGGTGCACATCCAGGAATGGCTGGAGGAGATCCCGGCGATCAGTGTCTATCTCCTGGTGGGACTGGTCATCGGGCTGGAGAGCCTCGGCATCCCGCTGCCGGGCGAGATCATCCTCGTCAGCTCGGCCCTGCTGGCCTCGCAGCACGGAGACATCGACCCCGTCGTCCTCGGCCTGTGCGCGATCGCCGGTGCGATCATCGGCGACTCCATCGGGTACGCCATCGGCCGCCGCGGCGGCAAGCCGCTGCTGGAGAAACTGGGCCGGCGCTTCCCCAAGCACTTCGGGCCCGACCAGGTGGCCATGGCCGAGCGCTCCTTCGACCGCTGGGGCATGTGGGCCGTGTTCTTCGGGCGTTTCGTCGCCCTGCTGCGCATCTTCGCCGGGCCGCTGGCCGGCGTACTCCAGATGCCGTACTGGCGCTTCCTCGTCGCGAACGTCTTCGGCGGCATCCTCTGGGCCGGCGGCACCACCGCCGTCATCTACTCGGTCGGCATCGTCGCGGAGCCGTGGCTGAAGCGGTTCTCCTGGCTGGCGCTGGTGGTGGCCGTGGTCATCGGACTCACCGTGACCCTGGTGCTGCGCTCCCGGATGAAGAAGGCGGCGGCCGAGGCCCGCGAGGCCGCGGCGGCCCCGGCACCGGCGCCGGAGCCCGCCACCGCCCCGGCGGGCGTCTCCGACTGACGCCCCGGCGGGTGCCCCGCGCCGGCGCCCCGGCTGACGCCCCGCGATGGTGCCCCGGGGCGACGCCCCGCGCTGGTGCCCCGGGCCGGCGCCGGGGCACGCGCCCCGTCCGCGTCGGCGGCCGCGTCGGCGGCAGCGGGCCGACGCCGGCGCACGGCCGGGCGGCGGTCAGGCGCCGGGGAGCACCGAGGCCCGGTGCTGCTCCGCCAGATCCCTGTACATCGCGGCGTTCACCCTGATCCCCTCGCGCTCCTCCTCGGTGAGCTCCCGCCGCACCTTGGCCGGCACGCCCGCCACCAGGGAGCCGGGCGGGACCACCATGCCCTGGGGCACCAGGGCCTGCGCGGCCACCAGCGAACCCGCGCCGATCACGGCGCCGTTCAGCACCGTCGCGCCCATCCCGATGAGGCAGTCGTCCTCCACCGTGCAGCCGTGCACCACCGCGTTGTGCCCGATCGAGACGCGCTCGCCGACGGACACCGGGAAGCCGGGGTCCACGTGGAGGGTGCAGTTGTCCTGCACGTTGCTGTCCGCGCCCAGCGTGATCGGGCCGCAGTCGCCGCGCAGCACCGCCGAGTACCAGACGCTCGCGCCTGCGGCGAGCGTGACGTCGCCGACGACGACGGAGGTCGGGGCGGTGAAGGCCGTCGGGTCCACCGAGGGCTTCCGGTCGCCGACGCCCGCGATGAGAGCCCCCTGGTGTGCCTGCTGCGCCGGGTTCGGCTGATTGCTCATGGTCACTTCCCTCTGGTTCCGGATGCCGCGCCAACTGCACCGTAGGGCACGGGGCGCCGCCGACCCGCGATGGGGTGAAGATCACAGGAGCCGGGTCCGGACGTCCGGCGCGGGGCGCACTACCGTGGCCGGGTGCCGAAGAACCAGAACACGTTCTCATCCCTGGCGGCCCTGCGCCGCCGGATCGCCAGCCGCGCGGTGCACGCCGGCTGGCGCTGGATGCAGCAGGCCGGGGCCGTCACCGCGGAGCACCCGGGCCGGCTGCGCTTCGGCGCGATCGGCGAGGGGACCCGGCTCGCCTTCCCGCAGGGCACCGTCTTCGGCGAGCGCTGGATCCGGCTCGGCGGGCACTGCATCATCGCCGAGCAGGTCACCCTGACGGCCGGGATGATGCCCGACCTCGACCTCGGGGCCGACCCGGTGCTGGTGCTGGGCAACGGCGTGGTCCTCGGCCGGGGCAGCCACGTCATCGCCGACGCGCGGATCACCATCGGCGACGACACGTTCTGCGGGCCCGGGGTGTACATCACCTCCACCAACCACAGCTACGACGACCCGCACGAGCCCGTCGGCCGGCAATGGCCCCGCAGCGCCCCGGTGGAGATAGGCCCGGGCTGCTGGCTGGGCACGGGGGCGGTGATCCTGCCCGGAGCGAAGCTGGGCCGCAACGTCGTGGTGGCCGCGGGGGCCGTCGTACGGGGTGAGGTGCCCGACCACTCCGTGGTGGCGGGGGCCCCGGCGCGGATCGTGCGACGGTGGGAGCCCGAGACGGGCTGGCAGCCCCCGCTGCGCACCCCGGCACCGGTGCCGATCCCCGACGGGATGACGCCGGAGCAGCTGCGCGGGCTGGCACGGCTGGCGGAGGCCGAGCAGTCCTCGTAACGGGTGCGGCGACGCCCCGGGGGGCCTGGGGCCTGTCGTCGCGTTCCCGTCTGCCCCGCGACGCCTGGTCCTAGCCGGCGGCGAGCAGGACCGTGCCCGCGAGGGCCAGGCCCGCGCCGGCCGCCTGGACGCCGCGCAGCCGTTCCTTCAGGACGACGAAGGCGGCGAACGCGGTGGCCACCGGGTACAGCGAGGAGATCACGGCGGCCACGGTGACGGGTCCGGCCTGGGCGGCGAGGGAGTAGGTCCCGTTGGCGGCGACGTCCGCGAGGCCGACGAAGGCCAGGGCCGGCATCATGCTCCACAGCACGCGCGGACGGGTCCCCTCAGGCAGGGCCGGGACCCCGCGCCGGGTCTGCACCAGCAGGGCGGCGCCGCCGACGGCGACGTTCGTGACCCGCTGGACGAACAGGGCGAGGACCAGGCCGGTCAGGGTGCTGGAGGCCTCGGAGATCAGGGCCATCACCGCGCCGAAGCCGAAGGCCGCGACGAGGGTCAGCACCACCGCCCGCTGCTGCACGGGGGCGCCGCGCAGTTCGGGTCCGCCGGCCAGGACGATGCCGACGACCGCCACCAGGATCCCGGCGAACTGGCCGAGCCCGGGCCGCTCGCCGAGGCCCAGCCCCACGCCGACCGGCACGACCACACCGAGGGAGCCGAGCGGGGAGACCACGCCCATCGGGCCGAGGGCCAGGGCCTTGTAGAAGGCGAGCATCGCGGCCGGCCCGACCAGGCCGGCGGCCACCGCGAACCACAGCTGCGGTCCCGCCTCGCTCCAGGCGCCGGTGCCGAGCACGAGCGCGCCGAGCACCACCACGGCGGCGACCTGCGAGACCACGAGGACCGTGAGCGCCGGTATCCGCCGCGTGAGCATGCCCCCGCCGAAGTCGGCGAGGCCCCACAGCAGGGCTGTGGCCAAGGCGAAGAGGGCGGTCATGTCGGGACCTCGCAGTACAGTGCGGTGAACGGTGGAGTGCAGCATCGAACACACCGCAGATTAGTTCACTCTATTGGACTGTGTCATCCAAGATATTGGACGGAATGGTGTCGGACCTCGAACAGCTCACCCAGGCGCTCGCCCGCAACCTCAAGCGGTGGCGCGGTGAACGCGGCTTCACCCTCGACGCGCTGGCCGCCCGCGCCGGGGTCAGCCGCGGCATGATCATCCAGATCGAGCAGGCCCGTACGAACCCCAGCGTGGGCACCACGGTCAAACTGGCCGACGCCCTCGGGGTCAGCATCACCACCCTCCTGGATCACGACCGCGGGCCGCAGGCCCACGTGGTGCTGCCGGGGCAGGGGGTGCGGATGTGGTCCAGCGGGGCGGGCAGCGAGGCGCGCATGCTGCTCGGCGACGACCGGCGGGGCCCGGTCGAGATGTGGACCTACCGGCTGGAACCCGGCGACGGCACGGCCTCCGACCCCCACCCGGCCGGAACCTTCGAGATGCTGCACGTCACGGCCGGGGAACTCACCCTGGACATCGCCGACGACCGCCACGTGGTCCCGGCGGGCGGAGCCGTCTCCTTCGAGGCGAACCTCCCGCACGCCTACCGCAACGAGGGCGACGCCCCGCTGGAGATGACCATGGCCGTCTCCATCCCGCCGGTCGCCGGCGTCGGCCCCCGCCAGCCCTGAGGCCTGTCGTCGAACTGCCGTCGTCGCGGGGCGGACGGGAGTCTGACGGCAGGCCCTAGCTGTATTGATCACGAGCGTTGTTGACACTCGGCAGGTCTTGAACATGACGAAGACCTCCGGTGTGGTGGGAGCTGTCTAGGAACTCACCGC
>NZ_JBWKEE010000038.1:0-29144 GCF_056435605.1 Streptomyces sp. NPDC043896
AGGGGGGACCCTGTGGGAGAGTAGGACGCCGCCGAACAATCATTGTGGGAAAGCCCCGCACCTTCTGGTGCGGGGCTTTTCTGCGTTCACGGGCCGTTACGTGCCAATGCGGGCCGTGGGCGGCCGCATTCGGTTCACCAGTCGGCGGGGTAGGCCTTCAGGCTGCTCGTGTCGAGCGTCCAGCGGCCGGCGGTGACGGTGTCCCCGAAGGCGTGCGGGACCTTCTTGCGGTAACGGATGCCGTCGGGGCCTTCCGACGGGTCGCTGTGCACGGTCACGGTCTTCTTGTCCTTGCGGGGGTCCACGACGACGTACAGCGGGACCCCCATCCGCGGATAGTCGTGCAGCTTGTCGCGGATGTCGGTGAGGGAGTTCGTACGGGAGACGACCTCCACCACCATCAGGACATCACGGGAATTGACGACCTTCGCCGTGTCGTCGGTGTCCTCTTCCGCGATGACCATGAGGTCCGGGACCTTCGTCAGGGCGGTCACCGGGTCGCCCATGTTCGTGTCGTTGAGGGCCATCACCTCTGGTGTCTGGGCCTCGATCTGGCGGCGCAGCCTCACCACGTTCAGGCCGTGGGGCGCGGTGGGTTGCATCATCGTGAGGAAGATCTGACCGTCGGTGGTCTGCACCTTCCACCGGTCTTCCTGGTGTTCGGCCAGCTCCGAGAGCTGCTCCGCGAAGTCTTGCAGGCGGCGCATCTGCTCTGGGGTGAGGTCGGCCATGTGTGTCCTCCTGACGGGATGCCCGACCAGCCTATCCAGTGGCTACAGGCGGCCGGCGGCCTTCAGGGCGAGGTAGGTGTCCGCCAGGGAGGGGGCCAGGGTGTCCGGGGCGGCGTCGACGACGTGGACGCCGTGTCGGGTGAGCTGTGCGGCGGTGCGGCGGCGCTGGGACTGGGTCTGGGTGGCCGCGGCGGCTTCGTAGACGGCGTCCAGGGAGCCGCGGGACGCGGCCATCGCGGCGATGTGCGGGTCGGCGACCGAGGCCAGGATGACCGTGTGGCGCTGCGTGAGCCGGGGGAGGAGCGGCAGCAGGCCCTCCTCGATGGGGGCGGCGTCCAGGCTGGTCAGGAGGACCACCAGGGAGCGGCGCGGGGCGCTGCGGAGGATGGTGGAGACGAGGGTGCGGGAGTCCGTTTCGACGAGTTCGGGTTCGAGGCCGGCCATTGCGTTCACGAAGGCCGGGAGGGTGTCGGCGGCCGAGCGGCCCTGGACCTGGGCGCGGGTGCGGCGGTCGTGGGCCAGGAGGTCCACGCGGTCGCCGGCGCGGGTGGCCAGGGCGGCCAGCAGCAGGGCCGCGTCCATGGCGGAGTCCAGGCGGGGGGCGTCGCCGACGCGTCCTGCCGAGGTGCGGCCGGTGTCGAGGCAGATCAGGATGTGGCGGTCGCGTTCGGGGCGCCAGGTGCGGACGGCGACCGTGTGCCGGCGGGCGGTGGCCCGCCAGTCGATGGAGCGGGTCTCGTCGCCCGGGACGTAGTCGCGCAGGCTGTCGAACTCGGTGCCCTCGCCTCGGGTGAGGAGGCTGGTGCGGCCGTCGAGTTCGCGCAGCCGGGCCAGGCGGGAGGGGAGGTGCTTGCGGCTGGTGAAGGGCGGCAGGACGCGGACCGTCCAGGGGACGTCGTGGGAGCCCTGGCGGGCGCACAGGCCGAGCGGCCCGTAGGAGCGGACGGTGACGAGGGCGGCCTTGCGGTCGCCGCGCCGGGTGGGGCGCAGGCGGGTGGTGACGCGGCGGCGTTCGCCGGCGGGGACGGTCAGCTCGTGGCGGGAGGCGGCGGTTTCGCTGCCGGGGTGCCAGCTGCTGGGGGGCCAGGCGTCGCGGAGGCGGGCGCGGAGCGTGCGGGTGCCCGGGTTGCCGACCGTGAGGTGGACGTCGGCCGTTTCGCCGAGGCGGACCGAGGTGGCGCCCGTGCGGGTGAGCCGCAGGCCGCGTACGGGCGCCGCGAGGGCGTAGTCCACCGCGCAGGCCAGGGCGAGGGGGCCGTTGACCGCGAGGATGCCCGTCCAGCTCGGTTCGAGGAGGCCGACGGGGAGGCTGCCGAGGGCCGCGAGCAGGGCGGCGCGTCCGGTGAGGGCCATCAGCGGGGGACGGGGACGTGGGTGAGGATCGCGGAGATGACGGCGTCGGCGGTGACGCCTTCCATCTCGGCTTCGGGGCGCAGCTGGACGCGGTGGCGGAGCGTGGGCAGGGCGAGGGCCTTCACGTCGTCGGGGGTGACGTAGTCGCGGCCGGTCAGCCAGGCCCAGGCGCGGGAGGTGGCGAGGAGGGCGGTCGCGCCGCGCGGGGAGACGCCGAGGGTGAGGGACGGCGATTCGCGGGTGGCGCGGCAGAGGTCGACGACGTAGGCGGCGATCTCGGGGGAGACGGTGGTGTCCTCGACGGCCTTGCGGGCGGCTTCGAGTTCCCGGGCGCCCGCGACGGGGCGGATGCCGGCGGCGTGCAGGTCGCGGGGGTCGAAGCCGGCGGCGTGCCGGGTGAGGACGCCGATCTCGTCCTCGCGGGAGGGGAGAGGGACGGTCAGTTTGAGGAGGAAGCGGTCCAGCTGGGCTTCGGGGAGGGGGTAGGTGCCCTCGTACTCGACCGGGTTCATGGTGGCGGCGACGAGGAAGGGCTCGGGGAGCCGGCGCGGGGTGCCGTCGACGGTGACCTGGCGCTCCTCCATCGCTTCGAGGAGCGAGGACTGGGTCTTGGGGGGCGTGCGGTTGATCTCGTCGGCGAGGAGGAGGTTGGTGAAGACGGGGCCGTCCTGGAAGGAGAACTCGGCGGTGCGGGCGTCGTAGACGAGGGAGCCGGTGACGTCGCTCGGCATCAGGTCGGGGGTGAACTGGACGCGCTTGGTGTCGAGGGCGAGGGAGGCGGCGAGGGCGCGGACGAGGAGGGTCTTGGCGACGCCGGGTACGCCTTCGAGGAGGACGTGGCCGCGGCACAGGAGTGCGACGACGAGCCCGGTGACGGCGGAGTCCTGGCCGACCACGGCCTTGGCGATTTCGGTGCGGAGCGCTTCCAGGGAGGAGCGGGCGCTGTCCGTGGTGGCCGTCATGAGGTGCGGACCTCTCTTTCGAGGGCGTCGAGGTGGTCGGCGAGCGCGACGAGTGCCGCGTCGTCGGCGGGGGTGGTGCCGAAGAGGGTGGTGGCCGTGTCGGGTCCGGTGCCGTGGGGCAGGCGGGCGGCGACGGCGGGGACGAGGGCCGCGGGGTCGTGGGCCTGGGCGGGCGGTACGCCGACCAGTGCGGCGAGGCGTTCGCGGGCGGCGGCGCGCAGCACGGCGGCTGCGCGGTCGCGGGCGGAGGCCCTGCGGTAGAGGCGGGCGCGGCCCTCGGTGGTCTCGGAGGCGCGGATGGCGACGGGCAGGTTCTCGGTGACGAGGGGGCCGAGGCGGCGGGCGCGCCAGAGGGCGGCGAGCGCGGCGGCGACGAAGAGCTGGAGCAGGGCCCAGAGCCAGCCGGAGGGGACGAGGTCGAGGAGGCTCTTCTCGTCGGCGGGGGCGTCGGCGGGCATGTCCGCGAGGGTGGGCAGGTACCAGACGAGGTCGGGGCGGGAGCCGAGGAGCTGGAGGGCGAGGGAGGCGTTGCCCTCCTCGGCGAGGTGTTCGTTGAGGAGGAAGCGTTCGGAGCCGAGGAGGACGGTGTCGCCGCCCTTGGTGGTGCTGGGGAGAACGAGGACGGTGGGGTGGCCCTGGCTGGGGTAGCAGGCGGTGGCCCCGGGGAGGTCGGTGGTGTAGCGGAGGCCGTCTCCGGTGCCGGCGCGGCCGGCGGTGGTGGCGGCGGGGAGGGTGCAGCCGGGGTCGAGGTCGTCGTCGTGGGCGAAGGACTTCGTGCGGGTGGCGGGGGCCAGGTCGGGGAGGCTGACGCTGGTGGGGGCGATGAGGACGGTGCGGCCGCCGGAGAGGTCGACGGCGGAGCGGATGGCGCGTCGCTGGGGTTCCCCGAGGAGGTCGGGGTCGGTGACGAGGAGGGTGGTGCGGGGGCCGGCCGCGGCGGCGGCCTCGTCGGCGTTGGTGACGACGCGGGTGGTGACTCCGCGTTCCTTGAGGAGCTGGGCGAGGGCGCGGCTGCCGTCGCGGTCGGCGGAGCGGGGGTCGAGGCGGCCGTGGTGGTCGCCGGCCTGGAGGCCGGCGAGGGCGACGGCTGCGGTGAGGAGGACGCCGAGGGCGAGGAGCAGCCCGCGGGCCCGGGCCCAGAGCTGGGCGGCGCTGAGGGCGGTGGAGGTACCGGGGCCCTGGCCCTGGCCGGGCGGGTACGGGGAACCGTCGGCCGGGGCCGAGCCGGGCGGGGCCGTGGCGGCGCCCGGGCGGGGTGCGGGCGCGTACGGGGTGTGGGGGGCCGGGGTGGCGGGAGACGGGCGCGCCGGGGCCGGGGCGCCGGGGGTCGGTTCGGCCTGCGGGGGCGCCGGCGTGGCCGGGGGTGTGGCGGGGGTCGGCTGCGGGGGTGCCGGGGTGCCGGGGGTGGGGGGTTCGGGCTGGGGCGTGGGGCCGGTCATGCGGTGGGTCCCGTCAGGAGCGGCTTGGCGCGTTCCAGGGTGAGGTCGAGGGTGCGCAGGCGGGCGTACGTGTCGGCGTCGGCGGTGCGGCCGCCGTAGGTGACGTCGTCGAAGGCGCGGGCGGCGGCGTGCAGGTCGGCGGCGTGGGCGGGGAGGGAGAGCGCGGCTTCGGCGGCCGCCTCGTCGGCGGTGCGTCCGGGGCGGGGGTCGAGGAGGGTGCGTTCCTCCAGGGAGCGGACGAGGGCGCGCATGCGTTCCCGGACGGCTTCGTTCCAGTGGCCGGCGGCGGCGTGGGCGTCGGCGGCGGCGCGGTGGTCGGCGGCGCTGCGGGGGCCGCCGTCGAAGAGGGTGCCGGTGCCGGCGGCGGTGCGGCGGGGGGTGCCGAGCCGCCACCAGAGGGCGCCGATGAGCAGGAGTACGAGTACGGCGATGGCGAGCAGTCCGGCCCAGCCGCCGGGTGTGGCTCCGGAGGCGCTGTCGAAGAAGTCCCCGAGCCACTCCCAGAAGCGGTCCAGGGCGCGTTGGAGGAGCCCCGGCTCGTCCTGGTGGTAGGCAGGCTTGGCCAGCTCGCGTTCGGCCGCCTCGCGGGCGGCTTCGCGTCCGGTGGTCAGTGGTGGTGTGTCGCCGTCGGCGGTGGTGATGAGTCCCCCCGTGCTCATCGGTGTGTCAGCCTCCGGGGCGTTCGGCCGTGGTGGGGGTGCCGTAGCCGTCGAGGCCGGCGGCGCGGGCGAGCTCCAGGTCGAGGGCCTCGCGGCGGATGCGCTGGTCGATGTAGAGGAGGGTGGTGACGCCCGTCTGCATCGGCACGGTGACGGTGGCGCCGACGACGCCGCCGATCGCGCTGATGACGAGGAAGGTCCAGCTCTTGCCGACGGAGCCGTCCAGCAGGCTGGAGAGGCCGCCGGGGGCGACGAACAGGGCGATGCCGGCGAAGGGCATCACGATCACCATGGCGGTGATGGTCCGGATCACCCAGGTCAGCAGGCTGATGCCGCAGATCCGCCACCAGGAGCCCTTGACCAGCTTCGCGGACCGCTTGAGTGCGGCGACGGCCGAGCCGCGTTCCAGCATCAGCGCGGGCGGGGCCAGCACGTAGGTCACGTAGAACCAGGCCAGGAGCACGAAGCCGACGGGGATGCCGAGGGCGGTCAGCGCGGCGCTGCCGGTGAGGATGCCGGGGAGCGTCGGGAGCAGGACGGCGGCGACGGCGCCGAGGAGCAGCAGGCCGGTCAGGGCGAGCATGCGGGGCGCGAGCGGCCGTACGGCCTTCAGGGTGCCGGAGAGGGTGGACGGCTGCCCGAGGACCGCGCGGCTGACGACGGGTGCGAGCAGGGCGGTGACGAGGACGAGGCCGAGGATCTCCAGGAAGTACTGGATGGAGTAGACGAGGGCGGTGTCGCCCATGACGTCGAGGGCCTGCGAGGGGGTGAGGGTCTCGTCGGCGACGGGCAGGTCGTTGAGCCAGGCGCGCTGGACGAGGAGCAGGGCGACCTGGGTGAGGACGGCGATGACCAGGCTGACGGAGAGCACGGAGCGCCAGTGGCCGCGCAGGGTGCCGACCGCGCCGTCCAGGATCTCGCCGAGGCCGAGGGGGCGCAGCGGGATGACGCCGGGCTTGGCGGCGGGCGGCGGGCCGCCCCAGCCGCCGGGGTGCTGGTACGGGGAGCCGGGCTGGGTTCCCCAGCCGGGGGCCTGCGGCTGCGGGGCGGGCGGGGCGGGCTGCGGGGTGCGGCCGGTCGCGGGGCTGGTCCACTGGCCGGGCGGCGGCTGGGCGGCGGACCACTTGCTCTCGCCGGGGCCGGGGGCGGATCCCGTGGGGGAGGCGCCGTCGGCGGTGGCGGGGGGCGGTGCGGAGGCGGGGCCGGACGGCTGAGCGGCCGGCCGGCCGGCGTCGGAGCCCTGGCCGTCGGACGGGGATCCGGGCGCGGCCCAGCCCGGAGAGTCGTTCATCGTCGCTCCTTCACGTGCACCTGCCGTGGCGGGCGCGCTGGTCGGCTGCCATCGTGCCATGGGGGCGTACGGATCGGACCGGCCGTCCCCCTGATCCCGTGCCGCTCGCCCTTCAATTGTCGCGCGGATCCGGGGCAGACTGGTCGTCCTGATCTCCACGCAGGTCCGAGGGGCGATTTCCAGCCCTTTTGGCTGTGGGGCAGCTCACCGCCGGGTAACGATTAGCTAATGGGATGATGTCAACCATGAAGGGACGCGTCCTCGTCGTCGACGACGACACCGCGCTGGCCGAGATGCTCGGCATTGTGCTGCGTGGAGAAGGTTTTGAGCCGTCGTTCGTAGCGGACGGTGACAAGGCACTGGCTGCCTTCCGGGAGGCGAAGCCGGACCTCGTGCTGCTCGACCTCATGCTGCCCGGGAGGGACGGGATAGAGGTGTGCAGGCTGATCCGCGCCGAGTCGGGCGTGCCGATTGTCATGCTCACCGCCAAGAGTGACACGGTGGACGTCGTGGTCGGCCTGGAGTCCGGCGCCGACGACTACATCGTGAAGCCGTTCAAGCCGAAGGAGCTGGTCGCCCGCATCCGGGCGCGCCTGCGCCGGTCGGAGGAGCCCGCGCCCGAGCAGCTCGTCATCGGTGACCTGGTCATCGACGTGGCCGGCCACTCGGTCAAGCGCGACGGCGCCTCCATCGCACTGACCCCGCTCGAGTTCGACCTGCTGGTCGCCCTCGCCCGCAAGCCCTGGCAGGTCTTCACCCGCGAGGTGCTGCTGGAGCAGGTGTGGGGCTACCGGCACGCGGCGGACACCCGCCTGGTCAACGTGCACGTGCAGCGGCTGCGCTCCAAGGTCGAGAAGGACCCGGAGCGCCCCGAGATCGTCGTGACGGTGCGCGGTGTCGGCTACAAGGCCGGACCCAGCTGACGTGCAGCCCGGCAAGGCCCGGGGCGGCTCCCGGCGGGGAGCCCTGCGGGGCGGCCGGCTGCTCCAGGACGGAGCACCCGGCGGCCCCCTCCTGCGGCTGCTCGTACGCCTCGTACGGCGGCCGCTGCTTCCGGCTGTCCGGATCTGGCGCCGCAACATCCAGCTGAGGGTCGTCGCCGCGACCCTGCTGATGTCGCTCGCCGTGGTCCTCGCGCTCGGCTTCGTCGTCATCGCCCAGGTCTCCAAGGGACTCCTCGACGCCAAGGAGGAAGCGGCCCAGAGCCAGGCCGCCGGAGGGTTCGCGGTCGCACAGGAGAAGGCCAACACGCCCTTCGCCGTCGACGGGCCCGACGCCACCGACAACAAGGTCGGCCGTGACGCCAGCACCTGGATGAACTCGCTCGTCAAGCAGCTGGCCAGCGGCGGCCAGACCGCTTTCGAGGTGGTCGCGCTCGGCGCGGGCACCGGCACCGGTGAACAGACCGCCCCCGCCGCCCAGGGCGTCAAGGGCGCCCGCGCCTCCGGCAACGTCGACCCCACCGCGAGCGTCCCGCCGGCGCTGCGCCGGTCCGTCAACCACGCCACCGGCACCTTCAAGACCTTCTGGCAGATCAAGTACACCGCCGGGGCCGGGGAGAAGACCCCGGAGCCCGCGCTGGTCATCGGCAAGCGGCTCACCGACATCAACGGCGACCCGTACGACCTGTACTACCTCTTCCCGCTCACGCAGGAGGAGGAGTCCCTCAACCTCATCAAGGTCACCATCGCCACCGCCGGCGTGTTCGTGGTCGTGCTGCTCGGCGCGATCGCGTGGCTCGTCGTGCGCCAGGTCGTGACGCCCGTCCGGATGGCCGCCGGGATCGCCGAGCGGCTCTCCGCCGGGCGGCTCCAGGAGCGGATGAAGGTCACCGGCGAGGACGACATCGCCCGGCTGGGCGAAGCCTTCAACAAGATGGCGCAGAACCTCCAGCACAAGATCCAGCAGCTGGAGGACCTGTCCCGGATGCAGCGCCGGTTCGTCTCGGACGTCTCGCACGAGCTGCGCACCCCGCTGACGACCGTACGCATGGCCGCCGACGTCATCCACGACGCCCGGGTCGACTTCGACCCGGTCACCGCGCGCTCCGCCGAGCTCCTCGCCGGACAGCTCGACCGCTTCGAGTCGCTGCTCTCCGACCTGCTGGAGATCAGCCGCTTCGACGCGGGCGCCGCCGACCTCCAGGCCGAGCCCATCGACCTGCGGGACGTCGTACGCCGCGTCATCGACGGCGCCGAGCCGCTCGCGGAGCACAAGGGCACCCGCATCCGGGTCCTCGGCGACACCCAGCCGGTGATAGCCGAGGCCGACGCCCGGCGCGTGGAGCGGGTGCTGCGCAACCTCGTGGTCAACGCCGTGGAGCACGGCGAGGGCCGCGACGTGGTGGTCAGGCTCGCCTCGGCCGGCGGAGCCGTCGCCGTCGCCGTGCGCGACTACGGGGTCGGGCTCAAGCCCGGCGAGGCCACCCGCGTCTTCAACCGCTTCTGGCGGGCCGACCCCGCCCGCGCGCGCACCACCGGCGGCACCGGCCTCGGCCTGTCCATCGCCGTCGAGGACGCCCGCCTGCACGGCGGCTGGCTCCAGGCCTGGGGCGAGCCCGGCGGCGGCTCCCAGTTCCGCCTCACCCTGCCCCGCACCGCCGACGAGCCCCTGCGCGGATCGCCGATCCCGCTGGAGCCCGAGGACTCCCGGGCCAACCGGGCCAAGGCCGCCGCCGAGGCCGCCGGGCGCGGGACGCAGCCCGGCGGACCCGGCACGCACCCCGACGGGCGGGACGGGCGCGACGGCCGCGACCCGATACCGCCCCGCCCGGCGGTCACCACCGCCCTGCCGGTGCCCGCCGACCCGACGGCGCTGCCCGGCAACGGCTCCCGGGTCGTGGCCCGGCCCGCCGACCAGAGCCCAGCACAGGAGGACGGAACCGGTGGAGGACGCTGAGGGCGCCCCGGCAGGCGCACGGCGAGTACGGGACGGGCGCGAGGAGCACGGCGGCCGCGAGGAGCACGCGGCCCACGCGGCGCACGCCGTGCGCGGCGGGCGGGTCCCGGCGGCCGGACGGCACCGGGGCACCCGCGCGGCGCTGGCCCTGGGGGCCGTCGGCCTGCTGATCGGCGGCTGCGCCTCCATGCCCGACCGCGGCGAGATCCGCCGGGTGGAGGCCTCCCAGGGCGTCGACTCGCAGGTCCGCGTCTTCGGCGTGCCGCCGGCCGACAAGGCCAGCCCGGCCGACATCGTCGACGGCTTCCTGGAGGCCATGACCAGCGACGACCCGCAGCTGGCGACCGCCCGCAAGTACCTCACCGAGGACGCCGCGAAGAACTGGCGGCCCGGCTCGGCCGTCACCGTCCTCTCCGCCGGCCTCAACCGCGTCCAAGTCTCCAACGGCGACAAGGAGCCCGAGGAACCCCGCTGGAAGATCTACGGCAAGAAGCTCGCCACCGTGGACGAGCGCAGCGCCTACCAGCCCGAGACCGGCGGCGGGCGCTACGAGGAGCACCTCGAGCTGGTCCAGGTCAACAAGCAGTGGCGGATCGCCACCCCGCCCAGCAACCTCGTCCTGAGCGAGTCCGACTTCCAGCGCATCTACAAGCCCGTCAACAAGTACTACTTCGCGGGCAGCACCCTCGTCGCCGACCCCGTGTACGTGCGCCAGCGCACCGACCCCGACTCCCGCATGGACCCGACCACGCAGACCGTGCAGTCTCTGCTGGCCGGCCCCTCCAAGTGGCTCGGCCCGGTCGCCTCCACGGCCTTCCCGACCGGCACCGAACTGCGCGAGGGCACCAAGTCCCTGTCGTACGACGGCCAGAACACCCTGCGCGTCCCGCTCAACAAGAGCGCCGCGGACGTCGCGCAGCCGCAGTGCCAGAAGATGGCCACCCAACTCCTCTACACCGTCCGGGACCTGACGACCTCCAAGCTCGACCGGGTCGAACTGCTGCGCCCCGACGGCAAGTCCTCGCTGTGCTGGATCACCGGCACGGCCGCCGCGGCCATCGCCAACCGGCCGCCGTCGCCGGAGCACCAGTACTACGTGGACAAGGACTTCAAACTCGTCCGGATGACCCTCGACGCCAACAGCGAGGAGCAGCAGCAGGCCAAGCCGGAACCGGCCCCCGGCCCGCTGGCCACCGCCGCCGGCTTCAAGGTCGGTTCGGCGGCCGTGACGTACGACGAGAAGCGCGCCGCGGTCGTCTCCGACGACCGGCACGGCCTGTACGTGGTGACGCTGACGACGGCCGGACCGATGCCGCAGCCGCTGCTGACCAGCAAGTCCGGCAAGCTCACCGCGCCCAGCTGGGACGCGCAGGGCGACCTGTGGGTGGCCGACCTCGACCCGCAGAGCCAGGGCCTGTGGCGGGTGCCCGGCGGGACCGGCACCCCGCAGAAGGTGGATGTCGCCGGCCTCGACGGCGGCAGGATCAGCGGACTGAAGGCCTCCTCGGACGGGGTGCGGATCGCGCTGCTCGTCGAGAAGGAGGGCGGGCGCAAGAACCTCTTCATCGGGCGGATCGAGCGGCCCGAGGGCAAGGGTGACGCCTCCCGGGTGTCGGTGCGCGAGCTGCGCCCGGCGGCCCCGCAGATGGCCGAGGTGACCGCGATGAGCTGGGCGCCGCGCGGCCGGCTGCTGGTGGTGGGCCGGGAGAGCGGCGGGGTGGACCAGGCCCGCTACATGCTGGCCGACGGTTCGATGGTCGCCGCGAGCCTGCCCGGGGCGACGGGGCTGAGCGCGATCGCCGCCTCGGAGGACGAGGCGAAGCCCGTGGTGGCCTACTCCGGCGACGACGGCATCGGCATCGTGTGGCTGCCGCCGGGTGCGCAGTGGCGCACGGTGGCGGCGGGCGGGCGGGCCCCGGTGTACCCGGGCTGATCGGGGCGCGGGCGCGGGGTGCGGTGCCGGTCGTCCACAGGGGTCGCGGGCCCGGCTGCGGGCCGTCAAGGTGGACGTGTGCGGGCGTGGTGGCGGGAAGTGGCCGGGCTGGTCCTGCCGGCCGACTGCGCCGGGTGCGGGGCCGCCCGGGTCGTGCTGTGCGGGGCCTGCCGGGGCGCCCTGAGCGGCGCGGGCGCGGGGCCGGTGCGTCCGGCGGCGCGGCGGGCGGGTCCGGCGGGGCTGCCCGGGGTGTACGCGGCCGCCCGGTACGAGGGCGCCGTACGGGCGGTCGTGCTCGCCCACAAGGAGCGCGGGGCGCTGCCCCTGGCCGGCCCGCTCGGAGCCGCCCTGGCGGCGGCGGTGGCCCGCGCGGGCGTGGGCGGGGGCGCCGGCGGGGCGGAGCTGGTGCTGGTCCCGGTGCCCTCCGCGCGGCGGGCGGTGCGGGCGCGCGGGCACGACCCGGCGCGCAGGATCGCCCTGGCCGCGTCCGGGAGGCTGCGCGGGGCCGGTGCGGCCGCGCGTGTGGCACCGGTACTGCGGCTGCGGCGGGCGGTCGCCGACCAGGCGGGGCTGGGGGCCCGGGAGCGGCAGGAGAACCTCGCGGGCGCCCTGGAGGTGCGGCCCGGCGGGGCCGTGCTGACGGCGGGGGCCCGGCTCGTGCTGGTGGACGACCTGATCACCACCGGAGCCACGCTCGCGGAGGCGGCTCGGGCATTGCGCGCGGCGGGGTTGTCGGCGGATGCTGCGGCTGTGGTGGCCGCACCGGCGCGCTCGTTCCCCGGCAACCCGGACAGACCAAAAATCTTGTGAATAGATTTGGAACCACTGGGGAATGCGCATCGTTGCAGGTAGTAAGAGGGAACGCCCACCTGATCGGAGGTACGTTTCGGTAGCGGGTGCCGACAACCGGCTTTGAGAGATATGTTCGGTTGTGAGGAACTGGCGATCCATCGGCCCCAGGTATCGGAGCACCAGTCCGTCTGTTTATTGGAATCTTCGTGTCAGTGCCTGCCAGGGGGGCTCTCTCTACTCCGAAGTCGGTGGGATGTAGATCTTGCCGATGGGGGAGGAGGAGGTGAAAGTCGCCAAGTCCGAGGCTCCGGTGTTCACCGGAGCCTGGTGCGAAAGGGAGACGCTTCGCCGCTGAAGGCGGAGGTCTCCGGGAACGGAGTTCTGCGTGGACATCGTCGTCAAGGGCCGCAAGACCGAGGTGCCCGAGCGGTTCCGCAAGCACGTGGCCGAGAAGCTGAATCCCGAGCGGATCCAGAAGCTCGACGCCAAGGTGATCAGCTTGGACGTCGAGGTGTCCAAGGAGCACAACCCGCGCCAGGCCGACCGTTCCGACCGCGTGGAGATCACCCTGCACTCGCGGGGCCCGGTGATCCGTGCCGAGGCCGCCGCCGCCGACCCGTACGCGGCCCTCGACCTGGCACAGGACAAGCTGGAGGCCCGGCTGCGCAAGCAGCACGACAAGCGCTTCACCCGCCGTGGCACCGGACGGCTCTCGGCGGCCGAGGTCGCCGACCGTGTGCCGGGCGTCGCAACCCTCAACAGCAACGGCGAGCCGGTCTACGAGGACATGGAGGAAGGGGTTCCGGTCAAGCGGATCGGCTCCCTGGAGGTACAGGGCGAAGGCCCGCTGATCGTCCGCGAGAAGACCCACTCGGCCCGCCCGATGTCGCTCGACCAGGCGCTGTACGAAATGGAACTGGTCGGCCACGACTTCTATCTGTTCGTCGACTCCGAGACCAAGATGCCCAGCGTCGTCTACCGGCGCCACGCCTACGACTACGGCGTCATCCACGTGGACCCCGACGGGGCGTCCAGCTCGGAGCCCTCGGGAGCGGGCGCGGGCGGCGCGCTCGGAGGCTGAAATTCAACCATTGCCCCTGCGGAACGCACGGCGTTCCGCAGGGGCACCTGTATGACTCGTATGAGCCAGACGGATTCCGCCAAATCCCCGTCCGATACGCGGGCATGGAATCATGTCGGGCAGTCAACCGGCGGCCGAGCCCGACCGGTTGGCCCAGCAGCTCAGCACATGCAGGGGGAGGAACGATGGCGGACAGCTTCGGGCCGGCGCGCGGTGACGACGACGGCGCCGGCTGTCGTGGGGCGGCGGACCCGGCGGGGGAGCCGATCCGGGTGCTCGTGGTCGACGACCACGCCCTCTTCCGGCGCGGACTGGAGATCGTCCTCGCCCAGGAGGAGGACATCCAGGTCGTCGGTGAGGCCGGGGACGGGGCGGAGGCCGTGGACAAGGCGGCCGACCTGCTGCCCGACATCGTGCTGATGGACGTACGGATGCCCCGGCGCGGCGGGATCGAGGCCTGTACCTCGATCAAGGAGGTCGCCCCCTCGGCGAAGATCATCATGCTGACCATCAGCGACGAGGAAGCCGACCTCTACGACGCGATCAAGGCGGGCGCCACCGGCTACCTGCTCAAGGAGATCTCCACGGACGAGGTCGCGACGGCGATCCGCGCCGTCGCCGACGGGCAGTCGCAGATCAGCCCGTCGATGGCGTCGAAGCTGCTCACCGAGTTCAAGTCGATGATCCAGCGCACCGACGAGCGGCGGCTGGTCCCGGCACCGCGGCTGACCGACCGGGAGCTCGAAGTCCTCAAGCTCGTGGCCACGGGCATGAACAACCGGGACATCGCCAAGCAGCTGTTCATCTCCGAGAACACCGTGAAGAACCACGTGCGCAACATCCTGGAGAAGCTCCAGCTCCACTCCCGGATGGAAGCCGTCGTGTACGCGATGCGGGAGAAGATCCTGGAGATCCGCTGACCGGCCGGCCGCTCGCCGCCACCGGCCGCCGCCACCGGCCGCTCGCCGCCACCGGCCGCCGCCACCGGTCGGCCGACGGGCCGGGCGCCGCCGTCAGGCGCCCAGCTCCGCCAGCTCCGCCGTGATCGCGGCCGCTTCCGCGGGCGACTGCGCACGCTCGACGCGGACCGCGTCGCAGCCCACCCACAGCGCCGCCTCCCGCAGGGCCTCCGCCATCGGGCGGGCCGCCTGCGGCCGGGTCAGCGAGACCTGGCGCGCCACCAGCGTGCGCCCCTCACGGCCCGGGTCGACGCGCCCCTGGAGCCGCCCGCCCGCCAGCAGCGGCATCGCGAAGTACCCGTGTATCCGCTGCGGCTTGGGGACGTACGCCTCAAGCCGGTGCGTGAAGCCGAAGATCCGCTCGGTGCGGGGCCGGTCCCAGACCAGCGAGTCGAACGGTGACAGCAGGGTCGTACGGTGCCGGCCGCGCGGGACGGAGGCCAGCGCACCGGGATCGGCCCAGGCGGGCTTCCCCCACCCCTCGACCTCCACCGGCACCAGCCCCGAGTCCGCGATCACCGCGTCGACCTGCTCACCCTTGAGGCGGTGGTAGTCCGCGATGTCGGCGCGGGTGCCCACCCCCAGCGACTGCCCCGCCAGCGCCACCAGGCGGCGCAGGCACTCGCGGTCGTCCAGGTCGTCGTGGAACAGGGCGTCCGGAACGGCCCGCTCGGCCAGGTCGTACACCCGCTTCCAGCCGCGCCGCTCGGTGCACACCACCTCGCCGGTGTCGAGCAGCCACTCCACCGCGATCTTGGTCTCGGACCACTCGAACCACTCGCCGCCGTTCTTCGCGCCGCCCAGCTCGTTGGCGGTCAGCGGGCCCTCGGCCCGCAGCCGGTCCAGGACCGCCCTCGTCGAACGGTCCTTGTCCTCCAGGACGTGCCAGCGGTGGCCGCGCGCATACCGCGCCCGGCGGCGGAACGCGAAGTGCGGCCACTCCTCGATCGGCAGGATGCACGCCGCGTGCGACCAGTACTCGAAGGCGTGCCCGTCGCTCCAGTACGCCCTCTCCACGGCCTCCCGGCCCACCGCGCCCAGGCGCGCGTACGGGATCAGCTCGTGCGAGCGGGCCAGGACCGAGATGGTGTCCAGCTGCACGGCACCCAGATGGCGCAGCACCCCCCGGACCCCGCCCCGGCGGTCGGGCGCCCCCAGGAACCCCTGCGCGCGCAGAGCGATCCGGCGGGCCTCGTCGGCGGACAGCGAGAGCGTCGTCATGCCGCGACCTTAGGCGCTGCCACTGACAGCGGGCAGGTACGGCAGCCGCGACGGCAGCCCCAGATCGGCCGGGACCAGCCCGGCCACCCAGCAGTCCCGCAGGGTGCCCCGGTCGTCGAGCGCGGCGCGCAGCACGCCCTCGACCCGGAAACCGGCCTTCTCCGCGGCGGCCCGGGACGCCGCGTTGCCCACGGTGGCGCGCCACTCCAGCCGGCCGGCTCCGACCTCGGTGAACAGCCAGCGGGCCACCCCGGCCACCGCCTCGGACACGTAGCCGCGGCCCCGGTGCTCCTTGACGGCCCAGTAGCCGACCTCGTACGCCCCGGGGCCGCGCACGTGCACGCCCACCGCGGCCACCAGCGGCCCCCGCTCCCCCAGCCGCACCGCGAAGCCGTACTCGCGGTCCTCCAGCCAGGAAGCCGGAGCGATCTGCGTGACCCACGCCTCGGCGTGCTCCCGCTCGTACGGGGCCGGCACCATCGTCCAGCGCTGGATCTCGGGGTCCTGGCAGGCCGCGTACACCTCGCCGGCGTCGGCGGGGGCGAAGGGCCTCAGCAGGAGGCGCTCGGTGGTCAGCGTGATGGGCTCCATGAACGGATTGTGGCCAGCACGCGTAACCCGGGCGAGGGGTTTTCGTTCTCCCCGGCACCCAATGCGTCCCCCGTACGTTCTCATTCCGGGCGCCCGTGCCCTGCGGACACGGCGGACCTCCCGACGCGACCACGTCCTCGCTTACGATGGCCGTTGCGGTGGGGCCCACCTGCCGTGCCCGGCTACGTAAAGTGCCCAGGCCCGACCGGCAAGGAGACCAGCCTCAGTGTCCGTCTTCAACAAGCTCATGCGTGCAGGCGAAGGCAAGATCCTGCGCAAACTGCACCGCATCGCGGACCAGGTCAACTCCATCGAAGAGGACTTCGTCAACCTCTCCGACGCCGAGTTGCGGGCCCTCACCGACGAGTACAAGCAGCGCTACCAGGACGGCGAGAGCCTCGACGACCTGCTGCCGGAGGCCTTCGCCACCGTCCGCGAGGCCGCCAAGCGCGTCCTCGGCCAGCGGCACTACGACGTGCAGATCATGGGTGGCGCGGCGCTGCACCTCGGCTACGTCGCCGAGATGAAGACCGGTGAGGGCAAGACCCTCGTCGGCACGCTGCCCGCGTACCTGAACGCACTGTCCGGCAAGGGCGTCCACCTGATCACGGTGAACGACTACCTCGCCGAGCGCGACTCCGAGATGATGGGCCGCGTCCACAAGTTCCTGGGCCTGACCATCGGCTGCATCCTGGCCAACATGTCGCCCGCCCAGCGCCGCGAGCAGTACGAGTGCGACATCACGTACGGCACGAACAACGAGTTCGGCTTCGACTACCTGCGCGACAACATGGCGTGGTCGCAGGAGGAGCTGGTCCAGCGCGGCCACAACTTCGCCGTGGTCGACGAGGTCGACTCCATCCTCGTCGACGAGGCCCGCACCCCGCTGATCATCTCCGGCCCGGCCGACCAGGCCACCAAGTGGTACGCCGACTTCGCCAAGCTCGTCACCCGCCTGACCAAGGGCGAGGCCGGCAACCCGCTCAAGGGCATCGAGGAGACCGGCGACTACGAGGTCGACGAGAAGAAGCGCACCGTCGGCATCCACGAGGCCGGTGTCGCCAAGGTCGAGGACTGGCTCGGCATCGACAACCTCTACGAGTCGGTGAACACCCCGCTCGTCGGCTACCTGAACAACGCGATCAAGGCCAAGGAGCTCTTCAAGGCCGACAAGGACTACGTCGTCATCGACGGCGAGGTCATGATCGTCGACGAGCACACCGGCCGCATCCTCGCCGGCCGCCGCTACAACGAGGGCATGCACCAGGCGATCGAGGCGAAGGAAGGGGTGGACATCAAGGACGAGAACCAGACCCTCGCCACGATCACCCTGCAGAACTTCTTCCGCCTCTACTCGAAGCTGTCCGGCATGACCGGTACGGCCATGACCGAGGCCGCCGAGTTCCACCAGATCTACAAGCTCGGCGTCGTCCCCATCCCCACCAACCGGGACATGCAGCGCAAGGACCAGCCCGACCTCATCTACCGGACCGAGGTCGCCAAGTTCGCCGCCGTCGTCGACGACATCGCGGAGAAGCACGAGAAGGGCCAGCCGATCCTCGTCGGCACCACCTCGGTCGAGAAGTCCGAGTACCTCTCGCAGCAGCTCTCCAAGCGCGGCATCCCGCACGAGGTGCTCAACGCCAAGCAGCACGAGCGCGAGGCCACGATCGTCGCCCAGGCCGGCCGCCGCGGCGCCGTCACCGTCGCCACGAACATGGCCGGCCGCGGTACCGACATCAAGCTCGGCGGCAACCCGGACGACCTCGCCGAGGCGGAGCTGCGCCAGCGCGGCCTCGACCCGGAGGAGCACATCGAGGAGTGGGCGCACGCCCTGCCCGAGGCGCTCGCCAGGGCCGAGGCGGCCGTCAAGGCCGAGTTCGAAGAGGTCAAGGAGCTCGGCGGCCTGTACGTCCTGGGCACCGAGCGCCACGAGTCGCGCCGCATCGACAACCAGCTGCGCGGCCGTTCCGGCCGACAGGGCGACCCGGGCGAGTCCCGCTTCTACCTGTCCCTCGGCGACGACCTGATGCGCCTCTTCAAGGCCCAGATGGTCGAGCGCGTCATGGCCATGGCCAACGTGCCGGACGACGTCCCGATCGAGAACAAGATGGTGACGCGCGCCATCGCGTCCGCCCAGTCGCAGGTCGAGACCCAGAACTTCGAGACGCGCAAGAACGTCCTGAAGTACGACGAGGTCCTCAACAGCCAGCGCGAGGTCATCTACGGCGAGCGCCGCCGCGTCCTGGAGGGCGAGGACCTGCACGAGCAGGTGCGCTTCTTCATGGACGACACCATCGACGCCTACATCTCGGCCGAGACGGTCGAGGGCTTCGCCGAGGAGTGGGACCTCGACCGGCTGTGGGGCGCCTTCCGGCAGCTCTACCCGATCAAGGTCACGGTGGAAGAGCTGGAGGAGGCGGCCGGCGACCGCGCCGGCATCACCGCCGAGTTCATCGCCGAGTCCGTCAAGGACGACATCCACGAGCAGTACGGGGCGCGCGAGAAGGCCCTCGGGTCGGACGTCATGCGCGAGCTGGAGCGCCGCGTGGTCCTGTCGGTGCTGGACC
The DNA here is from genome assembly GCF_056435605.1 of Streptomyces sp. NPDC043896. Classification (NCBI taxonomy): domain Bacteria; kingdom Bacillati; phylum Actinomycetota; class Actinomycetes; order Kitasatosporales; family Streptomycetaceae; genus Streptomyces; species Streptomyces sp. NPDC043896. The sequence continues at coordinate 18,481 of NZ_JBWKEE010000038.1, forward strand.
GCAAGTGGCGCGAGCACCTGTACGAGATGGACTACCTGCAGGAAGGCATCGGCCTGCGGGCGATGGCCCAGAAGGACCCGCTGGTCGAGTACCAGCGCGAGGGCTTCGACATGTTCAACGCCATGATGGAAGGCATCAAGGAGGAGTCCGTCGGCTACCTGTTCAACCTGGAGGTCCAGGTCGAGCAGCAGGTCGAGGAGCTCCCCGTGCAGAACGCCGCGCCGTCCATGGTGAAGGAGCCGGTGCCGGCGGCCCGCCCGGAGATCCGCGCCAAGGGCCTGGACGCCCCGCAGCGCCCGGACCGCCTGCACTTCTCGGCCCCGACGGTCGACGGTGAGGGCGGTGTCGTCGAGGGCGACTTCGACTCCGACGCCTCCGGCGGCGACGGCCTGACCCGCGCGGAGCGCCGCAAGGCCCAGAAGGCCTCGGGCGGCCGCCGCCGCAAGAAGTAACGGGATACGAAGCACCACGCGACCGGGGCCGGACACCGAAGGGTGTCCGGCCCCGGTGGCGTTGCTGCTCGCGGTGCGGGCCGGCTATCACCCCCGCGAGGGGGCAGGGGCGGGGCGGTGGCTGCCCACCCGCCCCCTCGTCTGCGGGCCGGGGGCCGGGTGAGCAGTATCCCCTCGGGCGGCCTCAGGGAGGGGCTGGGGGTTTCCCGTCAGTCCCATCGTCGTTCCGTGTCGTGCCGGCCTGTAAAGGGCGCTCCCTTCGGTCGCGTCACTTCGTGATCGCCTTCGGCGACCCTTGACAGCCCGACCCGCCCCGGAAAGCCGAAAGACTGCCGGGAAACCCCCAAAAGAACGGTCACCGGGCAGGAGGAGCAGGGACGGGTTCCTCAGGGATCAGGCGAGGGGCCGGGCCTTGGCCGGCCGGGCATTCGGCCCCTCAGGAGCCGACATCCGGGACCACACGGCCTCTACCTGCACGGAAGGACGACAGGAGCATCCTGGGGACCACCCAGGCGCGACGGATCGCTACGCGCTCCTCATTGCTTGGCGTCCGGCGACCGTCCGGGGCTGATACCTGCACCAAATGACGACCAGAGCAGCCCAGGTTGCAGGTGGGCGCGACGGATCGCTACGCGCTCCTCTCGGCTCGGCGCCCGGCGGCCGTCCGTGGCTGGTCCGGGGCGGGTTCGACGTTGGTGGCGGCGGTGGTGAACTCGCGGCCCGAGGCGCCACGGATGTAGGCGAGCTCCATCCAGCGCTCGATGCCGGTGTCCGAGACGTTCTCGTTGATCACGGCCATCAGCACGCCCTCGACGCCCGAGGCGATGTCACGGACGCGCCGGCGCAGGAGGCGGTGGGGAACGTACTCGTAGCACTCACTCATCGGACACCGCCTCGAAGGTGGCGAGGAAGCGCTCCCAGCCGGCCTGTGCGCGGTCCAGGAGGTCCTCGCTGAGATCTCCGGCTCTGGCCGGGCAGGGGCAGCGATGCGCGAAGACCTCGGATGCTTCCGTACTGACGGACATCAGGCACATACAGGTACACCTCTCGGTTGCACTGGAACCACAGCATCTCTAGAGATGTTGCCACTGAAACCAATCCCGCTCGCTTCGTCAATGGGTCTCTAGAGATGTTCGCCTGCAAGGCTGATGCGTGCAGCGCCCTACCTCTGGCCCTAGGGTGTCTAGAGAAGAGAAGGAGTGATCGTTTCGATGACCAGCCAGGGCGCCACTCGCCAGCCGAAGTACCAGCGGATTGCTGACGAGCTGAGGGCGGCGATCCGGTCGGGCGAGTACGGCCCGGGCGACCGGCTGCCGGGCGAGAACGACCTCATGGCCACCTACGATGTCGCGCGGATGACCGCACGCCAGGCCCTCGGAGTGCTCCAGAACGAAGGCCTCGCAGAGGCGCGGAAGGGTGCCGGCGTATTCGTCCGGGCCTTCAGGCCCCTGCGACGACATGGCATCCAGCGACTCGCGCAGGAACGGTGGGGTTCAGGACGTTCCATCTGGTCGACGGACAGCGAAGATCGTGAGCTCGTCGTCGATCAGGTCGAGGTACACGAAGAGCCGTCAACCCACAAGATCGCGGCAGCTCTCGGCGTTCTGGAGGAATCTCCGGTCTGGGTGCGCAGCCGCCGGTTCGTACTCGATGGCAAGCCGGTGCTGCTCGCGACGTCGTACCTGCCGTCAGACATCGTGGCCGACTCTGCCATCACCCGATCCGACACCGGGCATGGTGGCACGTACGCAAGGCTGGCCGAGCTGGGCCACAAGCCCGTCCACTTCCGTGAGGAGGTTCGGTGCCGCATGCCTTCCGCCGGCGAGGCCGAACGTCTCGCCCTCTCCATGGGCACGCCCGTCATCGACATCGTCCGCACCGCGTTCGCCGAGGACGGCCGGGCCGTTGAGGTCAACGAAATGACCCTGGACTCCGCCTCCTACGTCCTGGAATACGACTTCGACGCCTAGTACCAGCCCCGGACGGCCGTCAGTCGCCGAGAAACAGGAGCGCGTAGCGATCTCACGCGCCTGGCCGCTTCCCGCGCTGCTCTGATCAACATTTGGTGCAGGTCTCAGCCCAAGACGGGCTGCGGACGCCGAAAGATGAGGAGCGCGTAGCGATCTCCTGCGTCTGTCGGCTTCCTGCGCTGCTCCATTCACCCTCTGGTGCGGGTATCAGCCCCAGAGGGGCGGCGGACGCCGAGCCGAGGGGAGCGCGTAGCGATCTTCTGCGCCTGGAGGCTCCGCAGATCGCTCTGATCAACCTCTCGTGCGGGTAGTCCGCGCCCCCGGCCCTGGGCCAGGACTGGAGGGGCCCGGATGTCTGGCCGGCCGTGGCCCGGCCCCTCGCCTCATCGCTGAGGGACCCGTCCCTGTCTCTTCTGCCCGGTGACCGTTCTTTTGGGGGCTTCCCGGCAGTCTTTCGGCTTTCCGGGGCGGGTCGGCCTGTCAAGGGTCGCCGAAGGCGATCACGAAGTGACGCGACGAAGGAGCGCCCTTGACGGGCCGGCACGACACGGAAGGACGATGGGACTGACGGGAAACCCCCAAAGCAGCTGTGAGCCCGCCCCGGGGGCTACCGCCCCCACCCCACCCACCCGCACCCGGGGGGCGGGTGGGCAGCCACCGCCCCGCCCCCACCCCCTCGAGGGGGAGATAGCGGGCCCGCACCGAGAGCCAGCCACCCGCCCCGCATGCGGAGAGTGACCGCAGCCGGCGCCTTCTCCCCGCCCGCCCGGTGGGGCCGGGAGGGTGATTCGGGGGTACTCCATCGAGTCCCTCGTGGTGGGGGTTTCGGCGTCTACCTGAGGGGGGTTGCGGGGGGAGTCCGGGGCTTCGGGGCGGGGGGCCGTCACACGGATAGGTGAACCTCGGCGGGGTCCTCCGCAGCCCGCCGCGACGGTTGCGGAGCGTGTTCGGCGGTCGTAGAAAACCCGCATCAAGTTACCGCCTGGTACCGCCGGGCTCGGTCTGATCGGGGGAATCGCCATGGACACCACCACGCGCGGCACGATCGGCGGCGAGGGCAGCCGCAGCAGGCCCGGCGGGGCGAGCCGGACCCGTCCCGCAGGGCGGCGGGACCAGCGGCGGCCGGCGGGGGCGCCGCGGCAGGTGCGCCGGCTCGCCCCGCACGACTGGTTCGCGGAGCGGCTGCTGGCGGTGCTGAGCGGGCAGCGCCCCGTGCACTCGCTGCTCGGCCTCACGGTGGGCGAGGCGTACGAGCAGCTGGTCACCCTGGCCCCGGTCGGGCCCCCGCGCGAGCGCCTGCGCCCGGTGCTGCGCCACTGCGGGCGGTTCCACCCCGGCCCCGGCGTGATCGAGGCCTTCGCCCGCATCGCGACGGGGGAGCGGGTCTCGGCGATGGCCTTCCGGCTGGAGCTGGGTGCCGACCGCCGCTGGCGCTGCGCCGCCGTCGAGGTCCGGGGCCCGAGGCCTTAGGCCCCGCCCCGGGGCCGAGTCGTATCCTGAGGGCGTTTCCGACTACCGAAAGCAGCCGGCCATGCGCGTGTACGTCCCCCTCACCCTCCCCGGGCTCGCCGAGGTGCACAAGGCGGGCGAGCTGGGGCCCGCACCGCTGCGCGCCTACGCCGTGACCCCCGCGCTGCGCGAGTGGTACGTCTCGGACGACATCGAGGAGCTGGAGTACGCCGCCCTGAACCGGGCCGCCCTCGCCTCGCTGCGGATGCTCGCCGCGGACGCGTCCGCCCCGCGCCGGCGGGTCGTCGTCGCGGTCGACGTCGACGACAAGGCCGCCACCGCCCTGCCCGGGCTGGACGAGGCCACCCTGGGGCAGGTCACCCTCGCCGCGCCCGTACGGCTGAAGGTGGCCGCCGCCGTGCACGTCGACGCCGACGACGCCGAGGGCGACGTCGCGGCCGCCGCCGGGGCGCTGGAGGCCGCCGACGCGGGGGACGACGACGCGCGGTTCACCGTGGACGGCGCCGAGGACCACGATCTGCTGTGGTTCGGGATCCAGGAGATTCCGGGGCTGCTGGGATGAACAGCGGTGGAGCCCACATCGTGTGGGACTGGAACGGCACGCTGCTGCACGACATCGACGCGGTCATCATCGCGACCAACGCGTCCTTCGCCGAGCTCGGCTTCGAGCCGATCACCCTGGAGCGCTACCGGGAGCTGTACGTCGTCCCGGTGCCGAGGTTCTACGAGCGGCTGATGGGCCGCCTGCCCACGGACGCCGAATGGGCCGTGATGGACGAGGCGTTCCACCGCCACTACTGGGCCGCCGCCGAGGCTGCGGGGCTGGCCGAGGGGGCGCGGGAGCTGCTGCGGGGCTGGCAGGCGGACGGGCTCACCCAGTCCCTGCTGTCCCTCGCGCCCCACGACAGGCTCGTGCCGCTGGTCCGTTCGCACGGCATCGACGGGCACTTCCTGCGCGTCGACGGGCGTACCGGGCCCTCGCACACCTCCAAGGCGGGGCACCTCGTACGCCATATGGCCGCACTGGAGGCAGCCGGTGTGACCGTCCGCCGTACGGTCCTCGTGGGGGACGCCGTGGACGATGCGACGGCCGCGGAGCACGTCGGGGCGCGCGCCGTTCTGTACACGGGGGGCTCCCACAGCCGGTCCAGCCTGGAGTCCGCCGGTGTGCCCGTCGTGGACAGCCTGGCCGAGGCCGTGGCCATGGCCCGTGAGCTGGCCGGATAGCCCGGTAACGGACCGTTCCGGCCAGGTGTCTGGCCAGAGTGTCCAGGTTTTGCCCCCGGTTTTGTACAGATGCAGTGAATGACGACCGGGGGGTGTACCGAGATAGCCTTGACCCGTGATCAGCGCGATAGTCCTCGGGGGCACTGACGCCCCCGGCCCGCGCCCGGCGCGTCTCCGCGGCCGGGCCTTCGCTGATCGCCGCCGCCGGGACCTGTCGATCACGGTCGAGGCCTTCCCGGGCGGCTCTCCCGACGCCACGGCGTCGACAACAGATCCGGACGGACATCCCGCCCCATCGCGGCGCTTTGTCATTCCTTCCTTCACCACCTACGTCACGCAATGGCGCGCGACAGGAGCCAGAGGACATGCAGACCAAGCTGGACGAAGCAAAGGCCGAGCTGCTCGCGCGGGCGGCACGGGTAGCTGAGAACAGCCCGGCCGGGGGGCTACTTCCGACTGGGTCCGAGCACGGCGAGCGCCCCGATCAGGGCACGACGCTCTCCTACCTCCAGCGCTACTACCTGCACACCGCCCCCGAGGACCTCGCCGACCGGGACCCGGTCGACGTGTTCGGCGCGGCGCTCTCGCACTACCGGCTCGCCGAGAACCGGCCGCAGGGCACCGCGAACGTGCGGGTGCACACGCCCACGGTCGAGGAGAACGGCTGGACCTCCAGTCACTCGGTCGTCGAGGTGGTCACGGACGACATGCCGTTCCTCGTGGACTCCGTGACGAACGAGCTGTCCCGCCAGGGCCGCGGCATCCACGTCGTGATCCACCCGCAGGTCGTCGTGCGCCGTGACGTCACCGGCAAGCTGATCGAGATCCTGGGCCCCGACTGCGACGCCCACGGCCCCAGGACCGCGCGCCCCCACGACTCCCTCGTCGAGAGCTGGATCCACGTCGAGATCGACCGCGAGACCGACAAGGCGGACCTCAAGCAGATCACCGGTGACCTGCTGCGCGTCCTGTCCGACGTCCGCGAGTCCGTCGAGGACTGGGAGAAGATGCGCGACGCGGCGCTGCGCATCGCCGACGAGCTGCCGAACGAGCCCACCGCGCCCGACCTGCGCGAGTACGAGCTCGAAGAGGCCCGCGAGCTGCTGCGCTGGCTGGCCGACGACCACTTCACCTTCATCGGGTACCGCGAGTACGACCTCGTCGACGGCGACGCCCTCGCGGCCGTCCCCGGCACCGGTCTCGGCATCCTGCGCTCCGACCCGGTCCACCACGGGCAGGAGGACGCGCACCCCGTCTCGCCGTCCTTCAACCGGCTGCCCGCCGACGCCCGCGCCAAGGCCCGCGAGCACCGCCTGCTGGTGCTGACGAAGGCCAACAGCCGGGCCACCGTGCACCGTCCCTCGTACCTCGACTACGTGGGTGTGAAGAAGTTCGACGCCGACGGCAACGTCGTCGGCGAGCGCCGCTTCCTCGGCCTGTTCTCCTCCGCCGCGTACACCGAGTCGGTGCGCCGCGTCCCGGTGATCCGCCGCAAGGTCAGCGAGGTCCTCGAAGGCGCCGGCTTCTCGCCGTCCAGCCACGACGGCCGCGACCTGCTCCAGATCCTGGAGACCTACCCGCGCGACGAGCTGTTCCAGACCCCGGTCGACAAGCTCCGCGAGATCGCCACCTCCGTGCTGTACCTGCAGGAGCGCCGCCGGCTGCGGCTGTACCTGCGCCAGGACGAGTACGGCCGCTACTACTCGGCGCTCGTCTACCTGCCGCGCGACCGCTTCACCACGGGCGTCCGGCTGCGCCTGATGGACATCCTGAAGGAGGAGCTCGGCGGCACCAGCGTCGACTTCACCGCCTGGAACACCGAGTCCATCCTGTCCCGCATCCACTTCGTCGTCCGCGTCCCGCAGGGCACCGAGCTGCCCCTGCTGACCGACGCCGACGTCGAGCGCGTCGAGGCCCGTCTGGTCGAGGCCGCCCGCTCCTGGGCCGACGGCTTCGGCGAGGCGCTGACCGCCGAGCTGGGCGAGGAGCGCGCCGCCGAGCTGTCGCGCAAGTACGGCACCTCCTTCCCCGAGGGCTACAAGGCCGACCACTCGCCGCGCGCGGCCGTGGCCGACCTGTGCCACCTGGAGAAGCTGTCCGCCGGCGACCGCCCCTTCGCGCTGTCCCTGTACGAGCCCGTCGGCGCGGGCCCCGGCGAGCGCCGCTTCAAGATCTACCGCGAGGGCGAGCAGGTCTCCCTCTCCGCGGTCCTGCCGGTCCTCCAGCGCCTGGGCGTCGAGGTCACCGACGAGCGGCCGTACGAGCTGCGCCGCAGCGACCGGGTCAGCGCCTGGATCTACGACTTCGGCCTGCGGATGCCGCTGTCGAACGGCACCGGGGACGGCTACCTCGGTGACGACGCCCGCGAGCGGTTCCAGGAGGCCTTCGCGGCCGTGTGGACCGGCGAGGCCGAGAACGACAACTTCAACACCCTCGTCCTGGGCGCCGGCCTCACCTGGCGCCAGGCCGTGGTGCTGCGCGCGTACGCCAAGTACATGCGCCAGGCCGGCTCCACCTTCAGCCAGGACTACATGGAGGACACCCTCCGCAACAACGTCCACACCACGCGGCTGCTGGTCTCGCTCTTCGAGGCGCGGATGTCGCCCGGCCGCCAGGCCGCCGGCACCGAGCTGATCGACGCCATGCTGGAGGAGCTGGACGGGGCCCTGGACCAGGTCGCCTCGCTCGACGAGGACCGCATCCTGCGCTCCTTCCTGACGCTGATCAAGGCGACGCTGCGGACCAACTTCTTCCAGCTCAACGGCGAGGGCGAGCAGCACTCGTACGTGTCGATGAAGTTCGACCCGCAGGCCATCCCCGACCTGCCGGCGCCGCGTCCCGCCTTCGAGATCTGGGTGTACTCCCCGCGCGTCGAGGGCGTCCACCTGCGCTTCGGCAAGGTCGCCCGAGGCGGTCTGCGCTGGTCCGACCGGCGCGAGGACTTCCGTACGGAGGTACTCGGCCTGGTCAAGGCGCAGATGGTCAAGAACACCGTGATCGTGCCGGTCGGCGCGAAGGGCGGCTTCGTCGCGAAGAACCTGCCGGACCCGTCGGTGGACCGCGACGCGTGGCTCGCCGAGGGCATCGCCTCGTACAAGATCTTCATCTCGGCGCTGCTCGACATCACCGACAACATGGTCGGCGGGGAGGTCGTGCCGCCCAAGGGCGTGGTCCGCCACGACGAGGACGACACGTACCTGGTCGTCGCGGCCGACAAGGGCACCGCGACCTTCTCCGACATCGCCAACGGCGTCGCGGAGTCGTACGGCTTCTGGCTGGGCGACGCCTTCGCGTCGGGCGGCTCCGCCGGCTACGACCACAAGGGCATGGGCATCACCGCCCGCGGCGCGTGGGAGTCCGTCAAGCGGCACTTCCGCGAGCTGGGCCACGACACCCAGACCGAGGACTTCACGGTCGTCGGCGTCGGCGACATGTCCGGTGACGTGTTCGGCAACGGCATGCTGCTCTCGGAGCACATCCGCCTGGTCGCGGCCTTCGACCACCGGCACATCTTCATCGACCCGGCCCCGGACGCGGCCGTCTCGTACGCCGAGCGCCGCCGTCTGTTCGAGCTGCCGCGCTCCTCGTGGGCGGACTACGACACCGCGCTGCTGTCGGCGGGCGGCGGGATCCACCCGCGTACGGCGAAGGCCATCCCGGTCAACGCGCAGGTGCGCGCCGCACTGGGCATCGACGCGGGCGTCACCAAGATGACCCCGGCCGAGCTGATGCAGGCCATCCTGCGGTCCCCCGTGGACCTGCTGTGGAACGGCGGTATCGGCACGTACGTCAAGGCGACCGCCGAGACGCACGCCGACGTCGGTGACAAGGCCAACGACGCCATCCGCGTCAACGGCTCCGAGGTCCGCGCCAAGGTCATCGGCGAGGGCGGCAACCTGGGTCTGACCCAGCTCGGCCGCATCGAGTTCGCCCGCACCGGCGCCGGCGGCGAGGGCGGCAAGGTCAACACCGACGCCATCGACAACAGCGCGGGCGTGGACACCTCCGACCACGAGGTGAACATCAAGATCCTGCTGAACGCGGTGGTCGCGGACGGCGACATGACGGTCAAGCAGCGCAACAAGCTGCTCGCCGAGATGACCGACGAGGTCGGCTCCCTGGTGCTGCGCAACAACTACGCGCAGAACACGGCCCTGGCCAACGGTTCGTCCCAGGCGCCGAGCCTGCTCCACGCCCAACAGCGCTTCATGCGCCGCCTGGGCCGGGACGGCCTGCTGGACCGCCAGCTGGAGTTCCTGCCGAACGACCGGCAGATCCGCGAGCTGCTCAACACCGGCAAGGGCCTGACCCAGCCGGAGCTGGCGGTGCTCTTCGCCTACACCAAGATCACGGTGGCGGACGAGCTCGTGCACACCGAGCTGCCGGACGACCCGTACCTGCGCCGCCTGCTGCACGCGTACTTCCCGGGTGCCCTGCGCGCGAAGTTCCCCGAGCAGATCGACGGGCACGCGCTGCGCCGGGAGATCATCACCACGCTGCTGGTCAACGACACCGTCAACACCGGCGGTTCGACCTTCCTGCACCGTCTGCGGGAGGAGACGGGCGCCTCCATGGAGGAGATCGTCCGGGCGCAGCTCGCGGCCCGCGAGATCTTCGGCCTGGCCGAGGTGTGGGACGCGGTGGAGGCCCTGGACAACAAGGTCCCGGCCGACGTGCAGACGCGGGTGCGGCTGCACTCGCGGCGCCTGGTGGAGCGCGGTACGCGCTGGCTGCTGAACAACCGGCCGCAGCCGCTCCAGATCACCGAGACCATCGAGCTCTTCGGGGCCCGGGTGGCGGAGGTCTGGTCGGAGCTGCCGAAGCTGGTGCGCGGCGCGGACCTGGAGTGGTACCAGTCGATCATGGACGAGCTGACCGGCGAGGGTGTGCCGGAGGAGCTCGCGGCGAAGGTGGCCGGCTTCTCGTCCGCGTTCCCGACGCTGGACATCGTCGCCATCGCGGACCGGACGGGCGTGGACCCGCTGTCCGTCGCCGAGGTGTACTACGACCTGGCCGACCGCCTGGACATCACCCAGCTGATGGACCGCATCATCGAGCTGCCGCGGTCCGACCGCTGGCAGTCGATGGCCCGCGCCTCGATCCGCGAGGACCTGTTCGCGGCGCACGCGGCGCTGACCGCCGACGTGCTGGCCGTGGGCAACGGCTCCTCCACTCCCGAGGAGCGCTTCAAGGCGTGGGAGGAGAAGAACGGGGCGATCATCGGCCGTGCCCGGACGACGCTGGACGAGATCCGGGGGTCGGACGACTTCGACCTGGCGAACCTGTCGGTGGCGATGCGGACGATGCGTTCGCTGCTGCGCGCCCACGCGTAGTCGCTCGCGCGACCGGTAGCGGTCACGGGCCGGGCCCGGAACCCCTCGGGGGGTTCCGGGCCCGGCCCGTACGTGCCTCCGGGGGGCAGACCCCCCAGGGCCCCCGGACGGTGTGTCTGGGTCCGGGGAGGGGGGGTTTAATTCTGTCATTGGGGATCATTAAGTGTATCCGGCGGCTTTCTCAAGCCTACCCCACGCAGGAAGACTTCTTG
>NZ_JBWKEE010000038.1:29154-43340 GCF_056435605.1 Streptomyces sp. NPDC043896
ACCCCCCCCCTCCCCTCCCCCCCCCCCCCCCCCTTCCCCCCCCCCCTCCCCCCCCCCCCCCCCCCACCCCCCCACCCCCCCCCCCCTCCCCCCCGCCCCCCCCCCCCCCCCCCCCGGGGCCCCGGTGCCGGAGCGCCGGCGGGGTTATCTCCCGCCCGGCGTGGAGGCCTCGTAGGCGTCGCAGACCTCCTTCGAGGGGCCGTCCATGCGCAGGACGCCCGACTCCAGCCAGATCGCCCGGTCGCAGGTCTCGCGGACCGTGCCGAGGGAGTGGCTGACGAGGAAGACGGTGCCGGCGTGCGCGCGGAGTTCCTCGATGCGGGCCTGGCTGCGGCGCTGGAAGGCGGCGTCGCCGGTGGCGAGGGCCTCGTCGATCATCAGGACGTCGTGGTCCTTGGCGGCGGCGATGGAGAACCGCAGCCGGGCGCCCATGCCGGAGGAGTAGGTGCGCATCGGCAGGGAGATGAAGTCGCCCTTCTCGTTGATGCCGGAGAAGTCGACGATGTCCTGGTAGCGCTCGCGGATCTGCTGCCTGGTCATGCCCATCGCGAGCCCGCCGAGGACGACGTTCCGCTCGCCGGTGAGGTCGTTCATCAGCGCGGCGTTCACCCCGAGGAGGGACGGCTGGCCGTGGGAGTACACGGCTCCGCGCGCCACCGGCTGGAGGCCGGCGATGGCCTTGAGGAGGGTGGACTTGCCCGAGCCGTTGGAGCCGATCAGGCCGATCGCCTCGCCCTTGTACGCGGTGAAGCTGACGCCCTTGACGGCGTGGACCTCGCGGACGCCGGGGGAGGGCCTGCGCGAGACGATGCGGCTCAGGGCGGCGGTGGCGCCGCCCTTGCGGCCGCCGCCGTTCACCTTGTAGACGACGTGGACCTCGTCCGCGATGACGGTGGGGACGCGGGTGCCGGTGTCAGCCACGGCCGTACTCCTCCTCTGCCTTCCAGAACCAGACGAACCCGCCGACGCCGGCGAGCAGGGCCCAGCCGATGGCGATGGGCCATACGTGGTGCGGGAGCGAGCCCGCCTCGAAGCTGTCGATCAGGGCGAAGCGCATCAGGTCGATGTACACGGCGGCCGGGTTGGTCTTGAGCACGAGCGAGACCCACTGCGGCAGGTGGTCAGACTTCAGCATGGTGTCGATGGACCACATCACGCCGGACGAGTACATCCAGGTGCGCAGGACGAACGGCATCAGCTGGCTGACGTCCGGGTGCTTGCTGCCGATGCGGGCCATGACCATGGCGCAGCCCGCGCAGAAGACGGCCATAAGGAAGAGCACCGGGATCGCGATCAGCCAGGCCGGGGAGGGGGTCTGGCCGAAGGCCAGCAGCAGGACGACCAGGGCCGCCATGGTGACGAGCAGCTGCTGGAAGAGCTGGACCACGGAGGAGATGGGCAGGCTGGCGCGGGGGAAGTGCAGGGCGCGGACCAGGCCGAGGTTGCCGTGGACGGCGCGGGTGCCGGCGTTGACCGAGCTGCCGATGAAGTCCCAGACGAACACGCCGGTGATCAGGAACGGCACGTAGTCGGGGACGCCGTGACTGGCGCGCATCACGATGCCGAAGACGAAGTAGTAGACGGCCGCGTTGAGCAGCGGGGTCATCAGGTGCCAGACCTGGCCGAGCTTGGCCGTGCTGTACGTGGCGTGCATGCGGGCGGTCGCGTACGCCGTCACGAAGTGGCGGCGGCTCCAGAGCTGCGCGAGGTAGCGGGGGAGTGAGGGGCGGGCGCCGCTGACGGTCAGGCCGTGGGCTGCCGCCAGTTCCGCGGCGGAGGGCGGCGCGGGCTTCGTGGGCGGCTTCGCGGTGGTCACGCTGGTCACGGAATCGCTTTCGACGGGGGTCGCCCGAAGGGGCCTGGCGTCGGATGACGAGGGGACGGGCCCGTATCGTCGCTACGGTGACAGTAGGGCGTGATGCGTCGGAACGCAACCGTATCGTCGTGACGGGCGGGTGACGGCGTCGCCGCTATGCTCTGTCCATGACCAACGACCCCGCCCCCGCTTCCGGCGCTCCCGCCGCCCGCCGCGCCCCCGCCGGCGCCGCCGTCCTGCGCGAGGACGTGACCGAGGCGATCCGCGCGGCGGTGGTCGAGGAGCTGGCCGCGGTGGGCTTCGCCCGCATGTCGATCGAGGGCATCGCGCGGCGCGCCGGGGTCGGCAAGACCGCCGTCTACCGGCGCTGGAAGTCCAAGCTGCACCTGGTGCTCGACCTGATCGGGGCGGTCGCCGCCGACGGCATCCCGGTGCCCGCCACCGGCTCCCTCTACGGGGACGTACGCGCCCTGCTGGAGGTCATGTCCCACGTGCTGCGGCACCCGGTGGCCTCGGCGGTCATCCCCGACCTGCTCGTGGAGGCCGCCCGGAACCGCGAGATCGCCGACGCGGTACGGGGGGCACTGGTGGAGGGGCAGCGCCGGCTCGCCGAGGGCATCGTCTCCGAGGCAGTCGCGCGGGGGGAGCTGCCGGAGTCCGCGTCCGCCGAACGGGCGCTCGATCTGGTGATCGGGCCGCTGTACTGGCGGCAGGTGGTGGTGCGGGACGCCGTGCCGGCGGGGTACCTCGACGGGCTCGCGCGGTCGGTGGTGGCGGGGCTGCGGGCGGGCTAGCCCTTGCCCTGGCCGGGCGGGGTGTGCCGCTGCCGTTGCCCTGGCCGGGCGGGGGTGGAAGCGGGTGCCGCTGCGCGGGCTGCTCCCCGCACCGCCCTTCGCCCGTTCCCCGGGCTGCCCCCGGACCCCTTCCGGGGGCTCCGCCCCCAGACCCCCGCGCCTCGAACGCCGGCGGGGCTGGAGGGGGCGGCGGGGGTGGTTACGGCCACATGGTTGCCGGGAGGGGGGTCAGGTCGGGGGCCGAGGCCGGTGGGGCGGGGCGGCGGTCCTCCAGAGGGGTGATCGCCGGGAGCGGGGCCGACTGGCCCAGGAAGACCCGGCGCACCACGCGCTCGGCCGCGTGGCCGTCGTCGTACGAGCAGAACCGCGCGCGGAACGCGGCGCGCAGCTGGGCCGAGCGGGAGCCCTGCCAGTGGCCGGTGGCGAAGATGTCCACGAGCTCGTCCTCGGTGCGGGCGATCGCCCCCGGGGGACAGCTCCGCAGGTCGAAGTAGGTGCCCCGGGCGGCCTCGTACGCCTCCCAGTCGTCCGCGTGGATCACGATCGGCCGGTCCAGCGCCGCGTAGTCGAACATCAGCGACGAATAGTCCGTGACCAGCGCGTCCGAGGCGAGGCACAGCTCCTCCACCGACGGGTGGGCGGAGACGTCCAGCAGCCTCGGGTGCGGGTCGCGGACGTGCTCGGTGTCCGCGTACGTCAGGTGGGTGCGGGTGAGGATCGTGAAGCGCGGGCCGAGGTCGCGCAGGACCCGCTCGAAGTCCAGGTGCTCGGGCCGGCTGCGCCGGTAGTCGCGGTGGGTCGGGGCGTACAGGATCACGGTGGTGCCCGGGGCGATGCCCAGGCGCTCGCGCAGGGCGAGCACGTCGGCCCGGGTGGCCCGGTGGAAGGCGTCGTTGCGGGGGTAGCCGTACTCCAGGGTGGTGTAGGAGGCGGGGACGGCCCTCTCCCACACCAGGGTGGAGTGGCGGTTGGAGGACAGCAGGTAGTCCCACTGGTCGGCGCCGCGCAGCAGCCCCTCGAAGTCGGCGGTCGGGGTCGCCGCCGGCCGGTCCTGGAGGTCGAGGCCGACCCGCTTGAGGGGGGTGCCGTGCTGGGTCTGGAGCATCACCTGCCCCGGCCGCTTGACCAGGGACCGGTCGAAGTTGACGTTCGTCGTCAGGTACGCCGCCCGGGCCAGGGCGCTCCAGTACGCGGCCGAGCCCGGACGCAGCAGGGTGGTCTCCGGCGGCAGGGTGGGGGCGTGCCGGGGGTCGCAGATCCACGCCGTGCGCATGCGCGGGGCGAGTTCGCGCAGCTTCGCCTCGATCGCGGCCGGGTTGCAGGCGTAGCCGCCGTGCCAGTACGCGGAGAACACCGCCAGCTCGGGCCGCAGCGGGAGCAGCCGCTGGACGCGGTAGTGCAGGCGCAGGGCGCTCTCGCGCAGCCCCCGCCACAGGGCCGAGCCCGCGCGCCCCGCGGCCAGGGCGGCCGCGCGGACGGCGGAGGCCAGCCCGTAGACCCGTCGCAGCCCGAGCCGCATCAGCGCGTGCCGGAGCCGGTCGGTGCGGGTCAGGGACAGCGGCGGGGAGCCGGCCGCGCCCGGGACGCGGTGACGGCGCAGCAGGGCCGAGGCCCGGGCGAAGAACTCGGCGCGGGCGGCGCGCGGGAGGCGGCGAGGGTTCGCGTACACGGCGCAGAAGTGCTGGGCCATCCTGCGGTGCAGCGCCGGGCGCCAGCGCTCCAGCTCGGGGCGGGCGGCGACGAAGGCGAAGAGCCGCTCGTACTGGTCGAAGACGTCGAGGTGGTGCCGGCTGGTGGTGGTCAGGATCGAGCCGGTGCGGCGCTGGCGGTAGTGGACGCAGACCCGGTCGAGGACGGCCACGGACTCGGCGGCCAGCAGCGCCGGGTACGTCCAGGGGGTGTCCTCGTAGAAGCCGGGCGGGAATTCGAGGCCCTCGCGCTCCACGTACTCGCGCCGGTAGGCCTTGTTCCACACCACCATCAGCATGCCGAGCAGGGCCGGGCGGTCGGCGAGCCGGAAGCTGGCCGGGCCCTCCTCGGACAGCCGGTGCGCGAGGCGGTTGCGGACGGTCTCGCCGGTCCAGAAGGCGCGGGCGTAGTCGTAGACGAGGACGTCGGGGGAGCCGGTGGCCTTGAGCCGGTCCGTGATGGCCTGGAGGGCGCCCGGGGTGAGGGTGTCGTCGCCGTCGAGGAAGACGAGGTAGTCGCCGGTGGCCCGGGCCAGGCCCGCGTTCCGGGCCGGGCCCAGGCCCAGGTTGTGCGCCAGGTGCACCGCGGTGACCCGGGGGTCGCGGGCCGCGTACTCGTCGATGATCGAGCCGCAGGCGTCCGGGGAGGCGTCGTCGACCGCGATCAGTTCCAGATCCGGGTACGACTGGGACAGGACCGAGTCCAGGCTCTCCTGGAGGTACGCCTGAACCTTGTACGCGGGCACGATGACGCTGAACCGGGGCACGGCACATCCATGGGTCGGCGCGGGCATGGTGCTCCCCCCGGCCAGCGCCGGGTGGTGCCCCCAAGGAACCACGTGCGCGGCGATCGGGTTACGCACCGTGTGGCATTCGGGTTACACAGCGTCAACTTCCCATGTCGGAGCCGGTCGTCCCGGTGGCCGTCGGTTACTTGACGGCGCCGGCCATCACCCCCGTCACGAACTGCCGCTGGAAGGCGAAGAAGACCAGCAGCGGCACCACCATCGACAGGAAGGCGCCGGGCGCCAGGACGTCGATGTTGTTCCCGAACTGCCGGACCTGCTGCTGGAGGGCGACCGTGACGGGCGGGTGCGCCGAGTCGGCGAAGACCAGCGCCACCAGCATGTCGTTCCACACCCACAGGAACTGGAAGATGCCCAGCGAGGCGATCGCCGGACCGCCCAGCGGCAGCACCACCCGCGCGAACAGCCGCAGCTCGCCCGCGCCGTCGAGCCGGGCCGCCTCCAGCAGCTCGCGCGGGATCTCCGCGAAGAAGTTCCGCAGCAGGAACACCGCGAACGGCAGCCCGAACGCGGTGTGGAACAGCACCACCCCCGCCGTCGTCTCGAACAGGCCGATGGAGCCGAAGAGTTCCGACACCGGGATCAGCGCCACCTGCACGGGCACCACCAGCAGCCCCACCACCACCAGGAACAGCCAGTCCCGGCCCGGGAACTCCAGCCAGGCGAAGGCGTAGCCGGCGAACGCGCCGAGGGTGAGGACGAGCAGCGTCGCCGGGACGGCGATCACGACGGTGTTCAGCAGCGAGCCGGTGATCGTGTCGTTCGCCAGCAGGTTCGCGTAGTTGGACGCGGTCAGCCGCGAGGGCGCGGTCAGCGCCCGCCACCAGCCGCCCCGGTTCAGGTCGCCCGCCGACAGGAAGGAGGAGACCAGCAGACCGAGGGTGGGCAGCAGCCAGAACAGCGCCGCCAGGACGAGGAAGGCGCGCAGCAGCACGCTCCCCGCCACACGCCGGACGATGCTCATCGGGAGGCCTCCTTCCGCATCCGGCGGATGTTGAGCAGCATCACGGGCACCACCAGCACCAGCAGCAGCACCGCGATGGCGCTGCCCATCCCCGGGTCGGCGTCCGTCCCGAAGGAGGTCCGGTACAGCTGGAGCGCGAGCACGTTCGCGTCGTCCTGCACCGCGCCCGGCGCGATCACGAAGACCAGGTCGAAGATCTTCATCACGTTGATGACCAGGGTCACCAGGACCACCACCAGCACCGGCGCCAGCAGCGGCACCGTGATCCGGCGGAACACCTGCCACTCCCCGGCCCCGTCCACCCGCGCCGCCTCCAGCAGCTCGCGCGGCACGGCCGCCAGCCCGGCCCCGATCAGCACCATCGCGAACCCGGCCCACATCCACACGTACGCCCCGATCACCGCCGGGGTCACCAGCGCCGGGCCCAGCCACTCCAGCCCCGCGTACGCCGCCCGGAAGTTGCTCTCCGGGAGCCGCAGCATCGCCCCGTCCGCCGCTGCGGGCAGCGTGAACGTGCCGTCGGGCCCGGCCGTCGCCGAAGCGACCACCCGGCCGTCGCGCACCGCCTCCACCCGGATCCCGGACAGGGCCGACTCCGCAGGGTCGACCGCGTTGACCCTCCCGCCGCCGCCCCGGGTGAAGTCCAGCCAGACGGTGCCGGTCACCTTCCCCGCCGCCGCCCCGGCGCCCTTCGCCGTACGCGTCCCCTCCGGCAGCGCCTCCGGAGCCACCCCGACCAGCGGCAGCAGCACCGGCACGCCCGCCCGTACCGGGCCGCGCGTCACCAGCGCCCCGCCGTCGGCGGGCTCCAGCGGGGAGTCCCGGCCCGGGCGGGCCCCGGGGAAGGCGGAAGCCTCCGCGAAGGTGTCGTGCACCCCGACCCACACCGCGTTGGCGACGCCCCGCTGCGGATCGTGGTCGTACACGAGCCGGAAGATGATGCCCGCCGCCAGCATCGAGATCGCCATCGGCATGAACACCAGCAGCTTGAACGCCGTCCCCCAGCGCACCCGCTCCGTCAGTACCGCGAAGACCAGACCCAGGGCCGTCGCCGTGGCCGGGGCCGCCACCACCCACACCGCCGTGTTCCGCAGGGCCGTACGGATCACCGGGTCGCGCAGCAGCTCCCGGTAGTTGCCCGCCCCGACGAAGGTGTCGCCGGAGCGGTCGAAGAGGCTGCGGTAGAGGGAGTAGCCGATGGGCTGCACCACCAGCGCCCCCAGCAGCACCAGCGTGGGCAGCAGGAACGCCGCCGCGACCAGCCGCCGGCGCGCCCCGCCCCGGCCGCGGGCGCGGGCCCGGGCCGGTCTCGTGGCCGCCACCGCCTACTGCCCGTACGCCTTGGCCGCTTCCGCCTCCAGCCTCTGCTGGATCCCCGCCACGTCCGACGGGTTCGCCAGGAAGTCCTGGAGCGCCTTCCACTCACCGGCGCCCGGCGTCCCGCCGAACGCCGCCGGGGCCCGGTCCGACATGTCGAAGCGGAAGTCGTCGCCCGCCGCGATCAGCGCCTTCGCGATGCCCCGCTGGATGTCGTTCGGGTACGCGGCGAAGTCCACCGCCTTGTTCGGCGAGACGAAACCGCCCTCCTTCGCCTGGATCGCCGCCGCGTCCGCCGACGCCAGGAACGTCAGCAGCGCCTGCGCCCCCTTGCCCGGCTTCAGCGCCACCGCCACGTCACCGCCCGACACCACCGGCGGCTTCGCGCCCACCGCCGGGAAGGGGAAGACCAGGGCGTCCTCGCCCACCTTCGCCTCGGTCTGCGCGATGTTCACCCCGACGAAGTCGCCCTCGAAGACCATCGCCGCCGCCGGCCGGTCCCCGCCGGTGAAGGTCTGCGTCACCGACTTCGGGAACTCCGTCGCCAGCGCCCCGCTCGGGCCGCCCGCCAGGAAGTCCTTGCGCCCGAACAGCTGCCCGAGGGTGGTCAGCGCCTGCGTGACGCTCCCGTCCGTCCACTTGATCTCGTGCCGGGCCAGCTGGTCGTACTTCTCCGGGCCCGCCTGCGACAGGTACACGTTCTCGAACCAGTCCGTCAGGGTCCAGCCGTCCGCGCCCGCCACCGACACCGGCGCCGTTCCCGACGCGGAGAGCGTGTCTGCCACCGCGAGGAACTCCTTCCAGGTCGCCGGGGGCTTCACGCCCGCCGCCTCGAAGGCCTTCGCGTTGTACCAGACCAGCGACTTGTTGGCCGCCTTGTAGTAGACCCCGTACTGGGTGCCGTCCACCGCGCCCAGCGCGCGCCAGCCCGGCGAGTAGTTCTTCTCCAGCTGCGCCTTCGCCTCCGGGCCCACCGGCTGCGCCCACTTGTTCCCGACCGCCGAGACCAGCGCCCCGACCTGCGGGAGCAGCGCCACGTCCGGCGGCTGCCCGCCGGCGATCTTGGTGCCGAGGAAGGTGACGATCGGGTCCTGGGCGGGGACGAAGGTGACGGACGCCCCCGTCCGCTTCTCGAACTCCTTCAGCACCTTCGTGAAGTTCGCCTGTTCGGGCCCCGTCCAGACCGCCGCGACCTCAAGCTTCTCTCCGGGCAGCTTCGGTAATTCGACGGTGTGCGCGTCCGGCTGCCCGGACGGGGTGGACCCGCCCGTGCCGCCGCCGTCGCCGCCCCCGCCGCCGCAGGCGGTGAGCGCGAGCGCGCCCGCCGTGGCCAGCGCCGCCCAGGCTCTGGCCGTCGTGCGTTTCGTGTGGCCGGTTCCGTGCCGTCCTCGCATGGTCTCGCCCCCGATGCCGTCGTGCCCGTGGTGTGCCGCGTGCCACAAGGTCTACGCCGACCCGCGCACCCCCGCAATAGCGCGTGACGGGGGAACCGCGGCGCGTCAGGGGGCCGGCGGGAACAGCACGGGTATCGCCGACACCAGGTGGGAGGCCCGGTCGAGAGCGCTGGCCAGGAGCGCGAGGTCGGTCGGCCCGTTGCCCAGCTCGCGCACCGGACGCCGGGCCGGCGGGTCGCCCATCCGCTCCCACTCCACCGGGACCACGGTCGGCCGCAGGGTCGCCGTGCGCGGGATCCGGCCGGTGACCCGGCCCGCCTGGAACGGCACCGCGCGGCCGTCGGCGTACAGCAGCCGGCCCCGGCCCGGCCCCGGCCGGTCGGGCGCGTCCAGCTCGGCCCGCAGCGTCGCCAGCCGGGCCGGCTCCGTCTCCGCGGTCCGCTCCGGCCGGGCGGTGGCCACCACCAGGTGCACCCCCAGCCGGGTGCCCTCCCGGGCCACCGCCTCCAGGATCCGCACCACCGAACCGGCGGCCGGACGGCCCGGGCTGCCCAGCGCCGGGGCCACCAGCGCGTCGAAGTCGTCGACCAGCACCACCAGCCGGGGCAGCGGCGTCGGCCCCGCCGCCGGCTCCGTACGGACCGCGGACGCCCGCAGCCGCAGGGTGCCGGTGCGCTGCGGGTCGAGGTCCCCGCGCAGCTCGCCGGGGGACGGCTGGCGGGGCGAGACCATCCGGTCGGAGAGCTCGCGGCGGGCGTGCCACTCGGTGAAGGGGACGCCGTCCAGCAGTTCGTGGCGGCGCTTCAGCTCGGCGCCGAGGGCCTGCGCGAATTCCCGCATGCGCAGCGGGTCCGAGGCCACCAGGTGCGCCGACACGTGCGGGAGCTCCGTGCACGGCAGGAGACCGTCGCCGCGCTCACCGCCGGCGCCGTCCAGGAGGAGCAGGCCGAGGCGGTCGGGGCGGGCCGCCGCGGCCAGGGAGGCGGCGATGGAGCGCAGCAGCTCCGTCCGGCCGCTCCCGGCGGGACCCTCCACCAGCAGGTGCGGGCCGTCGTGGACCAGCTCGGCGCCGACCGCCCCGCGCCGGCCGGCGCCGAGGACGATCTCCGCCCGACCGCCGACGCCCTGGCCCTGGTCGGTGGACTCCGCCCAGCGGGCCATCAGGGAGGCCGGGGTGGCGCGGGCCAGCCCGAGCTCGTCCAGCAGCCGGGACGCCGCCGGGAGGCTCGCGGCGGCCGGGCGGGACGCACCGCCCTCGGGTGCGGCGCCGTCCGCGCGCAGCGGGGCCAGGGCCCGGGCGAACCGCTCCGCCCAGGCCGCCGAGACGCCGTCGGCGACCGCCGTGCGGCCCGCCGCCACCGGGCGGCCGCCGCTCACCGCGAAGCTCCGTACGGCCGTGGCCACGTCGCCGCTGAGCAGCGCGATCCGGCGGCAGTCGCGGAACGCCGGGGTGGCGGCGCAGGCCGTCGCGTACGTGGCCTCGACCGGGGAGGCGGCGGTGGCGGCCGGGGTCTCGGCGAGCACCAGGAGGTGGATGCCGGCGACGGCCCCGTGCGAGGCCAGGCGGCCGGTCAGGTCGCGCAGTGCGGCCGTGCCCGGGTCGCCGTCCAGGACGACGAGCGTGCGCGGGCCCTCGTACGCGGCGGCGGCCTGCCGCAGCGCGGCCGGGTCGGCGGCCGCCCAGTGGGTGCCGAGCGGGCCGTCGTCCAGCCGCCGGGCCAGCTCCGCGGTGCGGGCGGCCGCCTGGTCGCGGTCGTACGCGAGCAGCAGCCGGCAGTCCTGGCCGTGCGCGGGCCGTACGTGGGGCAGCCAGCCGAGCCAGCCCCAGTCGCGGCGGCGCTCCGCCACGGGCCGGGCGCGGTCGGCGGCCAGCAGGACGATCTCCAGCCGGGCCGGCGCGTGCAGTCCCGCGAGCTGGGCCACCACCGAGCGGGCCACTCCCGTCAGCCGGGCCCGGGGTCCCGCGATGCCGAGCGAGCCGCACTCCGGCAGCGAGACCCGGCTGCCCGCGCCGAGCCCGGCCTCCAGGAACCGGGGGTGTCCGGCCCCGCGCGACCACAGCCGCCCGGTCGGCCCGAGCGCCGCCAGCAGCAGTGCCGCCGGGTCGTCCTCGTCGGGTACGGCCGCGGCCACGGCCTCGGGCTGCTCCGGCAGGTCCGGGGCGTCCTCCTCGCCGCGCACCCACTTGCGGGCCCAGGCGCCGATCCCGCCGAGGCGGCGCGGCCTGGCCCCGCCGTCCGCGCCGGGGCCGGGGTACGCCGGGGCCGGGCTGCCGGGGCGGTGCTCCGGGGCGGGGGCGGGGTCGGGGTCGGGGTCGGGGAAGGCTGCCGGCGGGGCCGGGTCCGGGGCCGGGTCTGGGGCGGGGTCGCCCGCGTCCCCACCCGGCCGCGTTCCGCCGGGGGCGGGCGCCAGGCCGAGGTGGCCCTCCAGGTCCGGGACCACCGCCAGCGCGGCCCCGCCGCCCGCCGGGGCCAGCCGCAGGGTGGACTCGCCGATCCGCAGCAGCGCGCCGGGCGCCAGCGGGACCGGCCGGGCCCCGACCTCGGTGCCGTCCAGCGTCGTGCCGTTCGTGGAGCCGAGGTCGGCCACCGTCACCCGGCCGTCCGGCTGCACGGTCACCGCGCAGTGCAGCCGGGACACGTCGGGGTCGTCCAGCGGCACGTCGGCGTCCGCCGAGCGCCCGATCCGCACGGCCCCGGGGTGCAGCAGGTGGACCCCGCCCGCGTCGGGGCCGGCGACCACGTGCAGCTGCGGGGTGCCCGGGCCGTCCTCGGCCGGGACGGCGGCGGTCTCCGGTCCGGGGGTGCTCAGGGACAGCACCGCGCCGTCCACCAGCGGCGGCTCGCCCAGGACGGCCCGCTGGAGGTCGAGGCGGCGCGGACCGGCGTACAGGACGACGGTGCCGCCGGTGTCGGGGCCGCCCGCGGTCGCGGCGAGGCCGGAGGCCACCGCGGCCAGGGCGGTCCCGGCGGGCGCGGTGACGAGCACGTCACAGCCGGCGGGCGCGGTGGCGGCCTGGTGGCCGCTGCGCGACCCGAGGACGGTCAGCCGGATCTGCATCGCCGTCAGCGGTCCCTTCTGCGCGGAGCGCAGTGCGCGGTGCGTGCGTGCGCCCGGCAGGGGTGCGGCGGGACCTGCCCCGACCGATCGACCCCCCGCCCGGCACGGACGCCTCGTCCGTTCAGGTCTGCCGGAAGGCAGGGCTCCCGTCCCGGCCGTTCCGTACGGGTGCATCCTCGCACCTGTCGCCCGCAACACGCCCGGCACCCGCCAATAAATGATCTTGGATTGCGGTGGCGCGGTTCACCCACCGGGGCGAACGCGGCCACCCCGTCGGGGGAAATCCGGGGAAAAGCGCCCCTGGCATACCCCGTAAAACTCACCCTTCGCACATATGTGCGGCAACCAACCTCCGACGGCCCGCGTCTTCCCCGGGGACACCCCCTAGAGTTGGGCCGGAAACCCATACGGCGGAACCAGCCGGAAACCACGACAGCAGGGAGCGCGAGACGTGCGGCCAGTCGGCAGCAAATACCTGCTCGAGGAGCCGCTCGGGCGCGGCGCCACGGGCACCGTCTGGCGCGCCCGCCAGCGGGAGACCGCGGGCGCGGAGGCCGCCGTCGCCGGCCAGCCCGGCGAGACCGTGGCCATCAAGGTCCTCAAGGAGGAGCTGGCCCAGGACGCTGACATCGTCATGCGCTTCCTGCGCGAGCGCTCGGTCCTGCTGCGGCTGACGCACCCCAACATCGTGCGCACCCGCGACCTCGTCGTCGAGGGCGACCTCCTCGCCCTGGTCATGGACCTCGTCGACGGCCCGGACCTGCACAAGTACATCCGCCAGAACGGCCCCTTCAGCCCCGTCGCCGCGAGCCTGCTCACCGCCCAGATCGCGGACGCGCTCGCCGCCAGCCACGCCGACGGCGTGGTCCACCGCGACCTGAAGCCCGCCAACGTGCTGCTCGACGAGAGCAACGGCCAGATGAAGCCGATGCTCACCGACTTCGGCATCGCGCGCCTGGCCGACTCCCCGGGCCTGACCCGCACCCACGAGTTCGTCGGCACCCCCGCCTACGTGGCCCCCGAGTCCGCCGAGGGCCGCCCGCAGACCTCCGCCGTCGACATCTACGGCGCCGGCATCCTCCTCTACGAGCTGGTCACCGGCCGCCCGCCCTTCGCGGGCGGCACCGCGCTCGAAGTCCTCCACCGCCACCTCAGCGAGGAGCCGCAGCGGCCCCCCACCGTGCCCGAGGCGCTGTGGATCGTCATCGAGCACTGCCTGCGCAAGGAGCCCGACGAGCGCCCCAGCGCCGAGAGCCTGGCCCGCGGCCTGCGCGTGGTCGCCGCCGGCATCCGCGTGCACTCCTCGCCCGACGAGGTCGAGGCCGCCCTCGGCGTCGCCGCGCTGCTCGCGCCCGACCCCTCGCCCGCCCCCGTCCCGGTCACCCCGGAATCCCCGGCGAACGCCGACCCGACGCAGGTGCTGCCCGGCCGCGCCCCGGCCGCCGCGCCGGCGGACGCGTACGACCCGAACGCCATGACGAGCGTGCTCCCGCCCGTCGGCGGGGCCGACGCCACCACCGTGCTGCCGGCCACCACCGGTGCCCCCGGCGGCGCGCCCGACCCGACCTCCGTCATGCCCCCGGTGCAGCAGCCCGACGCCCCGCACCCGTGGCAGTCGCAGATGCGGGCCGTGCGCGACCGCAACGAGCAGACGCAGATGCACCACCTCGACCCCGCCGAGGACCCGCTGCGCCGCCGCCCCCAGCGCCAGGCCCCGCAGGTCCCGCCGCCCCCGCAGCAGCCGCCGAGGCAGCAGCCGTACCGCCAGGCCCCGCCGCAGCAGCAGCCCCAGTACCAGCAGCAGCCCCCGCCGCCGCAGCAGTACCGGCAGCAGCCCCCGCCGCAGCAGTACCAGCCCCAGCCCCCGCAGTACCAGCAGCCTCAGTACCAGCAGCCGCAGTACCACCAGCCCCAGCCGCAGCAGCAGCAGCCGCCGCAGCAGCCCCCCGCGCGGCAGCAGCGCCAGCCCCAGCAGCAGGCCCCGCGCGAGCCCCGTCCGCCGCGCGAGCCGCGCCGCCGCAGCGCCAACCCGATGCGGATCCCCGGCCTGGGCTGCCTCAAGGGCTGCCTGGTGCTGGTCCTGCTGCTCTTCGTGGGCGGCTGGCTCATCTGGGAGCTCACCCCGCTCCAGGAATGGATCGGCACCGGCAAGGGCTGGTGGGACCAGGTGTGGAGCTGGGGAACCGAGGTCGTCGACTTCATCGGGTCCATCGGGGACGCGACCGGCGGCGGCAGCGGAACCGGCGGCGCGTCCTAGGGCCTGTCGTCAAACTTCCGTCTGCCCCGCGACGCCTGGCACGCGCTCTCGCCGCACCGGGCGGAAGCCCGAGTACGTCCAGTACGAGGG
>NZ_JBWKEE010000039.1:0-36806 GCF_056435605.1 Streptomyces sp. NPDC043896
GCGGTGAGTTCCTAGACAGCTCCCACCACACCGGAGGTCTTCGTCATGTTCAAGACCTGCCGAGTGTCAACAACGCTCGTGATCAATACACCTAGCGTCCGCCCGGGGGCCGTGTGGGGCCCCTCCAGGGCCCCCGGCCGTGCCCCCGGAGCCGGCGAAGACGCACCGACGACGCCGAGGGGCCCCGCCACGTCAGTGGCGGGGCCCCTCGGCTACTGCGCTGTGTCCGCGGGTCAGGCGGACTTGCGGCTGTCGCGCGGATGCACGGCAATGTTCATGGCGCCGGAACGCAGGACCGCCAGCCTCTCGGCCAGCACCTCCTCCAGCTCCTCGCGGGTGCGCCGCTCCATGAGCATGTCCCAGTGCGTTCGCGCAGGCTTGCCCTTCTTCTCTTCGGGCCCGTCCCCGTCCACCAGGAGTGCCATGGCGCCGCACGCCTTGCACTCCCACTCCGGCGGAATCTCTGCCTCAACCGAGAACGGCATCTCAAATCGATGTCCGTTCTGGCATGCGTACTCCACCGCCTGGCGCGGGGCCAGATCGATGCCGCGGTCCGTCTCGTAGCTGGTAACCACGAGCCGCGTACCGCGGAGAGCTCGCTCACTCATGAATCGTGCCTCCCGGGCTTGTCGCCCACAGGACAGGTGTCGCTGTCGTCGTCATCCGGTCAACGTCCGGTCGGCGGTATAGATTCCCGCTCCGGGTCATGCGTCGCCCGTCGTGCCGCCCCTTGTTGTACCCACCAGTGCCCGTTTTGTCACATCTGGCAGCAGATGTCACCCAACGTCTACACTTCTTCAGCGCGCAGTAACGGTCCGCCTGGCAGGCCAAAGGCGTACACTACCGGCCCTTTGCCGCAACGTCGAAATTCGTTCGGTATTCGTTCGTGAGTCCGGGTTTTCGACGGGCGGCGGACGGGCCGGATCCGGGCCCGCCCGGGCCCCGATCCGCGCTTCAGAGGCGTACGGGAACAGGATTGCCCGCCGCCTCCACCGCGCGCCGCACCGGCACCCTCGCCAGCAGCACGAAACCCAGTGCGAAGAAGACCACCAGCGAGATGATCGCGTCCCGGTAGCTGCCCGTGACCTGGTACGTCAGGCCGAAGACCAGCGGTCCCACCCAGCTCAGCCCCCGGTCGCTCATCTCGTACGCGGAGAAGTACTCGGCCTCCTTGCCCGGCGGCACCAGGTGCGAGAACAGCGAGCGCGACAGCGCCTGGCTGCCGCCCAGCACCAGCCCGATCATCGCGGCCAGTGCGAAGAACCACACCGGCGTCTTGGCCGGCAGGAAGTACCCCGCCGCCAGCGTCAGCGCCCACGCCGCCAGCGACCCGAGGATCGTCCGCTTGGCCCCGTACGTCCGCGCCAGCCGGCCCATCCCCAGCGCGCCCGCCACCGCCAGCACCTGGACCAGCAGCACCGCGCCGATCAGCGTGCCCTGCTCCAGCTCCAGCTCCTCCGAGCCGTAGACCGAGGCCTGGGAGATCACGGTCTGCACTCCGTCGTTGTAGATCAGGTACGCCAGCAGGAAGGACAGGGTGAGCGGATAGCGCCGCATGTCCTTGAAGGTGGCCACCAGCTGCTTCCAGCCGCTCACGGCCGGCGCCCCGCCCCCCTCCCGGACCACGGCCCGGTCCCGCAGCCGGCGCAGCGGGATCAGGGCGAAGGCCCCCCACCACAGGCCCGCCGAGGCGAGGCAGACCCGTACCGCCTCGCTCTCGGAGAGGCCGAAGGTGTCGTGGCCCAGGTAGAGCGCGAGGTTCATCACGAGCATCAGCGAGCCCGCCGTGTACCCGAAGGCCCAGCCCCGCGAGGAGACCGTGTCCCGCTCGTCCGGGGTGGAGATCTGCGGCAGGTAGGCGTTGTAGAGCACCATCGACACCGACAGGGACGCGTTCGCGACGACCAGCAGGAACCCGCCCAGCAGGTAGCGCTCACCGCCGAGGAAGAACATGCCCGCCGTCGCCGTGGCACCCGTGTACGCGGCCACCGCCAGCAGCGGCTTCTTGCGCCCCGTCCGGTCCGCGACCGCCCCCGCCAGGGGCATCAGCAGCACGGCGAGGATCACCGAGGCCGACACCGAGTACGCGAAGAAGGAACCGGCCCGCACCGGGATGCCCAGCGGGTGCACGTAGCCCTCGGCGTCCGCGGCGGCCTTGGCCACCGAGGTCAGATAGGGGCCCAGGAACACCGTCAGCACGCTCGCCGAGTACACCGACACGGCGAAGTCGTAGAAGTACCACCCGCGCTGTTCGCGCTTGCGCGCGGCGTCCGCCGCGGCGGACGGTCTGCCGTCCTCGGCCCCGGGCTCCGCCCCGTCCGTTGTCTGCGCGCTCATTCGAGAGCCCCCTCGCTGGTCCCCGTACCGCGCGGTCCCGGGGCGCCCGCGCGGCGGCCCGGCCGTGTCAGGCCCAGGCTCCGCGCCGGTCCAGCACCGTGCGCAAGATGTCGATCCGGTCGGTCATGATGCCATCGACACCCAGGTCGAGGAGAGCCTCCATGCGTTCCGGTTCGTTTACGGTCCACACGTGCACCTGGAGTCCCCGCTCGTGCGCGGTCCGTACGAAGCGCCGGTCGACCACCCGGATGCCCGCCTGGGTCTCCGGGACCTGAGCGGCCACGGCCCCCACCCGCAGGGCCGCCGGGATCGCGAAGGAGCGCAGCCGCAGCCCGACCACCCCGCGCACCCCGTACGAGGTCGCCAGCCGGGGCCCGGCGATCTTCTGCGCCCGGGCCGCCCGGCTCTCCGAGAAGGAGCCCACGCACACCCGGTCCCAGAGCCTGGCCCGGGCGATCAGGTTCACCAGCGGGTGCAGGGCCGACTCGTCCTTCAGGTCCACGTTCCAGCGGGCGTCGGGGAACTCCTCCAGCAGGTCCTCGAAGAGCGCCAGCGGCTCGGTCCCGGCCACCCGGGCCTCCCGCACCCGGCTCCAGGGCAGCTCCCGGATCCTGCCGCTCGTGTCGGTGACCCGGTCCAGGGTGGCGTCGTGGAAGGCCACCAGCTTCCCGTCCGCCGTCGCGTGCACGTCGGTCTCGAAGTACCGGTAGCCCGCCCCCGCGGCCCTGCGGAAGGCGGCCGCGGTGTTCTCCAGGCCGTCCGCGGCCCCGCCCCGGTGGGCGAAGGGGATCGGAGCCGGGTGGTCGAGGTAGGGGTGCCGGTGGCGTACGTGGGTCACGGCGGAAGTATGCCCCCTGCGTTCCGGCCCACGGGAGCGGCACGGGAGCGGGGACGTGGCCGCGGGGTGAACGCCCGTGTTCCGGACGCTCCCGAGGGCCCCTGAGTCACCCCCCTGGCCGGAAGGGACCGCGGCATGAAAGTCTTGGGCGGAACCAATCCAATACCGGCCCCGGAACCCGCTCGACGGGGCCAATTCGACGAAGGTGGACCGGACGCCATGGCTCAGTGGACCTCAGCGGTCGGTGCCGCGCAGCTCGCCCGGCTCATCGGCTCCCAGCAGGACCGGCCCGCGCCGCCCGGTGCCCGCAAGGCCCCCGCGTACCGCACCCTGGCCGACGGCATCCGGCTGCTCGTCCTGGAGGGCCGCGTGCCCGTCGCCGCCCGGCTGCCCGCCGAACGGGAGCTGGCCGTGGCCCTGGCGCTGAGCCGCACCACCGTCGCCGCCGCCTACGAGGCACTGCGCGGGGAGGGCTTCCTGGAATCCCGCCGGGGCGCGGGCAGCTGGACCTCCGTACCGGCCGGGAACCCGCTCCCGGCGCGCGGCCTGGAGCCGCTGCCGCCCGAGTCCCTCGGCTCGATGATCGACCTCGGCTGCGCCGCCCTCCCGGCCCCCGAACCCTGGCTGACCAAGGCCGTCCAGGGCGCCCTGGAGGAACTCCCGCCCTACGCGCACACCCACGGGGACTACCCGGCGGGCCTGCCGGCCCTGCGCCGGATGCTCGCCGACCGCTACACCGAGCGGGGCATCCCGACCATGCCCGAGCAGATCATGGTGACGACCGGGGCGATGGGCGCCATAGACGCCATCTGCAGCCTCTTCGCGGGCCGGGGCGAGCGGATCGCCGTGGAGTCGCCCTCCTACGCCAACATCCTCCAGCTGATGCGCGCCGCCGGGGCCCGCCTGGTGCCCGTCGCGATGGGGACGGGGCTGACCGGCTGGGACATGGACGTGTGGCGGCAGGTGCTGCGCGACTCCGCCCCCCGCCTCGCCTACGTCGTCGCCGACTTCCACAACCCGACCGGGGCCCTGGCCTCCGAGGACAAGCGCCGGGCGATGGTCGAGGCGGCCCGGTCCGCGGGCACCGTGCTGATCGCCGACGAGACCATGGCGGAACTCCAGCTGGACCCGGACCTCGCGATGCCCCGCCCGGTCTGTTCGTTCGACCCCGCGGGGTCCACCGTGATCACCGTCGGCTCCGCCAGCAAGGCCTTCTGGGCGGGGATGCGGATCGGCTGGGTCCGGGCGGCCCCCGACATCATCCGCAGCCTGGTCGCGGCGCGGGCGTACGCCGACCTCGGGACGCCGGTGCTCGAGCAGCTCGCGGTGAACTGGCTGATGCGGACCGGGGGCTGGGAGGAGGCCGTCGGGATGCGCCGCGGCCAGGCCCGGGACAACCGGGACGCGCTCGTCGCGGCGGTGCGCCGGGAACTGCCCGACTGGGAGTTCGAGGTGCCGGACGGCGGGCTCACCCTGTGGGCCCGGGCGGGCGGGCTGTCCGGGTCCCGGCTGGCCGAGGTGGGGGAGCGGGTCGGCGTCCGCGTCCCCTCGGGGCCCCGGTTCGGGGTGGACGGGGCCTTCGAGGGCTACGTCCGGCTGCCGTTCACGGTCGGCGGGCCGGTGGCCGAGGAGGCCGCCGCCCGCCTGGCGGCGGCGGCCCGGCTGGTCGCCACCGGAGCGGGCGGCAGCGGGGCGGAGCCGCCGCGCACCTTCGTCGCGTAGCCCGGGCGGGCGCGGGGAGGGCGGCCTACGGCGTCTCGGCGGGGACCTCCGGGATCTCCGAGGCGTCGATCGAGGAGGGCTGCGGCTGCACCTGGAGCGGCCTGGACGGGGCCGCCGGGCCCGCGCCGACCGGGCCGGGTGCCTGCCGCTCGGGCAGCAGGTCCAGCACCGCCTGGCGGTACGCGGGGTGCGAGGCGTCGTCGTACGGGTCCGGGGTGGCGGGCACCTGGAGCCGGTGCACGGGACCCGTGCCGAGCCGCGCGTACCCCCGGCCCGGCGGCAGCTGCGGGGGCGGGGTGGTGTGCGGGGGCAGCCCCAGCACGTCGGCGACCTGCTGGACGGGGGCCGGCCCGAGCACGACCCGGGCGCGGGTGTGCTGCCAGACGGCGTCGTTCAGCAGTTCCAGGTGGTCGAAGTGCTCGGCGACCACGACGGTGACGTGCGCGGCGCGTCCGTGCCGCAGCGGAACCTGGAGCTGGGCGAGGGGATCGGGACGCCCGTCGGCCGCCGCCAGGTGCGCGAGCACGCTGGGCCGGTCGAGCAGGATCCACAGCGGCCGCCGCGAGTCCTCGGGCGCCGGGCGCCCCGCCTCGCGCGCCCGGTGCGTGGCGATCAGGCGCCGCTCGGTCTCGTGCGCGGCCCACTCGACGGTGGCCAGCGCCCCGCTGGGGCCGCATTCGACGGCGAGGACCCCGGCGCGGCCGGTCAGGCAGGCGTACTCGCCGCTGCCGCCGCCCTCGACGATCATCACGTCGCCGCCCTGGCGCAGGGCCTGGAGGGCGATCGAGCGCAGCAGGGTGGAGGTGCCGCTGCCGGGCTGGCCGACGGCCAGCAGGTGCGGTTCGGCGGAGCGGGGGCCGGTCCGCCAGATGACGGGCGGCACGTCGGCCGGCTCCTCGCCCTCCAGCACGGGCACGGTGCGCCGCACGCCGCCGGGATCGGTGAAGCCGAGGACGGTCTCGCCCGGGGAGGTCACGAAGGGCTGGGCGGCGATGTCGGTGGGCAGCGCCGCCAGCACCCGCAGGTCGAGCTGGTTGCCCTCCTCGTCCCAGTCGAAGAGGTACTCCCGGCCGCGCCCGGACTTGGCGTGCAGCAGGGCCTCGATCCGGGCCCGGGAGGCGGTCTCGCCGTCGGTGAAGTAGGCCGGGTAGCGGATGCGCAGCCGGCTGACGCGGCCCGCCTCGTCGAACTCGTATCCGCTGAAGGCCTCCTCCCAGGCCCCGCCGTGCGCGAACAGCGGGCTGGGGTCCTCCGGCGCCGAGAAGTACGGCACGAGCGCCTCGTACAGCGAGCGCAGCCGTTCGGCCTCGGCGTCGCCCGGCCCGGACGCGGCCGGGGAGCGGTCGCGTCCGTGCCAGGCGGCCGCCGCCATGACGGTGATCAGGGCGGCGAGGGGGCCGTAGGGGACGATCGCGACCACGAGCACGCAGGCGGCCCCGAGGAACAGCGCCGGACCGCGCTTGTCCTTCGGGGTCGCGGCCCATCTGCGCCGCCCGGCGGAGGCCAGGACGCGCAGTCCGCGTCCGATGACGATCAGCGGGTGGAGCACGTCGGTGGCGTTGTCGGCAGCCGTGCGGGCGAGGTCGCGGCCCCGGGTGAGCGACGCGCTGCCGCTGCTGAGGATGCGGGGGAGTGGGCGCCGGGCCACGGTCGTCTCCTGGAGTCGTGGTGGTGCGGGACTGTGGCGTCAGGGCCCGGGCGCTGCGGGCTGGGCGGGAACCCAGGGGCCGAGGCCGCGGGCCCGATCGTGGGCCGTACGGGCCGGATCCGGGCGGGGCTAGAGCTTGATCCCGCCGAGCAGGCTCGCGAGGCTGGCCGTACTGGCCGTGATGCTCGGGGCGATGGCGGAGCCGGCCAGGAAGAAGCCGAAGAGCGCGCAGACGAACGCGTGCGTGAGCTTCATCCCGTCCTTCTTGAAGAACAGGAAGCAGATGATGCCGAGCAGGACGACACCTGAGATGGACAGGACCATGTGACGTACTCCTGATGAGTCGAGGCTCCTGGTGGGTGGTTACGGTCACCATCAGTTGTTCCAGGCTCACAGGAAGTATCAATGCGATAAAAGGTGCATACGGGTGAAT
Source organism: Streptomyces sp. NPDC043896 (assembly GCF_056435605.1). Lineage (NCBI taxonomy): Bacteria > Bacillati > Actinomycetota > Actinomycetes > Kitasatosporales > Streptomycetaceae > Streptomyces > Streptomyces sp. NPDC043896. The sequence goes on from NZ_JBWKEE010000039.1 coordinate 6,979, forward strand.
CCTGGCTTTTTTCACTTGACCGGACGCTCTCGGCTGGCGCGCCCGGCGCCCTGGGTGTCGGCGGTGCCGACGCCAGGCATCCTTGCCTCGGACCGGCCCCGTCATGTGCCGCAGCGGGCGCTACCCTGGCGATTCACCCGTACGGACGCGGCGCCGTGCCCCGCGCTGCCCTCCCGGCCTGGGGAAACTCCTTCCGGAGGCGGGAGGGGCCCACGGCCCGGCGAGCCGGAGAACGAAAGGCGGTACGACCGATGAGCGAGCAGCAGGACGCCCCCGACGAGGACGTCGTCGAACTGGCCGGCAAGATCTTCGACCTCGCCCGTCAGGGTGAGGCCGCGATGCTGGCCGCCTACCTGGACGCCGGAGTTCCGGCCAATCTCACCAACGACCGCGGCGACACCCTCGTCATGCTCGCCGCCTACCACGGCCACGCCGAGGCCGTCACCGTCCTGCTGGAGCACGGGGCCGAGGCCGACCGCGCCAACGACCGCGGCCAGACCCCCCTCGCCGGGGCCGTCTTCAAGGGTGAGGAGGCCGTCATCCGCGCGCTGCTCGCCGGCGGTGCCGACCCCGCCGCCGGAACGCCCTCCGCCGTCGACACCGCCCGCATGTTCAACAAGACCGACCTGCTGGAACTCTTCGGAGCCGAGTAGTCCGCTTTTTCCCGTGCGCCGCCCGGCACGGACGGCCCCGCCACCTCACGGCTTGGTCACGGCGCCCTTAAATGTGGTCGCGGCGCACAAACCGCCTGGGTCATCATGGCGTCGGATTCGATTCGCGGACATGACGGACGGGCAGGAGCGGGCTGGACACGAAGGGTGTCCACACCCACCCCTGCCGCACCGGCCGCCGTGGTCGCGAAGCACCGACGAGAGTGAGAAGGCAATGGTCTACATCGAGCGGAACCAGACGGCGGACGTCCTCACATGCTGTTACGCGGCTCTGTGAATCCCGATTCCCGGTCGCGTCCCCAGCTTGATTTGAGGCCATTCCCATGTTCGAACCAGTCATAGCGCCGAGCGGCACCCTGCTCGGGCTCCTCCAGCGGGGCCGCGGCGACGGCACGCTGCACGCCCTCGCCGCGCCCAGGCCGGAGGCCCTCGCGGCACTCAACCAGTGCGTGCTCAGCGACCCGCGCCAGGACTGGCAGGTCGAGAACCGCTCCCTGTACTACGCACGCCTGTACCTGGACCTCGACGGCCCCCTCGGCGAGATCGAGGCCCACCTCTTCAGCGCCGACGACCTCGTCGACGAAGAGGACCACCGGACGGGCCTCGCCCTGTCCGTCCTCGGCCACCTGGCCTCGTACGGCCGCGACGACGCCCTCATGCTGCTGCGCCGCTACGCGGCCTCGGGGGCCAACTGGGCCTGGGCCCTCGACGAACTCGCCCTGCGCGACGACGACGCCGGACTGCGCTCCCTCGCCGCCCCCGTCCTCGCCCGCTTCCCGGCCACCGCCGACGGCGAGGCGCGGCTGGCCGCCGCCGTCCGCGACGCCTACGAGCCCCGCCCGTGGGCCCTGTGGGAGGAACTGCCCGCCTACGCGGAACGCCTGCGCGCGGCCCGCCGGCAGGGCTCCTTCGACCGCTGGCAGCGCCAGATGACCCCCAGCGGCCCCCGTCCCGGCTGGGGCGTCCAGGCCGTCTTCGACTGGGCCGCCGACGGGCTGCGCCGGGGCACCCCCCTGCACGTGCCCGCGGCGCGCTGCCTCGCCGCCGTGGCCGCACCCGAGGACCGCCCCGCCATCCTCGCGGCCGCCGCCGGAGCCTGCGGCGAAGCCGCCCGGGCCACCGCCCTGCACTACCTGGTCCTCGCCGAACCGGAGAACCCGGCCGTCCTCGACCTCATCGAAGCCGCCGGCGACGAACCCGCCGTGGCCGCGTACGAGCGCATGTGCGGCCCCGCCGCCGTCGAACGGGCCCGCCTGTGGGTCCACCGCCCCGACGCCCTCGGAGCGGCCGCCGCCGCCCTCCTCGCCGCCCTCGGCGGGGCCGACGACGCCGCGCTGGTCCTCGGAGCCCTCCGCAACACCGTCCGCGGCTCGGGCCCGGACTCGGTCCGCCTCTTCGCCCTGGTCGACGGAGCGGGCCGGCTCTCCATCGGCTGCGCGGCCCCGGTCCTGCGCCACGTCTACCGCGAGACGGCCTCCTCCCACCTGCGCGGGCGCGCGGCCCGCGCCCTGGCCGCCACCGACCCCACCTTCGCGGCGGGCTTCGCCGTCGAGTGCCTCTGGGACTGCGAGGAGACCACCCGCGAGGTCGCGGCCCGCCACGCCGAGACCGCCGACGCCCGCGTCGCCCCCCGCCTGCGCCGCCTGGCGGCGGACCCGGCGGAGGAGGAAGACGTCCAGTCGGCGGTCCGCAGCCGCATCACCCCGGAATCGGCGGTGTAGCCCCCGGGGCTCTGCCCCGGTCCCGGGGCTCCGCCGCCGGACGCGGTGGGCGCGGGTGCTGCCCGGCCGGGTGCGGGGTACCCGGTGTGGGCGGGCCGCCGCTGCGCGGGCTGGAATGTCGCTGCTTGAAATCCAGCCCCGCCGGCGTTTGAGGCGCGGGGGTGGGGGGGGGGAGCCCCCCCGAGGGGTCCTGGCGCAGCCCGGGGAACGGGCGAAGGGCGGGCAGGGGACCCCAGCCCTGCGCAGCGGCCCACCGCCGCACCCGACCCACCGGCCCCCGCCACGGGCACCGACCCCGCCCGGCCGGCCCACGGCCGGAGGCCGACGCAGCGGTGTGAGCGGCGCGTGAAGAAGGAGCGGCGCCTCAGTAAGGGACGAACCGCAGCCGGAGCCCGGGGCGGGCCTGCGCGGCGGCGTCGAGGGCGGGGCCCGGCGGGACCACCCCCACCACGGGGTAGCCGCCCGTCACGGGATGGTCGGCCAGGAACACCACCGGCAGCCCGTCCGGCGGCACCTGCACCGCCCCCAGCACCATGCCCTCGCTCGGCAGCTCCCCGCCCCGGGCGCGGGCCAGCGCCGGGCCCCCTTCCGTCCGCAGGCCGATCCGGTTCGACACCGGGGACACCCGGTAGGCCGAGGACAGCAGCGCGGCCAGCGAAGCCGCCGTGAACCAGTCGGCCCGCGGGCCGAGCCGCAGCGGGAGCACCAGTTCCGACGTCGGCGGGCCGGGGGGCGCCACGGCGTCCGCCCCCGGCACCGGATCCGGGCCCGGCGCGCCCACCGGCAGCACCGCCCCGGCCGCCACCACCGGCGGCCCGAGCCCCGACAGCAGGTCCGTCGCGCGGCTCCCCAGCACCGCCGGCGCAGCGATGCCTCCCCGCACCGCGACGTAGCCGCGCAGCCCGGACTCCGCCCGGCCCACGTCCAGCTCCGCCCCCGCGCGCAGCCACACCGGCGCACCCCAGGCCACCGGGCGCCCGCAGACGCGTACGGCACAGGGAGCGCCCGTCACCGCCACCGTCACCGGGGCCAGTGCGCGCAGCCGCACGCCGTCGAGGGTGGTCTCCAGGGTGGCGGCCCCCGCCGGGTTGCCGACGAGCCGGTTGGCCAGGGCGTGCGCGGCCGTGTCCAGCGCCCCCGACCGGGGGACGCCCAGGTGCGCGTACCCGGGCCGGCCCAGGTCCTGGACGGTGGTCAGCGCGCCCGCCCGCAGCACCAGCAGCCCGCCGGCGCCCCCGTTCACGCCCGCGCTCACGCCCCCGCCTCCTCGACGAACCGCACCCGCACGCCGGGCGCGAACAGCGCGGCCGGCTCCCGCGCCGGGTCCCACAGCACCGCGCCGGTCGACCCGATCAGCTGCCAGCCGCCGGGCGAGGAGCGCGGGTAGACCCCCGCGTACTCCCCGGCCAGCGCCAGCGACCCCGCCGGCACCGCCGTGCGGGGCGTCGCCCGCCGGGGCAGCCACAGCCGCTCGGGCAGCCCCGTCAGGTAGCCGAAGCCGGGCGCGAACCCGCAGAAGGCCACCCGGAAGACGATCCCCCCGACCAGCCCCGCGACCTCCCGCTCCGCGACGCCCCAGGCGCCCGCCACCTCCGCCAGGTCCGGGCCGTCGTACCGCACCGGGACGGTGACCAGCGGCCCCTCGGTCTCCGCGAGCGGCGGCACCTCCCAGCGCGCGATCCGCTCCGCCAGCACGCCCGGCTCCCGTACGCCGTCCAGCAGTACGGTCCGCGCGGCCGGCACGACCTCCCGTACGCCCCCCAGCTCGCCCGCGTCCCGCCGGCGCAGCAGCTCGGCGTGGAGCGCGGCCACCTCCCCTGCGGAATCCACCTCGACCAGCAGGGCCTCCCGCCCCACGACCAGGGACCTCACGCGAAGGCCTCCACCCGCACCCCGGCCCCCTCCAGCGCCTCCCGCACCCGCCGGGCCAGCACCGCCGCCCCCGGGGTGTCCCCGTGCAGGCACAGCGAGCGCGCGGGCACCGCCACCGGGGAGCCGTCCGAGGCCGTCACCGTCCGCTCGGCGGCCATCCGCACGGCCCGCCCGACCACGGCGTCCGGATCGTGCAGCACCGCCCCCGGCTCCCCGCGCGGGACCAGGGTGCCGAGCGGGGTGTACGCACGGTCCGCGAAGGCCTCCGGCACGGCCTCCAGCCCGGCGTCCCCGGCGGCCGCGAGCAGCAGCGACCCGGGCAGGCCGAGGACCGGGAGCCCGGCCTCACCGGCGGCCAGCCGGACCCCGGCGACGACGGCCGCGGCCTGGTCCGCGTCGTGCACGGTGCGGTTGTACAGCGCACCGTGAGGCTTCACGTACGACACCCGGGATCCGGCCGCCCGCGCGAACACCTCCAGGGCCCCGATCTGGTAGGCCACCTCGGCCGCCAGCTCCCCGGCCGGCACGTCCATCGACCGCCGCCCGAAGCCGGCCAGGTCCCGGTAGGAGACCTGCGCCCCGATCCGCACGCCCCGCTCGGCGGCCAGCCCGCAGACCCGGCGCATGATCGAGGGATCGCCCGCGTGGAACCCGCAGGCCACGTTGGCGCTCGTGACCACCGACAGCAGGGCCGCGTCGTCGGTCAGCGTCCAGCGTCCGAAGCCCTCGCCGAGGTCGGCGTTCAGGTCGATCAGAGGTGTGATCATGGAAGCCATGCGGTGAGCGTAGAGCAGCCCCGCGCCGCCCGGCCGCGCCGATCCGCCCCTCGCCGGGGACGGTCCGGCGGAAACCGTGCCGTTTGGGTTGTTGTCCGTGACACCGCCTACTCTTTCCGTCGTGACTCTCCCAGCCCCGGCGAAACCCCTTCCGTCCCCGGCGCCGGGCCCGGCCGCCGACGAGGGCCTCGCCCGGCGGCTCCGCGCCCTGGCCTGCACCGCCCCGCTCCACGACCTCGACGTCCGCAAGGCCAACCTGGCCGGCGAGTACGGGGTCTACGCGATGGCGGAGGTCGCGCTGTCCGCGATCGACCTGGTCACCCTCAACATGGACTTCGACACCGGCGCCGACCACGAGCAGATAGTGGTCCGGCTGCTGCCGCGCGTCGCCGCGCAGGCCCCCGAGCGGCCGGCCGCCGAGCACGAGCGGGTCGCCCGGTGGGTCCTGGAGAACCTGATCAACGTCGGCAGCGTGGACCGGGGCTTCCGCGCCATCTACGGCACCTTCGGCCCCGACGGGGTGTACGTCCGCCGGGACTACGACTTCAAGCTGGTCGAAGAGGTCCCCGGCCACGGCGGCGCGGTGTACCTGCGCACCACCGACGAGGCGGTCAACGTCCTCGTCGGTGCCCTCGACACGGACGTCACCAGCGCCCAGATCGCCGCCGAGGTCAAGCTGGAGGTGCTGATCAGCCGGGGCCGGCTGGCCGACGCCCAGCTCGCCGCCGAGCAGGCCCGCTACCGGACGGTCCAGTACGCCGAGACCCTGCGCCGCACCCTCGACGCCACCCGGCGCAACGTCCGCGCCGTGGACTGGCTCCAGGCCGTCCCGGACATGATCGCGGAGGCCCTCGACCACGTCGCCGACCGCTACCGGCACGAGAACGCGATCCTCACCAACATCCGCAAGGCCCGCGACGAGGCCGAGGACCCCGAGAACAAGCGCCGCGCCGCCGAGCTCGTCGACATCGTCAAGGACTGCATCCGCCGCCACACCCAGCTCCAGTCGCGGCTGCTGGACGCCGGCCCGCTCTTCCGCGCCGAGCAGGACCGCCAGGCCTTCGCCGCGCCCGCCCCGCGCTCCGGGATCGACCTGTACGGCCAGCTCGTCGCCCCCCTGCTGCCGCTCCCCGTGCACCAGGCCACCCGGGTCACCGACGCCTTCTTCGCCGCCGGCACCGGACTGCGCACCCCCGTCTCCGTGCGGATCGCCGACCTGGTGGACATCCTCCTCACCCCGCCCGTGGAGCGCGAGCACCTCGGAGCCGAGATGCCCGAGCCGGACCTCATCGCCACCCCGGACGACAGCCGCTTCAGCGAGGAGCAGCTCGCCGCCGCGACCCGGCTCCTGGACCTGCCGCACGACGCCCCGCGCCGGCTCTCCGGCCTGCTCGCCGAGGCCCGCCGCGAGGACCCCGACCTGCCGTACCTGGTGGCCCTGCTGGCCGTCCACGCGGCGAGCCCGGCCGTCGGCACGGCGTACCGACAGGGCGAGGAGCGGCTGCTGTTCGCGGTGGACGACGGCACACGGCTCGACGACCCGGAGTTCGGCGGCGCCGACCTGATCGTCGGCACGGCACTCCTGGACGCGGCGGGCATGGCCGCCGACCGCTCGGAGTCGGCATGACCGCGCCCGCGGGCTCGCCCGGACGGGCCCACGCCGCGCCCGGTGCGGGGCACGCGCCGCCGCCCCATGCCCGGACGGGCCCGCCCGCCCCGCGGGCCCATCACCCCGCCGCGTCGGCCGACGCGGCCGCGCACCCCAGCCGGACCCGTACCCGGAACCCCCGCACCACCGAGGAGACCCACCCGTGAGCGACCACCACGCCGAGCACCCCGCGTGGAGCGAGCGGCACCCCGCGTGGAGCGAGACCGACACGCCGTCGGCTCCCGTCGCGCCCGCCGCCCCCGCCCCCGGAGGGTCCCTCACCCCGGCCGACGCCGCCGACGCGGCCCGGCTCGTCGGCTTCGGGCTCCAGCCCAAGCTGCAGCCCGCCCGTGACGCCGAGTACGCCGAGCTGCTGCGCCGCTACCGCGAGGACCCCGGCTTCGGACGGCTCGCCGACGCCGTCGCCACCGGCCTCGGGCTCGTCGTCCTGGAGGTGTCCCCCCGCGCCGGGATGGCCGTCGCCGCCGACGAGGACTCCGTCTTCGCCGTCCGCATGGGCGACTACGCCCGCCGCACCTCCGCCGACGGCGGCGACCGCTTCCTCCACGGCCTCGCCCACCTCGCCGTGGCCGCCCTCGCCTTCCCCCGCCCCGAGGACCTCGCCGACGACGGCTACATCGGCCGCGTCACCGTCAACGGAGTCGACGCCTTCGTCCGGCAGACCTGCCGCCGCCTCGAAGAGCGCGCCGAGGAGCTCGGCGAGAACACCGACCCCGCCTCCGACGCTCCCGGCCTGGAAGCCGCCTGGCGGGTCTACGCCCGCCGCAGCGCGACCGGCGCCACCAAGGACGCCCGCCGCCTCGCCGGCTCCACCACCGGCATCGTCGGCAAGGCCGCCGCCTTCCTCACCGACTCCGGGTTCCTCCAGCGCACCGGAGACGACGCGGGCGGCACCTACCGCACCACCCCCCGCTACCAGCTCCAGGTCCGCGACATGGCGGGCACGGCGGCCATGGCCGAACTCCTGGAACTCGGCGTGGTCCCCGTCAGCGACGGCTCCGCCACCCTCCTGCCGCCGCCCGAGGGCGACGACCTGGAGCTCGCGGCCGACGCCGGCCTGCCCTTCCACGCCTGAGCCCCCCGCCCCCGTCCTCCCTGACGAGACACACCGAGAAGCAACGAGAGTCCGCCGCCATGTACGAGCTGTCCCGGATCCGCCTCTACTCCATCGGGCCCGCCGGCGCGCGCTACGCCGACACCGTGCTCGACCTGCGCGGAGTCGGCGAGCCGGTGCCCCATCCGGCGCCCACCCAGGCGGAGTTCTTCGAGGAGGAGCCCACCGGACCGCCCCGGCGGCCCGCGCCCGCCGGCGTGCTCTTCCTGGAGAACGGCGGCGGCAAGTCCGTCCTGCTCAAGCTGATCTTCTCGGTGATGCTCCCCGGCCACCGCAACACCCTCGGCGGCGCCAGCTCCGGCGTCCTGCGCAAGTTCCTGCTCGCCGACGACTGCGGGCACGTCGCCCTGGAGTGGCAGCACACCCAGACCGGCGAGTGCGTCGTCGTCGGCAAGGTCAGCGAGTGGCGCGGCCGCCAGGTCTCCAACGATCCCCGCAAGTTCGCCGAGGCCTGGTACTCCTTCCGTCCCGGCCCGGGCCTGAGCCTGGACAACCTCCCCGTCGCCGAGGCCACCGCCGTCCGCCCGCCCGTCGAGGGAGCCTCCGGCGCCCAGGGCCGCCGCCGCACCATGAAGGGCTTCCGCGACGCGATCACCGAGGCCGGCAAGGCGTACCCGCACCTGGAGGTGTACTGGGAGGAGATCCACGACCGCTGGAACGAGCACCTCACCGAACTCGGCCTCGACCCCGAACTCTTCCGCTACCAGCGCGAGATGAACGCCGACGAGGGTGAGGCCGCCGGCCTCTTCGCGGTCAAGAAGGACTCCGACTTCACGGACCTCCTGCTGCGCGCGGTCACCGACACCCGCGACACCGACGGCCTCGCCGACCTGGTCCACGGCTTCGGCAACAAGCTCGGACGCCGCGCCGAGCTCATGGCCGAACGCGATTTCACCGCCGGCTCGGTGGAGCTGCTCAACCGGATCGTGGAAGCCGCCGGGACCCGCTCCCGGCTGCGCGACGTCCACGCCGGCGCCGAGCGCCGCACGCGCACCCTCGCCCGCCGGCTGTCCGCCCGCGCCACCGAGGAACGCGGCCGCGCCGCAGACCTCGCCCAGCGCGTCACCGGCGCCGCCCACGAGGTCACCTCGGCCGAGTCCCAGCGCGCCCGCAGCGCCGCCGTCTCCGCCGAACTCGCCTACCGGCACGCCTCCCTGGCCCTGACCGTCGCCGACAGGGCCGCCGCCGCCCAGCGCCGCGAGCTCCTCGAAGCCCGCACCCTGCACGCCGCGTGGCAGGCCGCCGAGACCGTGCTGCGCCACCGTGCCGCCGCCGACCGCTCCACCCGCGTGGCCGCCGCGATCCGCGAGGCCGAACGCGACGCCGCCCCCGCGCTGGCCGCCCGCGCCACGGCCGCCGCCGAGCTCGTACGGGCCCTGCACACCGCCGCCGAGCAGGGCGAGCGGGCCGCCAACGAGGAGGAGGAGCGTTCCGCCGAGCTCCAGGCCGTCGGCGAGAGCGCCCACCGCGACGCCACCGCCGCCGCCACCGCGGCCCAGCGCGCCCGCAGCGAGGCCGAGCACCTGCGCACCCGCCTCGCCGAGGTCGAGCAGGAGACCGCCGACGCCGTCCGCGCCGGCTGGCTCGACGACACCGCGCCCGACGCCGACCCGGCCCGCGCCGCGCTCGCAGCCAGCGACGCCGAGAAGACCGCCGTGGCCGCCTGGGACGAGTCCCGCGAAGCCGCCCGCAGTGCCGCCGAGGCCGCACGCGAGGCCGCCTCCGCGGAGTCCCGCGCCGAACTCACCGCCGCCCGCGCCGCCGACGCCGCCGACGCGGCGGAGGCCGCCCACGCGGCCGAGCACCGCGCCGCCGACGCGCTGGCCGCGTCCCCGCGCCTGGCGGAGCTGCTCGGCCTCCCGTCGGTCCCCGAGACGTTCCTCCCGCACCCGCGTGAAGGCCGGGCCGCCGAAACCGCAGCCGCCGCCGCAGCACCTGGTACGCCAGCCGGAGCCCGGCAGACGGCCGGCGGCGGGCCGGCCGCCCCCGGCTCCGCCGACCACGCGCCCGGGCAGCCCGTGCCGGCGCACGGCGGCGCGCAGGGCGCGGCCCAGCCCGGCGCCACCACCGCCGCCGGACGGCTCTCGGCCGAGGACCTCGACCGCAACGCCGACACCCTCCGCGAACTGCTCGGCGACACCGTCGCCGCCGCCGAACGCCACCTGTTCGAGCTGCGCACCGCCGCCGCCGACGACGCCCGCATCCTCGGCGCCCTCGGCGACGGGGGCCTGCTGCCGCCCGGCCCCGACGTCCTGGCCACCGTCGAGTACCTCGGCGAGCACGGCATCCCGGCCCTGCCGGGCTGGCGCTACCTCGCCCAGGCCGTCGACCCCGCCGACCACGCCGCCGTCCTCGCGGCCCGCCCCGAGCTCGTCGACGGCGTCGTCATCACCGACCCCGACACCCACGCCCGGGCCCGCGAGGTGCTCTCCGGCGCCGCCCTGCTGCCCCGCTCCACCGTCGCGGTCGGCACGGCCGCCGCCCTCCTGGCGCCGGCCACGCCCGTGGACGCCGATTCCGCCGTGTCCAGCGTCTTCATCGTCTCGCCGAACCCCGCCATGCACGACGAGCACGCCGCCGACGAGGAGCGCCAGGCGCTGCGCGCCCGGGCCACCGCACGTGACAGCGAGATCCGGGAACTGGCCGCCCGCCTCGCAGGCGACCGCGAGCTCGCCGCCCGCCTCGCCTCCTGGCGCACCGGCTGCCCGGCCGGCCGGCTCGCCGAGCTCGCGCAGCAGGCCGCCGCCGCCCGGGACTTCGCCGAGGAGGCCGACGCCGAGCTCGCGGAGGCCCGTACCGTACGCGCCGAGGCGGACGAGGCCGCCGCCGACGCGGCCCGCGTCCGCGACGAGCGCCAGGACGCCGCCCAGCGCGCCCGCCGGGCGGCCGACGCCCTCGCCGGCCTCGCCCACCGTCTGCGCGAACGCTCCGGCTGGCAGGCCCGGGTCCGGGAACTCGCGGACGAGGCCGCCGAGTCCGAGGCCCGCGCCGAGGCCTGCCTGGACCGCGCCCGCGCCGCCGACGAGGACCGCCGCGCAGCCCAGCGGGCCGCCGACGACGCCCGCCGCACCGCCCGCGCCCTGCGCGCCGAACGCGCCGAGATCGCCGGAGCCCCCGACCCGCTCCCCGAGGACGACGGCAGCGCCAAGGCGCCGCTGCCCGACCTCCGCGAGGCCTACCGCACCGCCTCCCAGGTCTACGAGAAGGTCGGCGTCGGCGCCGACCTGCGCGCCGAGCAGGCCCGGGCCGAAGGCGACGAGAGCGCCGCCCTCGCCGAACTCGACCGGCTCACCAACAAGGTCCGCACCCGCGCCGCCCAGCTCCTGGAGGGCACCGACGGGGCCGACGGCCCCTCCCGGCAGGCCGCCGCCGCACGCGCAGAAGCCCTCGTGCAGATGCTGGAGTCCCGCGCCTCCACCGCGAGCGAACAGCTCGGCCGGCTGCGCGGCGAAGCCGAACGGCACGCCCCCGCCGAGGGCGACGCGCACACCGAGCTGCCCGAGGAGCTGGTCCCGGCCGACGTCGAGCAGGCCCAGGGCCTGCTGCGCACCGCCACCGCCCAGCTCGCCGCGCACTCCGCCGCCGTGGAGTCCGCCCGCGCGGCCCACGCCGACCTGCTGCGCGCCCACCGCGCCGCCGAGGACGGCGCGGGCGGCTTCGACGAGACCGCCGCGCTGCTGCGGGACCTGCTGCGCGACCACACCCACCCGGAGGACGAGCAGGAGCCGGTGGCCCACCCCGGCACCCTGGAGGAGGCCCGTCAGTCCGCCGCCGAGGCCCGGCGCTCCCTGCGCGCCTGCGCCGCCGACCTCTCCGCCGCCGAGTCCGCGGTGCGCGAGGCCGGCGACGTCCTGGTCCGCCACGCCAACGCCAACCGCTACGAGCAGGTACGGACACCCGCGCGCCAGCAGATCCGGGAGCTGCCCGCCTCCGCCCTGCCCGAGCACGCCGCCGCCTGGGCGGCGGCCTTCGCCCCGCGCCTGCGCGTCCTGACCGATGAGCTGGCCCAGCTGGAACGCAACCGGGACAGCATCGTCGACCGGCTGCGCGGCCTGGTGGAATCGGCCCTGGCCACGCTCCGCTCCGCCCAGCGCCTGTCCCAGCTCCCCGAGGGCCTCGGGGAGTGGTCGGGGCAGGAGTTCCTGCGGATCCGCTTCGAGGAACCCGACCAGGCCACCCTCACCGAACGCCTCGGCGAGGTCATCGACGAGGCCACCCGCACGGCCGTCAAGAAGAACGCCGCCTTCGGCGAAGGCCGCCGCGACGGCATGTCCCTGCTGCTGCGCGGGGTCCAGGCGGCCCTGGAGCCCAAGGGCATCGCGGTCGAGATCCTCAAGCCGGACGCGGTCCTGCGCGCCGAACGCGTCCCCGTCGGGCAGATGGGCGACGTCTTCTCCGGCGGCCAGCTGCTCACCGCCGCCATCGCCCTCTACTGCACGATGGCCGCGCTCCGCAGCAACGACCGGGGCCGCGACAAGCACCGCCACGCGGGCACCCTGTTCCTGGACAACCCGATCGGGCGCGCGAACGCCACCTACCTGCTGGAGCTCCAGAGGGCCGTCTCGGACGCGCTCGGAGTCCAGCTGCTTTACACCACCGGTCTCTTCGACACCACGGCCCTCGCGGAGTTCCCGCTGGTCATCCGGCTGCGCAACGACGCGGACCTGCGCGCGGGCCTGAAGTACATCAGCGTCGAGGAACACCTGCGCCCGGGCCTGCCCCAGCAGTCGCCCGAGGGCGAGACGATCCACGGGGAGATCACGGCGACCCGGATGTTCCGCCGCGCGGCAACCGGCGTCCCGGCCTGACGCACGCCCCCGTCCCGGCCTGACCCGCGCCCCCGTCCCGGCTGGCGCACGCCCCCGTCCCGGCCTGACCCGCGCCCCCGTCCCGGCTGGCGCACGCCCCTCCCGGGCCGGGGCTGAGCCCCCCGGCCCGGTGCCTGGGGCTCAGCCCCGGCCCGGCGCCGTGAGGTGGCCCTCGCCGCCCGGTATGCGGCCCCGCCACGGCTCGCGCGCCGCGCTGCTCGGCTCCGACAGGACGCCGTGCCGCTGGTTCCACATCTGCCGGGTGATCCACACGTCCAGCACCGCCCAGGTGGCCACGATCGTCGCCGCTATGCCGATGAGCATCATCGGAAACGCCAGCCAGGACCCGGTGAGCGCGAGGAAGAAGGTGATCGTGGCCTGCGTCAGCGTCACGGCCACGATCAGAACCGCCCGCACCGCCGAGGACCGCACCGGATCAGGCATGCGCCGCCGCCGGGCCGGCTCCTCCACCCACAGGCCCCGTCCCGGAGCCTCCTCCGCCGTACCGTCCTCGTCGTACATCTTCATCGTCCGCTCACTCCCCGCCCCGCGTCCGCCCTGCGCGCCCGCGCCACCCGCTCCGCACCGCCCTGTCTGTCAGACGATCGGAACCACCCGGAGAGTTCCGTATACCGGACCCGGAACACATAATTCCAGCCATCCATCCGAACAAGGGAGCTGACGCCCCACCAAGTGTCATCTGCCACATATCGGGCCTGACTTGACCGGAAGTGTCGGACAACTGGTGATCTTCGTCCGGAAGGCAGGCCGAAAACGTCCGGACACCCCTGCGAAGCCGCTCCGTGGCAGTAGTAGGCTCACGCCGTTTAAATGACGGAACACCGACCTCTGACAACGGGGTTGAGCTGGGGGAGGCTGGGGAGGCCATGCGCTTTCGCGGGAAGTCCATCCGCCGGAAGATCGTGGCGTTGCTCCTGGTGCCGCTCGTCTCCCTGACCGCCCTCTGGGGCTTCTCGACGGTCATCACCGGCCGCCAGGCAGTGCAGCTGCTCGACGTCGCGTACGTCATCAAAAAGGTCGGCTACCCGATGGAGGACGTCGTACGCGTCGTCCAGAAGGAACGCCGCCAGACCCTGGTCGTCCTCGGCGACCCCCGCGAGTCCGCCGCCACCGCCGAGCTCACCAAGAGCCGCACCGCGACCGACACGATGGTCCGCTCCATCACCGCGAACGCCCTCGACCCCGAGGTCTCCGACGAACTCGGCCCGCAGACCCGCCAGCGCCTGAAGTCGATCCTCGAAGCCCTCCAGGGCATCACCGCGCTGCGCCGCTCCGTCGACCAGGGCGCCGTCAACCCCCGCCAGGCCCTGGACCTCTACAACCGGCTCGTCGACCCCTGCTACGAGTTCCTGATGAACCTCCACGCGCTGGAGGACGTCGAGATGGACAAGCAGGGCCGCGCCCTCGTCGGCATCACCCGCGCCCGCGAGGCCCTCTCCCGCGAGGACGCGGTCATCGCCTCCGCCCTCGCCGCCGGCAACGTCGCCGCCACCGACGTCCGGCACGTCTCCGACCTCGCCGCCAACCGCGGCCTGCTGTACGAGTTCAACCTCGCGATCCTGCCCGCCGACGACCGCAAGCTCTTCGAGCAGTACTGGAACGGCGCGCAGACCAAGGCCCTGCGCGACGCGGAGGAACGGTTCATCACCGGCGGTGCCGGCAAGAACCCCCGCGTCACCCCGGCCCAGTGGGACGAGGCCGCGAGCAAGGCCCTCGGCGACCTCGCCACCATGGGCACCGCCGCGGGCGACCGCTACCAGAAGCGCGTCGAGCCCGTCGCGGTCGGCGTCCTCGTCCAGGCCGCGGTCGCCGGCGTCCTCGGCTTCATCGCCCTCGTCTTCTCCCTCGTGATGTCCGTCCGCATCGGCCGCGACCTCATCCGCGACCTCTCCCGGCTCCGCAAGGACGCCCACGAGGCCTCCGGCGTCCGGCTGCCCAGCGTGATGCGCCGCCTCGCCGCCGGCGAGACCGTCGACGTGGAGACCGAGGCGCCCCGCCTGGAGTTCGAGAAGGACGAGGTCGGCCAGGTCGGCCTGGCCCTCAACAGCCTCCAGCGCGCCGCCGTCGAGGCCGCCGTCAAGCAGGCCGAGCTGCGCCGCGGGGTCTCCGAGGTCTTCGTCAACCTCGCCCGCCGCAACCAGGTGCTGCTGCACCGCCAGCTGACCCTCCTCGACACCATGGAGCGCCGCACCGAGGACACCGAGGAACTCGCCGACCTCTTCCGCCTCGACCACATGACCACCCGCATGCGCCGCCACGCCGAAGGCCTGGTGATCCTCTCCGGCGCCGCGCCCTCCCGCCAGTGGCGCAAGCCCGTCCAGCTGATGGACGTCGTCCGGGCCGCCGTCGCCGAGGTCGAGGACTACGAGCGCATCGAGGTGCGGCGCCTGCCCCGCATCGGCATCGAGGGCCCGGCCGTCGCCGACGTCACCCACCTCGTCGCCGAACTCCTGGAGAACGCCACGGTGTTCTCGCCCCCGCACACCGCCGTCCAGGTCCACGGCGAGCGCGTCGCCAACGGCTTCACCCTGGAGATCCACGACCGCGGCCTCGGCATGAACCCGGAGGCGCTGCTCGACGCCAACCTCCGGATCGCCGAGACCCCCGAGTTCGAACTCTCCGACACCGACCGCCTCGGCCTGTTCGTGGTCAGCCGCCTCGCGCGCCGCCACAACGTCAAGGTCGTCCTCCAGCCCAGCCCCTACGGAGGCACCACCGCGGTGGTCTTCCTCCCGGCGGACCTCCTCACCGAGGCCCCCGACACCAACGGCACCGGCATCCGCCTCGATGCCGTCAAGGGCGTCCGCGGCGTCAGGACCAGCGCCGGAGCCAAGAGTTCCGCGCGCCCCGGACCGACCGCCATCGACCGCGCCCCGTCGGCCCGCCCGCTGCCCGCCGGAGTGCTCAACGGCCCGGTCGAACTGGAGGGCCCCCTCGGCCTCCTCGGCATCGACGGCCTGGACGGCCTCGACGACCCCGCCGGACTCGACGAGGCCGCCACCGGCATCGCCGGCCTCACCGGCGTCGGCGGCCGCCCGCCCATGGCCAGCCTCGACGACGAGACCCCGCCCGGGGGCATTCCGCGCAGCTCCCTGCTCGGCACCGGCTCCTCGGACCGGCCCCTGGCCGGCCGCGCCCACGGCGAACGCGGCCCTTGGAAGCGCGACCGCGACCGCGACCGCGAGCGGGAGCCCCTGGCCCCCACCGGCCCGGTCCGCACCGAACGCCCGCGCCCCGAGTCCGCCCGCCCCGACGGCCCCCGCACCGGCGGCGGCCCCGTCCCGCTGCCCCGGCGGCGCCCCACGCCCACCCTGGTCGCCGAGCACGGCCGCCGGGTGGAGCCGCGCCCGGCCCCCGTCAAGGCCCCCGCGCAGGCGGCCGCGCAGACCCCCGCCCAGCCGCGCCCGGCCCCCGCCGAGGCCGCCCCCGCATCCGGCCCGGGCGGCCTGCCCCGCCGGGTCCGCCAGGCGAACCTCGCACCCCAGCTCAAGAACGCCCCGGCACCCGCCGCGGCGCAGTCCCCCGCGGAACCGGTGACCGACCGGGACGCGGAGGACGTACGCACGCGCATGTCGGCCCTCCAGCGAGGCTGGACGGCGGGCCGCGAGCAGCACGCACAGCAGCAGTCCGAGACCGAGGCCGGCCGCTCCGGCGCCGGTCCCGCGCACGAGAACGAAGGGGACGGTCGATGACCGCACCGCAGACCGGAAACGACACCAGGGGCCGCGGCTCCGGCCCGCTCAACTGGCTCCTCGACGAACTCGTCGACAAGGTCGGCAGCATCCGCAAGGCGGTGGTCCTCTCCGGCGACGGCCTGCCGACGGGCAGCTCCAAGGACCTGACCCGCGAGGACAGCGAGCACCTGGCCGCCGTGGCCTCCGGCTTCCACAGCCTCGCCAAGGGCGTCGGCCGCCACTTCGACTCCGGGCGGGTCCGCCAGACCGTGGTCGAGCTCGACGAGGCCTTCCTGTTCGTCATGGCCGCCGGCGACGGCAGCTGCCTGGCCGTGCTCTCCGACTCCGACTCCGACGTCGGCCAGGTCGCGTACGAGATGACGCTCATGGTCAAGCGCGTGGGCGACCACCTGGCGACCGCCCCGCGCTCCGGGCAGCCAGCCGGAGGGTGAGACGGACGGCATGAGCGATCCAGGCCAGGACCACCCCACGACCGAACGTCCGACGCCCGAGACCGGCCACCCGCACTGGTTCGACGACGAAGCGGGTCCCGTCGTACGCCCGTACGCCATGACCCGCGGCCGGACCAGCCACGCCGCCCAGCACCGTCTCGACCTGATCGCGCTCGTCGTCGCCGAGGCGGCGGCCGACGACCCGGTCTGGGACATGACCCTCTCCCCGGAACACGCCCACATCCTCGGGCTGTGCCGGGAACGCCCCCAGTCGGTCGCGGAACTCGCCGCGGAACTCGACCTCGCCATCGGCGTCGTCCGGGTCCTGATCGGCGACCTCGTCGACGAGGAGCTGGTCCACGTGACCAGGCCGGTGCCGCCGGCCGAACTGCCCGATGAATCCATTCTGCGTGAGGTGATCGATGGCCTTCGGGCGCTCTAGCCGCACCGGTGCGATGCACGCCGTCTCGCCGGTCGAGCCGCTGACCCTGAAGATCCTGGTCGCGGGCGGCTTCGGGGTGGGCAAGACCACCCTGGTCAGCGCGGTCAGCGAGATCCGCCCGCTGCGGACGGAGGAGCGGCTCTCCGAACCCGGTGTCGGCATCGACGACACCGGGGGAGTGGAGGGCAAGAGCACCACCACCGTGGCCATGGACTTCGGCCGCATCACCCTCCGCGAGGACCTGGTGCTGTACCTCTTCGGCACGCCCGGGCAGGACCGCTTCTGGTTCCTCTGGGACGAACTGGCCCAGGGCGCCCTGGGCGCCGTCGTGCTGGCCGACACCCGCCGGCTCGCCGACTGCTTCGCCGCCATCGACTACTTCGAGCGGCGCGGCATCCCCTTCGTCGTCGCCGTCAACTGCTTCGACGGCGCCGCCCGCCACCCGGTGGTCACCGTGCGCGACGCGCTCGACCTCGACGACGGGGTACCGGTGCTGCTCTGCGACGCCCGCGACCGGGAGTCCGTCAAGGACGTCCTCGTCGGGGTCGTGGAACATGCCATGTCGCTCGCCCGGGCCCGCCGGCAGAGCCTCAGCGCCTCGTCCTAGGGCGGTCTCCGACGAGGAGGCGGCCCGTACCCCCGCCGACTGGGGTACGGGCCGCAGCTCTCATGGGGGGTCACGGGGTCCCGGTCGCCGCTCGGGACTGTGGAGCGAGTGTGAACCCGCCGCACGGGGTCGTCAAGCACCCTGACGACAGCACTTGTTCGCGGCACTCACCGCACGGCGACGACCGCCGAACCGTGCCCGAAAAGCCCCTGGTTGGCAGTGATGCCGACCCGCGCCCCCGCCACCTGGCGCGCACCGGCCGTACCCCGCAGCTGCCAGGTCAGCTCGCACACCTGGGCGATGGCCTGCGCCGGCACCGCCTCCCCGAAGGAGGCCAGCCCGCCGCTCGCGTTGACCGGCACCCGCCCGCCCAGCGCCGTCGCGCCCTCCCGCACCAGCTTGGCCCCCTCGCCCTCCCCGCACAGCCCGATGTCCTCGTACCACTCCAGCTCCAGCGCGGTGGACAGGTCGTACACCTCCGCCAGCGACAGGTCCTCCGGCCCCAGCCCCGCCTCCTCGTACGCGGCACGCGCGACCGAGGCCCGGAACGAGCCCGCCGCCGGCTCCACGCCCGCCGCCGAGTCGGTCGCGATGTCCGGCAGGTCCAGCACCGTACGCGGGTACTCGGGCGTCACCGTCGACACCGCCCGGATCCGCACCGGGTCGGCCACCCCGCGCGCCCGCGCGAACTCCATGCTGCTCAGCACCAGCGCCGCGCCCCCGTCGGAGGTGGCGCAGATGTCCAGCAGCCGCAGCGGATCGGCCACCACCGCCGACGCCGCGACCTCCTCGGCGGAGACCGCCTTGCGGTAGCGGGCGTTCGGGTTGTGCGCGCCCGCCGCCGAGTTCTTCACCTTGACCAGCGCGAAGTCCTCGGCCGTGTCCCCGTGCAGGGCCATCCGGCGGCGGGCGTACAGCGCGAAGTAGGCCGGGTTCGTCGCCCCCAGGATCCGGAACCGCAGCCAGTCCGGATCGTCCGGCCGCTCTCCGCCCGCCGGGGCGAAGAACCCCTTCGGCGCGGCGTCGGCGCCCACCACCAGCACCACGTCCGCCAGCCCGGCGAGGATCTGCGCCCGGGCCGCCCCGACGGCCTGGGCCCCGGACGCGCACGCCGCGTACACGCTGGTGACCCGGGCCCCCTGCCAGCCGAGCGCCCGCGCGAAGGTGGCCCCGGCGACGTAGCCCGGGTACCCGCCCCGCACGGTGTCGGCGCCGACCACGGACCGTACGTCCGTCCACTCCAGCCCGGCGTCGGCGAGCGCGGCCCGGGCGGCGGCCCGCCCGTACTCGACGAAGCTGCGGCCCCACTTGCCCCACGGGTGCATGCCGGCCCCGAGCACGGCCACGTCCCCGCTCACCGCGCCCCCTCCAGCGGCCGGAACCACCAGGTGGTCCGGGCGGCACCGACGTCCTCGCCGAGCACCCCTTCGACCACCTCCACCTCCATGCCGACCGCCAGGTCGGCCACCGTCACCCCAGGCGCGGCCTGCCCGAGCACGACCATCCGCTCGGCCTCCAGCTCCACCGCGACCAGCGTGTACGGCTCCCAGGGCGCGTCCGGATCGGAGGCGTACGGGGCGGGCGGCCGGTAGCGCCCGTCGGTGTAGGACCAGACCCGGCCGCGCGGCGACAGCGGCACCTCGGCGAGCTCTCCGCCGCCGGGACAGCGCGGATTGCGGCAGTACGCGTCCTCGCGCGGGAAGAACACCGAGGCGCAGGCGGAGCACCGGGTGCCGAGCAGGCGGAAACCGCCCCCGGCGTCCGCGTCGGTGAACCACCCGCTCACCACGGGCGTGCGTGTGCGTTCCAAGACCCCTCCCGGGCAGCGTGATCTGACGAAGCGTCAGAAGTCTGCCACGGGCCGCCCCGCCGCGACAGGGACAGCCGAAGGCGGGTTCCCCGTCCAGGTCCCGGCGCCCTGCCGGGCCCCACGCCCCGCAGCGCCGCGTCCCGCAACCCCACGTCCGGCAACGCCGCGAACCTGGGCCCGCCGGCCGGGGCGCCGCCGGCAACCCCGCAACCACCGGCATCCCCAGCCCCCTTGGCATACCATCGCCGCATGCCGGCACAGCTGAGGGACTCGCACTGCTCCACCTGCGGAGCTCCGTACGACACCACCGCATGGCCCCGCACGTGCGCCAGGTGCGGCGCCGTCACCTACCGCAACCCGCTCCCGGTGGCCGTGGCCCTGCTCCCGGTCGAGGACGCCTCCGGCACGGGCCTCGTGGTCATCACGCGCACCATCGAGCCGGCCCTGGGCGGCGTCGCCCTGCCCGGCGGGTTCATGGACTTCGGCGAGGACTGGCGCACGGCCGTGGTCCGCGAACTCCGCGAGGAGACCGGCATCGAGGCCGCCGCCTCCGAGGTGGAGCTGGCCGACGTCCTCAGCTCCCCGGGCGGCCACATCCTCGTCTTCGGCCTCCTCCCGCCCCGCCCGGTCACCGCCCTCCCGCCCTCGGCGGCCACGGACGAGACCACGGGCTGGCACCTCCTCCACACCCCGACGGAGCTGGCCTTCCCCCTCCACACCCAAGCCGCGGCCTCCTGGTTCGCGGGTCAGTACACGCGCGGCGACTCCCGGCCCGCCGGCGTCTGAGGCCCGGGGGCCGGGGCGGAGCCCCTGGAGACGGGCGAAGGGCGGGTGCGGGTCTCGGCCCCACCCCGCACCCGCACCCCCTGAAGGCCCGCACAGTGCTGTGGCCGGAGGGGTTCACCGGGTCGCGGCGCCCGGCACGGCACCTCGCGGCGTTGTCGGACCACGGGAGTACGTCCGGTACGAGCCCTGGCCCTCCGCCTTGCGACGCACCGCACCGAACACCGCGACCCGGCAGACCTTTCGAACCACAGCACTAGGGCAGGGGCAGGTCCATCACCATCCCCGCCAGCCCCACCACCCCCACCGCCGTCCCGGCAACCACCGCACCCCGCGCCCACAGCGCCCCCGCCGGCACGGGCCGCGCCCGCCCCCGCAGCAACGCCCCGACGACCAGCGGCAGCACCGCACTCGCCGCGCACCCGGCCCACACCGCCCCGAACCCCGGCACGGCCCCCGAGGCGGTACCGCCCTCGGCCCGCAGCCACCACCACACCACCGCGGCCGCCGGCGCCGACACCGGGGCCACCAGCACCCCCACCGCCACCGGCCGCGGCCACGCGCTCACCCGCGCCGTCCACCGCCCCAGCACGGCCAGGGCCTTGACCAGCAGCAGCCCGTGCAGGAACCCCGCCGCGGCCAGCGAAGCCGCGGCCACTCCCAGCTCGGCGGGCGACCCGGCCGGAACCACCCCCGTCACCAGCAGCAGGGCCCACACCGTGAGCAGCTGCCACGCCCCCACCACCTCGGAACCCGGCACCCGGTCCCACCGCCGTACGGTGACCAGCACCCGCCGGCCCAGCGCCAACCGGTCCGGCGCGTACGCCCGCGCCGGGCTCGTCAAGACCATCACTGACTCCCTGTTCCCACCGGTCAGGCGGCGGCACACCCGCCGCCACCCCGCAGGGTCCCCCGCCGCACTACACCGGCCCTATAGCCTCCGCACCCCCGCGCGCCCGCCCCCCGGCACCCTCCCGCGCCCCCGTCACCCCAACCCCCCTACACCCCCCGCACCTCCACCCCGCTCACCGCACCCCCCGCCTCGTCCTCCACCACCACCGCCTCCCCGGCCCACCGCACGGTGTACCGCTCCACCTCGCCCGCCTCGAACCCAGGCCCCGGATCCCGGATCACCATCCCGCCCCCGCTCCGCCCCCGCGCCGGGGCCCACGCCTCCAGGCCCACCGACCCGTCGCCCCGCCGCACCGGCAGCACCGCCCCCGCCCGCGCCAGCACCGGCATCCGCCCCGGCGGCGCCTCGAACAGCACCTGCCCCGGCCCCTCGTACGCCGCCCCCGTGGCCGTGTCGTACCAGCGCCCCCGCGGCAGCCGCACCGCACGCCGGTCCGCCCCGCACTCCAGCACCGGGGCCACCAGCAGCGCGTCCCCCAGCAGGAACGCGTCCTCGCAGTCCCGCAGCCGCCGGTCCTCGGGCGCCCCCCACCAGACCGGCCGCACGTACGGCGCCCCCGTCCGCCGCGCCAGGTGGCCCAGCGTCACGAAGTACGGCCGCAGCCGCTCCCGCTCCGCCAGCACCGCCCCCGCGAGCTCCGCCACCTCCGGCCCGAACTCCCACGGCTCCCGCCGCCCCGCCCAGATCGCCGAATGCGTCCGGAACAGGGGCAGGTACGCCCCCAGCTGCAACCACCGCAGGTACAGCTCCGGCGACGGCGACCCCCCGAAGCCACCCACGTCCGGACCCGAGTACGGCACCCCGCACAGCCCGAGCCCCAGCACCAGGGCAAGCGACGCCCGCAGCCCCTCCCAGCTGCTCTCCACGTCACCGGACCACGTGCCCCCGTACCGCTGCATCCCCGCCCACCCCGACCGGGAGAACAGGAACGGCCGCTCGGCCGGCCGCAGCCGGACGAGGCCCTCCCAGCCGGCCCGCGCCATCATCAGCCCGTACACGTTGTGCCCGGCCCGGTGGTCCCCGCCCGCCCCGTCCAGCACGTGCCGCGCCGACCGGGGGAGCGTGGCGTCCCCCCACGGCGCGAAGGACACCGGCTCGTTCATGTCGTGCCAGAAACCCGCGAAGCCCTGCGCCAGCCGCTCCTCGTACAGCCCGCCCCACCACTCCCGCGCCGCCGGATCCGTGAAGTCCGGGTACGCGCACTCGCCCGGCCACACCTCGCCGCGGACCTCCCGCCCCCGCGCGTCCCGTACGAACGCCCCCCGCGCCCCCACCGACAGGCCCGAGGCGTGCACCGGGTCACCCGCCTTCACCGCCGGGTCCACGATCGACACCAGCCGGACCCCGCGCGCCCCCACCTCCCGCGCCAGCCCCGGCAGATCGGGGAACGCCTCCCGGTCCACCGTGAACACCCGGTGCCCGTCATAGTGGTCGATGTCCAGGTGCACGGCCGACAGCGTCAGCCCCCGCTCCTCGTACCCGGCCACCACCCGCCGCACCTCGGCCTCGCTCCCGAACCCCCACCGCGCGTGCTGGTATCCCAGCGCCCACTCCGGCGGCACCGCCGGCGCCCCCGTCAGCCCCGCCCACCCCTGGAGCACCCGGGCCGGGGTCCCCACCAGCACCCAGCACCTCGGCGGCCCGCCCTCCAGCCGCAGCTCGCTCGCCCCCTGCCGGTCCGCGCCGGACCCGGCGCCCTCCTCGCCCTCCCGCAGCACGAACCGCCCCTCCCAGGGGTTGTCGTAGAACGCCAGGTGCGTCCCCGCGTCCGCCACCACCACCTGCACCGGCATGGTGATGTACAGCGGGTCGGTGCCCGGGCCGAACCCGCCCTTGGGGTCGGTGTTCCACAGCCGGTACTCCCCGTCCCGCAGCCGGGGCCCCCGTGCCCGCCCGCCCAGCCCGAAGAACCGGGCGTCCGCCGGCACCTCCGACCGCTGGAGCCACCGCGAGCCGCCCTCCGCGGGCACCCCGGCCGCAGCGTCGGCCGCCTCCGCGGCGTCAGGGCCGCCCTCCGGGCCCTCCTCCCCGCCGACCCCCGTGCCGTGCACCGGATCCCACCAGCGCGGCGGCAGCTCCCGCCGCAGCACCGCCCCGCCCGGAGTCCGCACCTCCACCGCCCCGTGCCGGGACACCGCCACCGTCACCCGCTCCGACACCACCCGCCAGCCCCCGCCGGTGTCCGGCTCCAGCACCGCCCGCGGATCGGGCTCCGGCCCACCGCCCACCACCGCGTACGAGGGCTCCGGCCCGGCCCCGTCCCAGCCCCAGAACACCGCGCCGCCCACGGTCACCCGTACCAGCAGCTCGCTGCGCGCGAACCGCAGCACACCCCCGCCCGGCCGGGCCTCCGTACCGGCCAGCAGCCCCGGCACCCGCGCCCGCTCCACGCCCCGGCGCGGCAGCCCCTCGGCATCCGCCCGCCGGTGGCGCCACGCCGAGCGCCAGGCCCGCCGACCCCGCGCCGTACCGATCTCTTTCACCGCACGCACCAGATCACGACCGTCCATGCCGGTCACCCTGCCACCGGCCCCCGTGCGCGCGGGTGGCGTTCAGCTGCCGTTCACCCGGAAAACGATCAACCCGCAGGGCTTCGGACAGCTCTGGTGCGGATGTCGATCACATGGCATGGTCCCTGTGAGCCGCCGCGCGCACACCGACGCCGCGACGGCGCCGTACGCACACGAAGCGCGAGCGCCAGACTTGACCGGGAGCCGACCCATGACCTCTGCCACCCAGCCGGAACCCCTCTGGTCCCCGGGCCCCGACAGGATCGCCCAGGCCCAGGTCACCCGCTTCCAGGCCTGGGCGGCCGAACGCTTCGGCGCCCCCGCCGACGGGGGCTACCCGGCCCTCCAGCGCTGGTCCGTCGACGAGCTCGACACCTTCTGGCAGGCCGTCGCCGAATGGTTCGAGGTCCGCTTCACCACCCCCTACGAGGAGGTCCTCGCCGACCGCGCCATGCCGGGCGCCCGCTGGTTCACCGGCTCCACCCTCAACTACGCCGAGCACGCCCTGCGCGCCGCCGAGGACCCGGCACGGGCCGAGGAGCCCGCCCTCCTCCACGTCGAGGAGACCCACGAACCCACCCCCGTCACCTGGGCGGACCTGCGCCGCCAGGTCGGTTCGCTCGCCGCCGAGCTGCGCGCCCTCGGCGTGCGCCCCGGCGACCGGGTCGCCGGCTACCTCCCCAACATCCCCCAGGCGGTCGTGGCCTTCCTCGCCACCGCCGCCGTCGGCGGGGTCTGGACCTCCTGCGCCCCCGACTTCGGCGCGCGCAGCGTCCTCGACCGCTTCGAGCAGGTCGAGCCCGTCGTCCTGTTCACCATCGACGGCTACCGCTACGGCGGCAAGGAGCACGACCGCCGCGAGACCGTCGCCGAACTGCGCGAAGGCCTCCCCTCCCTGCGGGCCGTCGTCCACATCCCGCTCCTGGGCACCGAAGCCCCCGAGGGCACCCGGGCCTGGACCGACCTGACCTCCGCCGACCGCGAGCCCGTCTTCGAGGCCGTCCCCTTCGACCACCCGCTGTGGATCCTCTACTCCTCCGGCACCACCGGAGCGCCCAAGGCGATCGTGCAGTCCCAGGGCGGCATCCTCCTCGAACACCTCAAGCAGCTCGGCCTGCACTGCGACCTCGGACCGCGGGACCGGTTCTTCTGGTACACCTCCACCGGCTGGATGATGTGGAACTTCCTCGTCTCCGGCCTGCTCACCGGCACCACCGTCGTCCTCTACGACGGCAGCCCCGGCTACCCGGACACCGGCGCCCAGTGGCGGATCGCCGAGCGGACCGGGGCCACCCTCTACGGCACGTCCGCCGCCTACGTCATGGCCTGCAAGAAGGCCGAGGTCCACCCCTCCCGCGACTTCGACCTCTCCGCCGTCAAGTGCGTCGCCACCACCGGCTCCCCGCTCCCGCCCGACGGCTTCCGCTGGCTCCACGACGAGGTCGCCGAGGACCTGTGGATCGCCTCCGTCAGCGGCGGCACCGACGTGTGCAGCTGCTTCGCCGGCGCCGTCCCCACCCTCCCCGTCCACATCGGGGAACTCCAGGCCGCCTGCCTCGGCACGGACCTCCAGTCGTGGGACCCCTCCGGCAAGCCCCTCACCGGCGAGGTCGGCGAACTCGTCGTCACCGCCCCCATGCCCTCCATGCCGATCCACTTCTGGAACGACGCCGACGGCAGCCGCTACCGCGACAGCTACTTCGAGATGTTCCCCGGCGTCTGGCGCCACGGGGACTGGATCACGATCACCGACCACGGCTCCGTCGTCATCCACGGCCGCTCCGACTCCACCCTCAACCGCCAGGGCGTCCGGATGGGCTCCGCCGACATCTACGAGGTCGTCGAACGCCTCCCCGAGATCAAGGAATCCCTCGTCATCGGCCTGGAAGAACCGAACGGCGGCTACTGGATGCCGCTCTTCGTCCACCTCGCCCCCGGCGCCACCCTCGACGAGGCCCTGCGCAAGAAGATCGCCGCCACCATCCGCGAGCAGCTCTCCCCGCGCCACGTCCCGGACGAGGTCATCGAGATCCCGGCGGTCCCGCACACCCTGACCGGCAAGCGCATCGAGGTCCCCGTCAAGCGCCTCCTCCAGGGCACCCCGCCGGCCAAGGCCGTCAACCCCGGCTCCGTCGACCGGCCCGAACTGCTCGCCTTCTACGAGGAGCTCGGCCGCACCCGGAGGTGACTGTCAGTGGCGGTGGTTACCGTGAGTGATGAACCGATCGCAGTGATCGCACCACTCAGGGGGAACCATGAACGCCACGCCCGACACACCACGCACCACCACAGGCACCTCCCGCCGCCGCCCCGAACTGCGCCGCGAGGTCCCCAGCACCGTCGGCCTCCTCACCGACCCCGGGGACTTCGCGGCCATGCGGGACTACCGCACCTTCGGCTTCGACCAGCACGACGAATACACCGACTACCTCCACCACGTGGACGCCCTGCTGCGCTCCCTCGCCGCCCAGGGCATCCACACCACCCTCGCCCTCTTCGATCCCGAGGAGTACGCCGACTACTGCGCCGAACACGGCCTCGACCCCGACAGCGCCCACACCCGCAGCCGCTTCACCGCCGAACTCGCCGCCGGCCCGACCCTGCCCTACGCCGGCCAGCCCGTCGAGGAACTCGTACCGCTCCTCGTCGACGAAGCCGTCCGGCAGTCCACCTGGGAGTACGCCACCGAGCTGCTCGCCGGCGTCGGCGCCTGCGCCGACTGCGGCGAGGACATCGGCAAGGCCTCCTTCGAGCGGGCCGCCGACATGGTCGAACGCCTCATCGCCGGCGCCGGCCCCGGACACCACCACCTCGTGTGCAGCGTTCCCGCGGAGGAACAGCAGCTCATCGCGGTACTGCACGCCGAGGCGGCCGACGGGCCCGGGGCCCGGCCCCGCCTCCAGGGCCGCGAAGGCCTCGACTTCGTGACCGTCCTGGCCGCGGGCCTCGCCCTCGGCGGCACCGGGGGACTGGTACTGCGGAGCACGACCGGGGGCTTCCGCGACCGGGTCCACGGCTGGCGCCTGGACCGCGGCCGCCTCGTCGCCCTCACCGCCGCGGCCGTCTTCGACGCCTACTGCACGGACGCCGACACCGGTGACCCCGTGGCCCCGGAACCGGGCGTCGAATACTGCCCCGGCTACGAGGTGGACGTCCCCGGCCCGCACCACGAGTAGCGCGCCCACCCCTCACCGGAAACCGCCGGAAAGCCCGAGGGGCCCCCGCCACCGGCGAAGGCCCCTCGGAACCGACCACGCGTACCGCCCGCTACTCGCCGGACAGCACCGCCTGCGCGGCCACCCGCGCCTCCTCGGCGCTGTCCGCGGCGCGCGCGGCGGCCGCCGCACGCTCGCACTGCGCGAGGGTGTACTTGGCGAGCGTCGCCCGCACGTACGGGATCGAAGCGGCACCCATCGAAAGGGAGGTGACACCCAGACCCGTCAGCACACAGGCCAGCAGCGGGTCCGAAGCGGCCTCGCCGCAGACACCGCAGCTCTTGCCCTCCGCCCTGGCGGCCTCGGCCGACATCGCGATCAGGTCGAGCAGCGCCGGCTGCCACGGGTCCTGGAGCCGCGACACCGCACCGACCTGCCGGTCGGCGGCGAAGGCGTACTGCGCCAGGTCGTTCGTACCCAGCGACAGGAACTCGACCTCCTGAAGGATGGACCGGGCCCGCAGCGCGGCGGAGGGGATCTCCACCATCGCGCCGAACTTCGCCACCAGCCCGGCCTCGCGGCAGGCGTCCGCGAACGCCTTCGCGTCCCGGCGGTCGGCCACCATCGGGGCCATGACCTCCAGGTAGACCGGCAGGCCCTCGGCCGCCTTGGCCAGCGCGGTCAGCTGCGTGCGCAGCACCTCCGGGTGGTCCAGCAGCGTCCGCAGACCGCGCACGCCCAGCGCCGGGTTCGGCTCGTCCGCCGGGGTCAGGAAGTCCAGCGGCTTGTCGGCGCCCGCGTCCAGCACCCGCACGACGACGCGCCCCTCGGGGAACGCCTCCAGCACCTTCCGGTACGACTCGACCTGCTTCTCCTCGGACGGAGCCTTCTTGCTGTCGTCCAGGAACAGGAACTCCGTACGGAACAGACCCACGCCCTCGGCCCCGGCCTCCACGGCGGCCGGCACGTCCGCCGGCCCGCCCACGTTGGCCAGCAGCGGCACCTTGTGGCCGTCCGAGGTGGCACCCGGACCGGAGGAAGCGGCCAGCGCCGCCTTCCGCTCGGCGGCCGCGGCCTCCAGCTCGGCCCGCTTCTCCGCCGTCGGCTCCACGAACAGGTCACCGGTGCTGCCGTCGACGGCGATGACCGTGCCCTCGGCGATCTCACCCGCACCCGGCAGCGCCACGATCGCCGGCACGCCCAGCGCCCGCGCGAGGATCGCGCTGTGGCTGGTCGGCCCGCCCTCCTCGGTCACGAACCCGAGCACCAGCGCCGGGTCCAGCAGCGCGGTGTCGGCGGGAGCCAGATCCCGCGCGATCAGCACGTACGGCTCGTCGCTGTCCGGCACGCCCGGCATCGGCACGCCCAGCAGCCGCGCCACGATCCGGTTCCGCACGTCGTCCAGGTCGGCCACGCGGCCGGCCATGTACTCACCGGCCCCCGCGAGCAGGTCGCGGTAGGAGGCGAACGCGTCGTAGACGGCGCGCTCGGCGCTGCTGCCGACGACGATCCGGCGGTCGACGTCCGCCATCAGCTCGGGGTCCGTGGCGATCATCGCCTGGGCCTCCAGCACGTGCTGGGCCTCACCGCCGGCCAGCTGACCGCGTGCGATCAGGTCGGCCGACACGGCCTCCACGGCCTGACGGGCGCGCCCCTGTTCGCGCTCCGCCTCGTCCGCGGCGATCTGCTTCGCCGGGGGTTCGAGCACGGCCGTACCCATGTGCCGAACCTCGCCGATCGCCACACCGTGACTCACGCCGACGCCTCGCAGCGTTGTCTCCATTTCACCCGTCTCCGATTGAGCGGCGGCTCCAGCCACCGCGATGGATGTCGACTCGCCTGTGGGAGCAGGCGGAAGCTTTACTGCCAGCTGAAGAGGGCGTCGTCCGGCTTGACCTCACCGGATTCGACGACGTCGGAGAGGGAGTCGGCCGTGGCCTCCAGCGCCACGACGGGGCAGATCGGGGACTTGCCGGCGGCCTCGACCGCGGCCGGGTCCCAGCGGATGACCTCCTGGCCGCGGACCACGGTGTCGCCCTTGTTCACGAGCAGCTCGAAGCCCTCGCCGTTGAGCTGGACGGTGTCGATCCCGAGGTGGGTCAGCACACCGTGGCCTTCGCCGTCGACGACCACGTACGCGTGCGGGTGCAGGGAAACGACCACACCATCGACGGGAGACACCGCCGCGGAGGGTTCGCGCACGGGGTCGATGGCGGTGCCCGGTCCCACCATCGCGCCGGAGAACACCGGGTCGGGCACTGCCGCGAGCCCGATGGCACGTCCGGCGAGCGGGGACGTCACGTTGGTCATGGGGGCCTCCCAGGGGGTGGGGCTTCGTCGTGCCGCCGTCACTGCCTGTTGCGAACGGCGTACTCGTCTGAAGGATATTGCACAGGTTGTACGGGTTCGCCCGAAGTTGGTCCCGATCCGGGCGGCCCTTGGACACGGAGACTAGTGGACTAGACCGGTGGACTAGACCATACGCGTGAATCGATTTGCCTGCGCCCCACGGGCGCTGTACTGTCGTGACTCCCGCCAGGACGTGCCGCGTGAACATCTCGCGAACAGTCGACGGCCGGGACCCTTCCTCAAAGCAGTGACGATCCCGATCTCCAGCAGATCCCTTTCCGTATTCCCTATGGGCGAAACGGCGAGTGGTCGGAGAGACGGAAAACCACTGATAGAGTCGGGGCCGCTGGAAAGGGAAAGCGCGAAAGCGCAGGACCTCGAAAGCGCCGAGGAAATCGGACACGAAAGAGTCTGATAGAGTCGGAAACGCAAGAACACAGAACGAAAGCCCGGAGGAAAGCCCGAGAGGGTGAGTACGAAG
>NZ_JBWKEE010000040.1:0-36430 GCF_056435605.1 Streptomyces sp. NPDC043896
GAAGTGGCTGCACACCTACAATCACCACCGCGGACACACCGCGCTCGCAGGCAAACCACCCGCCAGCCGCGTCCCCAACCTCACTGGGCAATACACCTAGGCGGTGCCCCGAGGGCCGGGCCGCCCGCACCCCACGGCCCGTCACATCGCCGCGCCCAGTACCAGGAAGCCGCAGATCAGTACGAACAGGATCGCCAGCAGCGGCCAGACGAAGCGGAGGTACTTGTCGTAGCCGACCTTGGCGAGGGCGACGCCGCCGATGGTGACGGCCGTCGTGGGCACCCAGAGGTTCATCCAGCCGCTGGCCGCCTGCCAGGCGGTCACCACCACCGCGCGCGAGACCCCCGCGAAGTCGGCCAGCGGGGCCAGGATGGGCATCGCGAGGGTGGCGTGGCCGGAGGTCGAGGGGATCAGGAAGGCCAGCGGCAGGTTCACCACGAAGACGATCACCGCGAAGGCGCCGGACGAGGTGCCCTTCACCACGTCCTCGATCGAGTGCAGCACGGTGTCGGTGATCTTCGAGTTGTTCATGATGACGGTGACCCCGCGCGCCAGCATGATGACCAGCGCCGGGGAGACGAAGTCGGCGGCACCCCGCACGATCGTCGCGCTGAGCCTCGCCTCGCCCAGCCGGGCCACCAGCCCCACCAGCACCGCCGCGCACAGGAAGAGCGCCGACAGCTGGGGGAAGGACCAGCCCGGTTCCCAGGGGTACGGGACGGCGTCCGCCTTGCCGGTGAGGGCGCTCGACCAGGGCACCACCGAGAAGATCATGAAGGCGAAGACCAGGACGAGCAGCACCAGCACCGTCCGGTGCGTCCGGGTCAGCCGGGGTACCGCCTCGGCGTCGGCGGCCGCCTTACGGGTCCGGTCGCCCGGCAGGAACCCGCACAGGGACTTCTCGGGGTCCTTCTGGACGCGCCGCGCGTAGCGGATGACGTACAGGACGGTGACGGCCGTCAGCACCACCCACATGGCTGAGCGCAGCACGATGCCGTCCCCCAGGGAGATCCCGGCGGCCGAGGAAGCCACCCCCGTGGCGAAGGGGTTGACGGTGGAGCAGAGCACGCCGATCCCCGCGCCCAGGATGGCCGCCCCCACCGCGACGAGCCGGTCGTAGCCGAGCGCCAGCATCATCGGCACCAGCAGCCCGTAGAAGCCGAGGGTCTCCTCCGCGAAGCCCTCGACCGTGCCGAGGACGGAGAAGACCACCATCACGGCGGCGATCAGCAGCGCGCCGCGCTCGCGGAGCCGGTGCGCGAGGCGGGCGATGCCCCGGTCCAGGGCGCCGGTGGCGAAGACGACGGTGATGAACGCGCCGATGGCGAGCACGAAGAGGAAGACGCCCGCGCTGCCGTACAGCGCTCCGGTGAAGTCCGGGCCGACCTCGCCCGTCGCGGCGTCCTGGATGCCGTAGAGGCCGTTGACCGGGGAGAGGAAGAGGTCGTTCAGCCGGTCGGTGAAGCTCTGGGTGTCCCGGACCCGGTGGTAGGTCCCGGAGACGGGCGCGCCGTCCGCGTTCCGCTCGTACACCCCGGCCGGGACGAGGAAGGCCAGCAGCCAGACCGCCACCGTCACGAGGGCCAGGATGGTCAGGGCGCTGGGGAAGCGGATCCCCTGGGCGGGGACGGGCGGCTCGGCCGGCGGCTCGCCGGGCGGCTCCTGCTCCGGGGCGGTGGCGCTCACCGGCGGGCTCCCGCCGGGCCGCCGGTCCGGTCCTCTGCTGTCACGCGTCACCGTCCCTCCGGCGCTCCCCGCCGGGCCGCGGATCCGTTGCTCCGATCATCGGCCGGGCGGGGGAGGGGCGCCGTGGCGTGATGGGCCGTGCGAGTGACGGCGGGGGCTCGGACGGGGGCTCGGACGGGGGCCGAAGTGAGCGCTCGCACACGGATCTTGACCTGTCCGGTGCGTGTCCGAAGCGGGGCCTTGATCGTTTCTTCGGACGTAGACCTCATTCCGGCTGCCTGATCGGGAGGACCGCGGTGACGGCTTGGCAGTACTTCGCCGGGGCGGGCCTGGTGGCCGCGCTCTGCCCGCTGCACGGCCACGTGGCGGTCGCGGGCGACGGCCACGGGCGCGGGGCGCGCGTCGACGTCTGCGTGCCGGGCGGCCCGCCCGGGCGGCCCTCCGTACGGCCGCCCGCGCTGCCGCCCCCGCCCGTGGCGCGGCCGGGGCGCCCCTCGGCCACCCCGCCCGCCGCGCGGGTGACGGTGCCCGGCGCGGCCCGGCCGACGGTGCGCCACCCGGGCGACGCGCCGGGGCTGCCGGGCACCCCCCGCCCCGGGGGACCGGAGCCGGCCGGGCCCGCGGAGCCGCCCCCGCCCGCGCCGGCGGCGCCCGGGGAACCGGAGCCGGCCCCGGCTGTGGCCTCCGCGCCGCCCGTGGCCCGGGCCGCCGCACAGCCGGGGCGCTTCCACGTGCGTCCGTACCGTTCTGCGGCCCTGGAGCGGCGCGGCCCGGCCGGACTGAGCACCATGATGCTGATGGTGGTCGTGACCACCCCGGCCGTGCTGGCCGCCGCCGCGCTGCGCCCCCGCTCCAAGGGCCGGGGCTGACGCCCGGGACCGGAGCCCCGCGCACGCTTCCACCCCTGCGCGCCCCGCACCTCCGCGCAGCGCGCGTCCACGCATCCGCAGATCCACGCATCCACGACATCCGCGCATCCGCAGATCCACGAACGGGAGATCCCTCGTGTCCGAATGGCTGGTCCTGGCCATCGCCATGGCGCTCGTCTGCGCCCTCGTCCTCGCCATGACCGTGGTCCGGCACCGCCGGGTCGCGGACGACGAGGACACCAGTGAAACCCCCGACGTCATCGAGTACATGACGATGATGGTCGGCGTGGTCTACGCGATCGTCCTGGGCCTGGCCATCGCCGGCGTCTGGGAGGCGCGCGGCGCGGCCGAGGACAGCGTGCGCCGCGAGGCCCAGGCGCTGTACGAGGTCACCCAGCGGGCCGACGTCTACCCGGCGCCCGTCCGCGACCGGATCCGCGGCGAGGTGGACGCGTACGTCGCCCACACCGTCAGCGTGGACTGGCCGCGGCTGGTCTCCGGCCAGGCCGCCTCCGCCGAGGGCGGGCAGCTGCTCGGCAAGCTGCGCACCGACGTCACCCACCAGAGCCCGGCCAACGAGCTCCAGGCGCAGGCCTACCAGCCGCTGCTCGACCACATCGCGGCCGCCGACGACGCCCGCCACTCGCGCACGCAGAGCGACGAGTCCACCCTGCCGAGCGTGGTCTGGTTCGGGCTGGTGGTCGGCGGCATCGTCACGATCGGGCTGATCTTCACCCTGCAGATCCGGCGCTCGGGGCGCGAGCTGCTGCTCGCGGGGCTGTTCAGCGCGCTGATCGTGTTCCTGCTGTTCATGGTGTGGAGCTTCGACGCCCCGTTCGGCCGGGACGGCACCGACTCCGCCGGGCCCTTCCAGGACCTGTTCCCGGCCCTGTCGGTGACGGCCTCCCGCTGACGGTCCGCCGAGGGAACCAGGGCCCGCCCCCCCCGCGGGCGGTCCCGGGGACCCTGCCGGGTCAGCCCCCCCGGGCTGGGTCAGCCCCCCGCCGGGGCCGCCTGGCGCCGGACTGCGGCCACCAGAGGCGAGTGCCGCAGGGCGTGGGAGATCCGTACGAGGTCGCGCGGCCCGTCGGCCAGGACCAGTACCCGCTCCCCGTCGCCGTTCCCGGCGCCTTCCGGGTCGGCGGCGCTGGCTCGCACGGCGGCCGCCACCATCGCCGCCTCGGCGACCGCGCGGGCCGTCTCCTCGTCCTCCCCGGCCGCCCGGGCCCGCTCGTAGGCGGTGTCGCGGTGGCGCCGGTCGAAGGACGGGCCGAGCCGCAGGAAGCCGTCGTGGATGTCGGACTCCCGCTGGATCACCCGGATCTCGGCCGGCGACCACCAGGACATCCGCACGCAGGGCGTGCCGCTGGGCGCGGTGCTGTGCACCTCGTGCCACAGCGCGCCGAGGCTGCGGTAGGTGCTCCAGGTGCGCCAGCTGTCGGACAGACGCTGGCACACGAGCGGCAGGACGAAGCCCACGGAGCTGACGAGCGCGGCGAAGGCGGCCAGCGGCGGGGCGAGGTAGGTGCTCAGGTCGTCCAGGTCGTGGCCCAGCCAGCGGGCGGTGACGGCGGACATCTTGGCCGCGTCGTAGGCGAGGCTGATGGTGTACCCGGCGACGATGATCACCAGGCCCGCCCGGAGCCAGCCCCGGACCCGCAGGGACCAGCGCCAGCACATCGACACCATCATCAGCACGGCGGCGTTGTGCGCCAGCAGGTAGGCGGCGATCATCAGCCGGATGTAGGGGGTGTTGGCGTAGTAGGTGTCGAAGTCGCGGAGCCGCTCGACGGGGGCGTCGCCGAGGGCGAACAGGACGATGATGGCCGCGACGACCACGGAGTAGCCCGCGATCCACCGCTGGGAGGTGCGCCGGATCTCCTCGGCCGGGCCGCCGCGCCAGTTGAACACCAGGACGAGGCAGGAGGCGCTGAAGGCGGTCATCAGGCAGTAGACGAGGGGTGCGGAGAAGTTGGGGACGCCGGTCCAGCGGTTGACGGCGGCGATGGTGGGCGGGGCGGCGAAGGTGAACACGGCGCCGCCGAGGACGAGCAGGACGAAGACCGACCGCAGGAGCGGATCGCGCCAGTCCGTGCGCAGGGCCGGCAGCTTGCACACGAGGGCCAGTGCCATCGCGGCCGCGGGGATGTAGTAGTCCGGTCCGCTCAACGGTCGTTCCTGTGCCCCCGGTAGCCGAGAGAGGTCTCGATCCGGCCCGCCAGCTCGTCCCGCTGCGCCGGTGGCCGGTGGCCCGCCGATCCGGCCAGCCAGGTGCGGCAGCGGCTGCCCAGGAGGAGGCCGAAGCTCTCGGCCTCCGTCTCCTCCTGGACGTCGGCCCGGGTACGGGCGGCGACCCGGCGGACCGTCTCGCCGAGGTCGGCGGCGTCGGACAGCAGGCGTGCGGCGACGGCGGCGCCGTCGACGTGGTGGCTGCAGTGGCCGGCCTTCATGTGCCACAGCTCGTGGCCCAGGATCACGAGCTGGTGGTCGGGCGCCGTGCGCTCCTCGATGACCACCAGGTCGCGGTCCGCCATGTCGAGCCACAGGCCGCTGGCCGTCCCCTGCGGGAAGGCGGCCATCCGGAAATCCACCGGGCGGCCGCGGTGTCTGCTCATGCCCTCGCAGAGGGCGGCGTAGAGATCCACCGGTTCCACGGGGGCGGCCAGCTTGATGCCGGACACCAGCTCCGCGCACAACCGCCGCTGCGCTCTGCCTATGCTCACCGTTCTCCCCGTCGGCGCGGATCCGGATCAGGACTCAAGGATCAGATCCAGACTTTCGACTGGGTCATGATTCGTTCGGTTTGACGCTTTCGAGAAGCATGTCCAGCCATTCGGTCACCTTGTCCCGGTGCTTGTCGCTGGGCAGTTGGGCGGCGCGCCAGGCGATGCCCCGCACGCCGTGGTTCTGCAGGAGTCTTGCCAGCGGATCGCCCGCCGAAGCCGCTTCGGCCGGTACGGTCTGCCGCTCGCGCCCCGCGAAGTCCTGGAGCAGCTGCTGCTCGGTGCGCTGGAGGGCGTCCGTGAGGGCGTCGGCGTCGTGGGCGGTGAGGAAGCCCGCGTGCACCCCGAAGAACCGCTGGATGGCGTCGCAGTGCTCCATGGTGGGCCGCCGGTCGCCGTTGATCAGGGCGCCGGCCTGCTGCCGGGACATGCCCGCGCCGTCGGCGATCTCCTGCTGGGTGTAGCGGCGGCCGTTGGGTTTCACCCGGGTCCGCCGGAGCAGGTCCAGGCGCTGGAGGAAGCGGGCCTGGAGGTCCGGTTCACCGGCCCGCCGCCCGTCCAGCAGGGTCCTGATCACATCCGTGGGAACCCCGGAGGCCTCGGAGAGCCTGCGGAGGTCGAAGACCTGGTTCGGGTCGCGGCCCATTTTGTTCGCCAATTCGGCGACCCGCGTGACGGTCGCCGCCAGGGGCGCGTTGGCCACCGCGACGGGAGCCGGGAAGCCGTCTGTCACCAGTGGTTCTCCTAGATCGCGCGAGGTCAGTGGGCACGTGGTCGGCCGTAAGGAATCTATCCGGTTTGTTTTGGGAGAGCCAGAACTTGCCACAGCTGTGGCGGGAATGAGCTGTCGCTCGGCTGGAATTGCCACAATAGTTGACACTCGAATGAAGTCGGTAGCAGGATCGCCACACGGAAATGAAGATCCAGACCGTTGAGGAGGGGGAGCTCTCGGTGCCACATCTCGCAGCGGTGGGCCCGTCTGATGGCCTCGTCCGAGCCGGTGATGAGCGCCTGGCGGGCGAGGAATCCGCCCGCGGCGCAGTGCGGTCGGAGCGGCGCAAGGAGATTTTGCGCCAGCGCCGCGAAGAACTGGGCCTGAGCCAGGAGGACGTCGCGTCGCGGCTGCGCATCAGCGTGCGCGCGTACGGAAACTGGGAACGCGGGCTCGTCAAGGAGTGGACGGACCGCAAACTCCTCGCCCTGGCCGAGGCCTTGGAGATGAGCGAGCGGCAGTGCTTCTGGCTGTTCAGGGTCATGGTCGACCGCGACCCGCCGCCCACCTGGCGCGCGGCCGAGGAGAACCGCCTGCCCCAGAACCCGGCCCAGCGCGACTACCTCGTCGACTACGCGGCCCTCATGGAGGCCGTGCCCTACCCGAGCTTCCTGGTGGACCACCGGTGGGACGTGGCCCTCACCAACTCGGCCTTCGACCGGCTGTTCCAGTCGGTCCGCCCGCACCCGACGGCCCTGCCGGACGACAACTTCCTGCGCTTCGTGCTGTTCCACCCGGACGCCGCGGCCGTGCTGGAGGACCACGAACCGGCCTGGTGCGTACCGCTGCTGGCCCAGTTCGCGACCGCCCTGACCGCCGCTCCCGAGGACGAGGGCCTGCGCAGCATCCGCCAGGAGGTGGCCCGCGACCCGTTCATGGAGGCCGCCTACCGGTACGGCGTGCCGCACTGGCTGACCACCCACGGGGAGGCCGCCGCCGAACAGGACGGAGCCGTGCGCACGGTGCGCCACCCCGACCCGGGCTGGGGCCTGGTGCGGTGCCGGATGGTGGCGGAAACCAGCCGCATGCTGGAGGGCATGGGGCTCACCCGCATCACCCTCGTGCTCTCGGCCCCGCAGGGCCTGCCGGCCGGTCCGGTGCGCGGCGGAGCCGGGTTCCCGCAGCAGCAGGGTGCCCGTCTGCGGGCCGTGCCGTCCTTGGGGGACTGACGCGGAGGGGGACACTGGTGCCCTGAAGCGCGCGCCACGGTGCGTGCCGCGGCGGGTCCCGCGCGCCGAACCGCGCCGGCCCGGGTGGCACGGGGCCGTGCGGATGCCACGATCCGCGACATCGCGCGGATGCCACGGATCGTGGCATTCCGGCGGCGTCGCCGGAGTCGTGGCTTCGCCCGTGCCCGGGGCAGCCCCGGGCCGTGGCCGCGGCCACGACGGCGGAACGGCGGAAGGGCGGAACGGGCATGCGGTTGACCATCCTCGGCGGAGGCGGATTCCGGGTACCGCTCGTCTACGGGGCACTGCTCGGGGACCACGGCGAGGGCCGGGTGTCCCACGTGACGCTCTACGACGAGGATCCCGGCCGGCTCGGCGCGATGGCCCGGGTCCTCGCGGACCAGGCCGCGGCGGCCGGCCCGGCGGACGCCCCGGCGGACGCCCCGGCCGTCACCGCCACCGGGGACCTCGACGAGGCCCTGCGCGGGGCCGACTTCGTCTTCTCCGCGATCCGCGTCGGCGGCCTGGAGGGCCGCGCCGCGGACGAGCGGATCGCGCTGGCCGAGGGGGTGCTGGGCCAGGAGACGGTCGGCGCGGGCGGCATCGCGTACGGCCTGCGGACGGTGCCGGTGGCGCGCGAGATCGCGCGCAGGATCGCCCGTACCGCCCCGGGCGCCTGGGTCATCAACTTCACCAACCCGGCCGGGGTGGTCACCGAGGCCATGGCCGAGGAACTGGGCGACCGGGTCATCGGCATCTGCGACTCGCCCGTGGGCCTCGGCCGCCGGATCGCCCGGCTGCTCGGTGCCCGGCCCGGCGAGGCCTGGATCGACTACGTCGGCCTCAACCACCTGGGATGGGTGCGCGGTCTGCGGATCGGCGGGCGCGACGAGCTGCCCCGGCTGCTGGCCGACCCCGTGGCGCTGGAATCCTTCGAGGAGGGGCGCCTCTTCGGCGCGGACTGGCTGCGCTCGCTCGGGGCGGTCCCGAACGAGTACCTGCACTACTACTACTTCAACCGTGACACGGTACGGGCCTACCAGGAGGCGAAGCAGACGCGCGGCGCCTTCCTGCGCGACCAGCAGCGCGGCTTCTACGCCGAGGCGGGGCGGCCGGGGCAGCCCGCCGGGGCGGCGCTGGCCGCCTGGGACCGGACCCGGGCCGAGCGCGAGGCCACGTACATGTCGGAGAACCGCGAGGTGGCGGGCGTCGGGGAGCGGGAGGAGAGCGACCTGTCCGGCGGCTACGAGAAGGTCGCCCTCGCCCTGATGCGGGCCATCGCCCGGGACGAACGGGCCACACTGATCCTCAACGTCCGCAACGGCTCGACGCTGTCGGTCCTCGACGCCGGGGCGGTCATCGAGGTGCCCTGCCTGGTCGACGCGAACGGCGCCCACCCGGTGTCCGTGGCCCCGCTGCCGCTGCACGCCGTCGGCCTCGTCACCTCGGTGAAGGCGGCGGAGCGGGCGGTCCTGGCCGCCGCCGCGAGCGGCTCGCGGGCGGACGCCGTGAAGGCCTTCGCACTGCACCCGCTGGTGGACTCCGTGTCCGTGGCCCGGCGGCTCCTGGACGGGTACGCGGCGGAGCACCAGGGCCTCGCCTACCTGCGCTGACCCCTTCCCGGGGCCGGTGTCCGGGGCGGGGTTCCGGGGCGGGTCCGGGCCGGTGTCCGGGGTCTTCCCGGGGCCCTTCCCGGGGCCGTGTCCGGGGCCGGTGTCCGGGGCCGTGCCGGGGTCACCCGCACGGCGGAGCGCGGCATGCGGTGCGGTGGGGGCGCTGTGAGAGTGCGAGATGTGACCAATGCCCCCGCCGTCGCCGCGCCGCCGCCCGTGCTCGACCGGCGGCGGCGCAACGTCGTCTTCGGCACGATCATGCTCGGCGTCCTGCTGGCCGCGCTGGACCAGACGATCGTGGGCACGGCCCTGCCGACGATCGTGGCGGACCTCGGCGGCGCGGCGCACATGGCGTGGGTGGTGACCGCGTACCTGCTCGCAGAAACCGTCGCGACGGTTTTGGTCGGCAAGTTCGGCGACCTCTTCGGCCGGAAGGTCATCTTCCAGATCTCCGCCGTCGTCTTCATCACCGGCTCCTTCTTCTGCGGCCTCGCCGGCAACATGACCCTGCTCATCCTGTGGCGCGGGGTCCAGGGCATCGGCGCCGGCGGTCTGATGGTCACCTCGATGGCCCTGATCGCCGACGTGGTCCCGCTGCGCGAACGCGGCAAGTACCAGGGCGCGATCGGCGCCGTCTTCGGCGTCGCCACCGTCATCGGACCGCTGCTGGGCGGCCTCTTCACCGACCACCTGAGCTGGCGCTGGGCCTTCTACGTCAACGTCCCCGTCGCCGTGCTCGTCGTCGTCGCGGCCGCCCGCACCATCCCCTCCGTCCGCGCCGCCGGCCGTCCCGCCATCGACTACCTGGGCATCGCGCTGGTCGCCACCGGGTCGAGCGCGCTGATCCTGGCCACCAGCTGGGGCGGGAACGAGTACGCCTGGGGCTCGCCGGTGATCATCGGCCTCTTCGCGGGCGGCGCGCTGGCCCTCGCCCTGTTCTGCCTGGTGGAGACCCGGGCGGCCGAACCGATGCTGCCCATGAGGCTCTTCCGCAACCCCGTCTTCACGGTCTGCTCGGTGCTCAGCTTCGTCGTCGGCTTCGCCATGCTCGGCGCGATGACCTTCCTGCCGACCTACCTCCAGTACGTGGACGGAGACTCGGCCACCCTGTCCGGCGTACGGACCCTCCCGCTGGTCATCGGCCTGCTCATCGCGTCCGTCTTCAGCGGCAACGCCACCTCCAAGACCGGCCGCTACCGGATCTACCCGATCGTCGGCTGCGCGGTGATGGGCGTCGGCCTCTACCTGCTGTCGCTGATGGGGCCGGGCACCGGAGCCTGGCGGGAGTCGGTGTACATGTTCGTCCTCGGCGCCGGCATCGGCCTGTGCATGCAGGTGCTCACCATCGCGGTGCAGAACACCGTGGACTACGCCGACCTCGGCACGGCGACCTCCGGCGTCACCTTCTTCCGTACGCTCGGCAGCTCCTTCGGGACCGCCGTCTTCGGGACGATCTACGCCAACAGCCTGGAACCCGAACTGAAGGCCGGCGTCGCCGAAGCCGCCCGGGCCACCGGCGCCGACCCGGCACGCCTCACCGCGGCCGCGCAGAGCCCTCAGGGCGTGCACGGGCTCGACCCGGCCGAGGCGGGCCCGGTCATCGACGCGTACGCCGACGCCCTGCACACGGTGTTCCTGTGGACGGTGCCGGTGGCGGCCGTCGGCTTCGTCGTCGCGCTCTTCCTCAAGCAGGTGCGGCTGCGCGACAGCGCCCGGGCGGGCTCGACCGACATGGGCGACGGATTCGCCTCCCCGGCCACCGCCTCGGGCGACTCGGCCAAGCTGCTGGAGCTGGCGGTCGGCAAGCTCGTGCGGAACATGGGGCCCGACACCGCACGGGCCATCGTCAACGCCTCCGACACGCGGCTGGACATGGCCGGGGCGTGGGCGGTGATGCAGGTCGACCTGATGACCAGGACCGTGGGGCACGCCTCCCTGGGGCTGATCGCGTCGAGGCGGTCGCTGCCGCCCGAGGTGCTGCTGCCGGTCTTCGACCGGATGGTGGAGGAGGGCTTCCTGACACAGCAGAACGGATTCTTCGCCCACACCCGGGCGGGGGAGCGGGAGGCCGCCGTGATCTCGCGGGCCTGGGCCGACTGGCTGGGCGACCGGCTGGAGCAGGACCGCGGCCGGCCCGGCGGCGACGAGCTGCGGGCGGCGGCGGACGCGATCGCCAAGCGGCTGCTGGCGGAGGACCTGGGCGAAGGCAACTTCGCGCCCCGGCGCGCCGTTTAGGGGCGCGCCGTCCGGGAGGACGGCGGCTCGGACGGTCTAGGAGGAGCTCGTCCGTGCGGGGTAGTCGAGCGAGGGGATCCGGGGCAGGGCCGTGAGGTCGGGCCGCCAGACGCGCAGGACGGCCGCCGACGGCGGGTAGAGGTCGCCGGGGATCTCCTCCGGGGCGAACCACCGCCAGCGCGCGATCTTGTGCGGCTCGGTGACGACGGGACTGCCCTGCGCCGAACGGGTGAGGGCCGCCGCCGTCAGGCGGGTCGGCGGCGCGGGGCGCGCGTACAACTGGACGGCGAGCAGCTCGATCTGCCCGGGATCGACTCGCAGGGAGGTCTCCTCGGCCAGTTCGCGGGCGGCGGTCTGCTCGAAGCCCTCGCCGGGGTCGACCTTGCCGCCGGGCAGTTCCCAGTTGCCGTCGTGTGCCTGGCCCAGCAGGACCCGGCCGTCGGGGCCGAGCACGATCAGCCCGACGCCGACGATCGCGTGGGCCGCGGGGACGGCGCGGACGGACGGGGTGCCTCCGGGGCGGGCCCCGGCGCCGGATTCGTTCTCGTGTTCGCTGGCCATGGGGTCATCTTCCCCGGTGGGCCGGCCGGCCGGGCCGCGGGGTGGCCTCGGACGGCTGTGCGAGTTTCGGCCGGGGCCCGCTCGTGCAGGCTCTGAGCGGTCTGATCGTCGTACGGGACGCCGGCTCGGGGGGTCGCTGTGGCACATCTGCTGGTGATCGGCGGAGGGATCGCGGGGCTCGCGACCGCCCTCCTCGCGGCCCGCCGGGGCCACACCGCGGAGGTCTTCGAACGCGACACCCGCGCCGTCGGCGCTGCCCTGGACCGGGACTTCTTCGGCTGGCGGCGGCCGGCCGTGCCCCAGGCCGTCCAGCCGCACGTGCTGCTCGGCGCCGCCCGCACCCTGCTGCGCGCCGAACTGCCCGACGTGCACGCCGAGATGCTCCGGCTCGGTGCCCGGGAACGGCACGAGCTGGACTGGTTCGACGTACGGCCGCCCGCGCGCCCGGGCGATGAGGAACTGGTCATGATCCAGGCCCGCCGCATCGTGCTGGAGAGCGCACTGGCCGGCGCGCTGCGGGCGGAGCCGGGCGTGGTGGTGCGGTACGGGGAGCCGGTCACGGGGCTGAGGCGGGCCGGGGGGACGGGGGAGGCGGGCGAGGCGGGCGAGGCGGGTGGCACCGGGGAGGCGGGGGGCGCCGGGTCGGGGCCGTGCGTGAGGATCACCGGCGTGACCACCCCGGGCGGCGCGTACGGGGGCGACCTCGTGGTGGACGCGGCCGGCCGGCGCGGCGGCTCCTCCGGCCTGGCGGCCGCCGCCGGGTGCCGGCCGGCCCCCGTCGAGCGGCACCGCACGGGCCTCGCGTACTTCTGCCGCTGGTACCGGCTGCCCGACGGGACGGACGAGGGGCCGCGCCGTCCGTGGACGGTGACCGGAGGCGCCTTCGCCGGCTGCGCCGTCTTCCCGTCCGACAACCGGGTCTTCGCCGTCACCGTGTTCGCGCACACCGGTGACCCCACCCGTGCCGCGCTGCGCGATCCGGCCGTGTTCGAGGCCGCCGCGCGGTGCTTCCCGCCCGGCGCGGCCTGGCTGGGGCTGGGCGCCGAGCCGCTGTCGGGGGTGCTGGCGACAGCGGGCCTGGACAACCGGTGGAGCCCCCTGGCCGACGGGCGGGGGCCGGTGGCGACCGGGCTGGTCCCGGTCGGGGACGCGCTCACGCACACCAATCCGACCCTGGGGCAGGGGACCTCGCTCGCGCTGTGGGCGGCCGACCGGGTGGCCCGCACGGCCGGCCGGGACCCGGGGTCCTTCGGCTTCGCCGCCGGGTACCACGGCTGGGCGCTGCGGACGCTGAAGCCGTGGTTCGACCTCCAGGTGGGGGCCGACGCGGCGGTGGGGGAGCGGCTGGCGGCGGGGGCGGGCGCGGCTGCGGGTGTCGGTGGTGCCGGTGGTGCCGGTGATGCCGGTGGTTCCGGTGGTTCCGGCGGGCCGGGCGGGAGCGGCAGGCCCGGCGGGGCGGAGCGCGCGCGGGAGGCGGCCGCGCTGTTCGAGTGCGCGCTGGAGGACCCCGAGGTCATGCGGGCCCGGGCCAGGGTCCGGCACCTGGCCGAGCCCCCCGAGCGGGCCTACGCGGACCCCGCGGTCCGGGCCAGGGTGGCGCGCTGGCTCGCCGACCGGCCCGGCTGGACGCCGAACGCGGTGGGGCCCGGCCGCGCGGAGTGGGAGGCGCTCACCGCCGCCGCGAGCGGGCCCGGGCGGGCGGCACTGCCCGGCGCGGCCCGGGGCGGCACCCGGTGAGCGGCCCGGGTCAGATCCTGTTGGGGTCGTTCGGCAGGAGCTTGAAGGAC
The DNA here is from genome assembly GCF_056435605.1 of Streptomyces sp. NPDC043896. Classification (NCBI taxonomy): domain Bacteria; kingdom Bacillati; phylum Actinomycetota; class Actinomycetes; order Kitasatosporales; family Streptomycetaceae; genus Streptomyces; species Streptomyces sp. NPDC043896. Next base: position 13,416 of record NZ_JBWKEE010000040.1, read on the forward strand.
ACCGGGAGGTAGGCGGTGTCCTCGGGAAGTCCCCGTGCCGTCAGGAGCTCCTGCACGACCTGGCGGTACACGCCGAGGGTGGTCGTGCCCTCGTAGGGGGTGATGGACCCCGCCGCCCCGTACTCGCTCCAGTAGGTGTCCCGCTGGACCTTGATGGACACCGTGTAGAAGTGGCTGTCTTCGCCGTTCATCTTTCCCCCCGGGCGTTTTCGGCGGCTCCCGTCCGGAGCGGCCTTCAGAAGGTACAGGAGCACGCCGACACGGCCCTTCAGCCGGCGGTGCCCAGCACCTCGGCCAGGTCGTAGCCGACGACCTCCTTCAACTGCCCGTACGTACAGCTCTCCGGGGTCCGGTCCGGGCGCCAGCGGGCGAACTGGGCGGTGTGGCGGAAGCGGTCGCCCTCCATGTGGTCGTACCGCACCTCGCAGACCCGCTCGGGGCGCAGCGGTACCCAGGAGAGGTCCTTCTTCCCCGTCCAGCGGCTCTGGGCGCCGGGCAGCCGGGCGCTCCCGTGCGCCGACTCCTCGGCCCAGGCCGCCCAGGGGTGGCCGGCGGGGTCCGGCATGCGAAGGGGTTCGAGTTCCTCGACGAGTTCGGCCCGGCGCTTCATGGGGAAGGCGGCGCAGACGCCCACGTGCTGGAGGGCGCCGTGGCCGTCGTACAGACCGAGCAGCAGCGATCCGATGATCGGACCGCTCTTGTGGAAACGGAAACCGGCGACGACGACATCGGCCGTACGCTCGTGCTTGATCTTGAACATGAGGCGGGCGTCGGGCCGGTAGGGGAGATCGAGGGGTTTCGCGACGACCCCGTCGAGCCCGGCGCCCTCGAACCGGTCGAACCACTCCCGCGCGAGCGCGGGGTCGGTGGTCGCGGGCGCGAGATGGACGGGGGGCCGAGTGGTGGAGAGGGCGTGGACCAGGGCGCTGCGGCGCTCGCCGAGTGGAGTGTCGAGGAGCGCGTCGTCGCCGAGGGCGAGGAGGTCGAAGGCGACGAAGCTCGCCGGCGTGGTCTCGGCGAGCAGGTTGACCCGGGAGGCGGCGGGGTGGATCCGCTCGGTCAGCCGGTCGAAGTCCAGCCGGCCGCCGTGGACGATGACGATCTCCCCGTCCACGACGCAGCGGGGCGGCAGATTCTCCTTCAGGGCCGCCACCAGCTCGGGGAAGTACCTGGTCAGGCTCTTGCCGGTGCGGCTGCCGATCTCCACCTCCGTCCCGTCCCGGTGCACGATCGCCCGGAAGCCGTCCCACTTGGCCTCGTACTGCATGCCCGGCGGGATCCTGCTCACCGACTTGGCGAGCATCGGCTTCACGGGAGGCATCACCGGCAGATCCATACACAGGATTCTGCGGTGGTACGTCCGGGCCCGCTCGGTGTGCGCGTCCGCCCGCGCCCGCCTACCGTGGCGCCCATGGGCGGTAGCGCGGGTGGTGCGATCGAGCTGGAGGCCGGCGGCCGGGCGGTACGGCTGTCCAGCCCGGACAAGGTGTACTTCCCGGAGCGCGGCCTCACCAAGCGGCACGTCGCCGAGTACTACCTCGCCGTCGCCGACGGGATCACCCGCGCCCTGCGCGACCGTCCCACCACCCTGGAGCGGTACCCGGACGGGGTGGAGGGGGAGTCCTTCTTCCAGAAGCGCGCCCCGAAGAACCTGCCCGACTGGATCCCGACCGCGCACATCGCCTTCCCCAGCGGCCGCACGGCCGACGAGATCTGCCCGACCGAGCCGGCCGCCGTCCTGTGGGCCGCCAACCTGGGCTGCCTTACCTTCCACCCCTGGCCGGTGCGCCGCGAGGACACCGACCGGCCGGACGAGCTGCGCATCGACCTCGACCCGCAGCCGGGCACCGACTACCACCACGCGGTGGCGGCGGCGCACGAACTGCGGGCCCTGCTGGACGAGCTGGGGCTGCGCGGCTGGCCCAAGACCTCGGGCGGCCGCGGCCTGCACGTCTTCGTGCCGATCGCACCGCGCTGGACCTTCACGGAGGTGCGCCGCTGCGCGATCGCCCTGGGCCGGGAGCTGGAGCGGCGGATGCCGGGCAAGGTCACCACGGCCTGGTGGAAGGAGGAGCGCGGCGAGCGGATCTTCGTCGACTACAACCAGACGGCGCGCGACCGGACGATCGCGTCGGCGTACTCGGTCCGCCCCCGCCCGCACGCCCCGGTCTCCGCGCCGCTGCGCTGGGACGAGGTGGACGACGCGGAGCCGCGGGACTTCGACATCGTGACGATGCCGGCGCGCTTCGCCGAACTGGGCGACCTGCACGCCGACATGGACGACCACGCCTTCAGCCTGGAACCCGTACTGGAACTCGCGGCCCGGCACGAGCACGAGCACGGCCTGGGCGACATGCCGTACCCGCCGGACTACCCGAAAATGCCGGGCGAACCGAAACGGGTCCAGCCGAGCCGGGCGAAACACGAGGACTGACGACAGGTCCTAGCCTGGCGGCATGACCGGCCTAGTCGGTGTCCGTGGCCGCGAGGACGGCCAGGCGGCGGCCGTCGGGGGAGAGGGCCGCCACGCCGAAGTCGGTGCCGAGCTCGTTGTGGAACCAGCCCGAGTCGTTCTCGAAGCGGAACCAGCTGGTTTCGCGGGCCCGGCGTTCCACTTCCTCGGCGGCGGCGCCCGCCGGGGCACCGCTGAGGGCCGCCATCGACCGCCACGCCCACATCCGGCCCCAGGCCCCGTGCACGCCCCCGCCGTACGCCCCGCCCATCGAGGCGGCGGCGAACAGCGGCCGCCAGACCTCGCCGAGCGGGCTCGGCGCGACCTCGAAGCGGGCCGTGGGCCGGACGCGGGTGCAGGGCGTGGGCAGGGTCGGCAGCAGGGCGGGCACCCGTTCCGGTGCGAGGGCCTCGTCCAGCGGGAAGACCCAGGCGTCGTAGTTCCCCCATTCGCCGCTGTGCGGGGCGCTGACGAGGGCCTCGTGCTCCTCGACGGTGACCGAGTCGCGCAAGTCCGACCGCTCGGCGGGGTGGGGCACGGGCGCGTCGACGCGTCCTTCAGTGGGCATGCCCGTTCCGAGCGTGCGGGCGGAACCGTTGACCGAGCGGGTCGGGAACGGGGCGTCCGCCTCGAAATCACGCAGCCGCGCGGGCAGCCAGGCCAGGGCGTGCGAGGCCCGCGGCGCCGGAAAGCCCTCCATGTCCACGCCCCGCAGCAGCAGCTCGTGGAAGAGGCAGGTCTCCAGCTCGTCCGCCCTCCCCGCGCCGGGTCGGCCGAACACGGCGGCGGCGAGGTCGGCGGGCCGCTGGTGCTCCGCGAGCAGCGAGGCCAGTTCGCGGGGATGCGACGGCGGCACCTTCTCGTCGACGAGCCGCAGCAGCTCCCGCAGGCTCTCCCGACCGGGGGTGAGGGCGAGCACCCGGCCGACGCGCGCCAGCTGCTCCCGGTACGTCCCCGCCCGCCGGGAGGCCTCCTCGTACCCGTCGGCGAGCCGCGCCCCCAGTTCCCGCAGGTACGCGAAGTCGCCCTGCGCGGCCCGCAGCTCGGCCTCGCCCCGTATGAAACGGATGTCTTCCATGATCGTCACCCTATGCGCCGTTCCGGACCCCTTGTCCCGGCCGCCTCGGGCAGGGCCGTGTCCCGGTGTTGATCAGGCGTTGATCGGACGTCCATCCGGCGGGTTCACGATCGGCGCATGTCGATGAACTCCACCACCGCCCCCGCCTGGTACGACCAGGCCCTGTGTGCCCAGACGGGCCCGAGCTTCTTCTTCCCGGAGCCCGGGTCCTCGCTCCGGGACGCGAAGCGGCTGTGCGGGGTGTGCGAGGGGAGAGCGGCGTGCCTGGAGTACGCGCTGGCCAACGACGAGCGCTTCGGGGTGTGGGGAGGCCTCTCGGAGGCCGAGCGCCTCGCCCTGCGGCCGCGCGGCTGAGGGGGGCCGCGGACGCGGCGGAGCCCCCGGCGGGGGCCGGGGGCTCCGTGCGGCGTGTGTCAGCCCTGGCGGGCGGCCAGTCGCGCCGCGCGCGCGGCCAGGCGCTCGTCGAACTTGCGGGCCTCGGCGTCCAGGCCGTTCATGAACAGCCCGAGCTCCTCCTGGGCCTTCTGGCCCTCCGGGCCCAGGTCCTGGATGTCCATGATCTTGAGGAAGCGGATCACGGGGCTCAGTACGTCGTCGTGGTGGATCCGCAGGTTGTAGACCCCGCCGATCGCCATCTGCGCGGCCATCCGCTCGAAGCCGGGCATGCCGTGTCCGGGCATCCGGAAGTTCACGACGACGTCCCGCACCGCCTGCATCGTCAGGTCCGGGGCGATGTCGAAGGCCGCCGCCAGCAGGTTGCGGTAGAAGATCATGTGCAGGTTTTCGTCCTGCGCGATGCGCGCCAGCATGCGGTCGCAGACCGGGTCACCGGACTGGTGGCCGGTGTTGCGGTGCGAGATGCGGGTCGCCAGCTCCTGGAAGGCCACGTACGCGACCGAGTGCAGCATCGAGTGGCGGTTGTCGGACTCGAAGCCCTCCGACATGTGCTGCATCCGGAAGGCTTCCAGCTTGTCCGGGTCCACGGCGCGCGAGGCCAGCAGGTAGTCGCGCATCACGATGCCGTGGCGGCCCTCCTCGGCGGTCCAGCGGTGGACCCAGGTGCCCCACGCGCCGTTGCGGCCGAACAGGGTCGCGATCTCGTGGTGGTAGCTGGGGAGGTTGTCCTCGGTCAGCAGGTTCACCACCAGCGCGATCTTGCCGATGTCCGTGACCTTGGACTGCTGGGGGTCCCAGGCCTCGCCGTCCTCGAAGAAGCCGGGGAAGTTCCGGCCGTCGCTCCACGGGACGTACTCGTGCGGCATCCAGTCCTTGGTGACCTTCAGGTGGCGGTTGAGCTCCTTCTCGACCACCTCTTCCAGCGCGTACAGCAGCTTGGCGTCGGTCCACGCCTGCGAGCTGCCGAGGTGGGGAGAGGTGATCGTCACGGGTGCTCCTGGGGACAAAGCGAATTACCTACGGTTCCGTAGCCTACGGAGTCGTAGGTTAAGCGCGACATCAAGGAGCGCCAAGCCCCAGCCATCGTTCTGTCCGGCTACATCCGGTTATCTACGCTGTTTGGGAGGGTGTGGAGCTGCTCCACAGGGGTGAGAATCACGCCGGAAGGTGGTCCGGCGCCATGCCTTGACGGTCCGGACCCGCTGCCCCGCGGGCCCTCACGGGCATCCGGAAATACCACGAGAAACCGTCATCTGGTCGTACAAGTGCTGGCACCGCCGATCGGCTTGCGCTACGGTCGGTAGCGCACGCCTCACGCGGGGCGACCCCGTGGACCCTGTGCGACCCGCGCACCCGAACGTTGGAGCAGCACGATGACGGGCAGCCTCCGCGGCCTGCCACCGGCCCGAGGGCCCCGGCCCTTCCCGCCCCCGGCGCAGCGGCTGAGCTACTCCCTGGGACTCCCGGGCGGTGCCCACTGCGCGGGCAGCGCCCGCTCCGCCGTGCGGTCGCTGCTCGACCGCCACCGGCTGGCCGGCCTCGGCGACACCGCGGCCCTCGCCGCCTCCGAGCTCGTCGCGGTCGCCCACCGGTTCACGCCCGACCGGGACGTGGTGCTCAGGCTCCGCTGGCAGTACGACGCCCTGCGGATCGTCCTCTACGACCAGCACCCGGCGCACTCCTCGCCCGAGGAGGGCGAGGAGTGCCGCGTCCGGCGCAGCAGCGCGATGTGGCTGCTGGCCCGGGTGGCCGAGTCCTGTGACGGGGACTGGGGGCTCACCCCGGTCCTGACTCCGCTCGGAGGGGCCAAGTCCTGGGTGCTACTGCCCCATTGACCCCCGGACCTCCTCGGCCGTGGTCGGCCGGAGCCGGCCGCCGTCGAGCAGCAGCCAGCGCGTGATGCCGACGGACTCCAGGAACGGCACGTCGTGGCTGGCCACCAGCAGCGCACCCTCGTAGGACTCCAGGGCCTGGCCCAGCTGGCGGACGCTCGCCAGGTCGAGGTTGTTCGTCGGCTCGTCCAGCATCAGCAGCTGCGGGGCCGGCTCGGCCAGCAGCAGCGCCGCCAGCGTCGCCCGGAACCGCTCGCCGCCCGACAGGGTCCCGGCGGGCCGGTCCGCCCGGGCGCCCCGGAACAGGAAGTGCGCCAGCCGCGCCCGGATCGCGTTGTTCGTGGCGTGCGGGGCGAACCGGGCCACGTTCTCCACCACCGAGCGCTCGTCGTCCAGTACGTCGAGCCGCTGCGGCAGGAAACGGGCCGGGACGTGGGTCACCGCCTCCCCGGACGCGGGCGGCAGCAGCCCGGCGACCGTCCGCAGCAGGGTCGTCTTGCCCGAGCCGTTCGCGCCGACCAGGGCGATCCGCTCCGGACCGCGCACCTCCCACTCGCCCGGGATCCCCGTGCCGCCGTGGGCCAGGCGCAGGTCGCTCAGGGTCAGCACCCGCCGGCCCGGCGGGACCTGGGTCGCGGGCAGCTCGATCCGGATCTCGGCGTCGTCGCGGACCGCTTCGACCGCCTGGTCGAGCCGCTCACGGGCGTCCGCCAGCCGCTCGGTGTGCATGATGCGGTGCTTGCCGGCCGACTCCTGGGCGGAGCGCTTGCGGGCTCCCATGACGATCTTCGGCTCGCGCTTGTTCTCGTACATCTTCTGGCCGTACCGCTTGCGCCGGGCCAGTTTGACCTGGGCGTCGGCCAGTTCGCGCTTCTGGCGCTGCACATCGGCCTCGGCGACCCGGACCATCCGCTCGGCCGACTCCTGCTCGGCCGCGAGCAGCCGCTCGTAGTCGGTGAAGTTGCCGCCGTACCAGCGGACTTCGCCCTCGCGGAGATCGGCGATCTGGTCGACCCGCTCCAGCAGTTCGCGGTCGTGGCTGACCAGCACCATCACCCCGGACCAGGACTCGACGGCCGCGTACAGGCGGCGCCGGGCGCGCAGGTCGAGGTTGTTGGTCGGCTCGTCGAGGAGCAGTACGTCCGGCCGGGCGAGCAGCAGGGCCGCCAGCCTCAGCAGGACGCACTGGCCGCCGGACAGTTCGCCGACGGTGCGGTCCAGGCCGGTCCCGGCCAGGCCGAGCTGGTCGAGCACGGCCAGGGCGCGCTCCTCCACGTCCCAGTCGTCGCCGACGGCGGCGAAGTTGGCCTCGGTGGCCTCACCGGCCTCGATGGCGTGCAGGGCGGTGCGGGCGGTACGGATGCCGAGGGCCTCGTCCACCCGCAGGGCGGTGTCCAGGGTGGCGTTCTGCGGGAGGTAGCCGATGGTCCCGGCGACGGAGACCTGGCCCGAGGAGGGAGACAGCTCGTCCGCGATGAGCTTCAACAGGGTGGACTTCCCACAGCCGTTGAGGCCGATCAGGCCGGTGCGGCCGGGTCCGACGGTGAGGTGGAACCCGTCGAAGACGGGGGTGCCGTCGGGCCAGTCGAAGGAGAGGGCGGAGCAGGTGAGGAAGGTAGGGGCATGACTCATGGAGGCCTCCAGGTTGCGTGAAAGGTGCGTGCAACGCGGGGAGACGGCCGACTGTCACGGGAATCGCGAGGATGCGGTGGTGGTGGTCGGTGTCTCGGACCTCAGAAGAGCAATGTCCTACTCCGTTTCGGCGACTACAGGGCCGTAACGAAGCTACGGGCGGCCGGGGCCGCCCGCAAACGAATAAGTCAGCGGGAGCCGCGCATCAGCTCGTCGAGGCTGTGGTCCATGTCGAGGTAGCGGTGCTCCAGACCCGGCGGTACCAGCGCGGAGGTGCGTTCGAGGAAGCGCTGGAGCTCTGCCGTGGTCATGAGCACGATCGCCACGCCCTCGGGTGCGTGGAACTCCACCGTGGTGCGGTCGCCGTCGTACGGCCGCACCCGCACGTCGCCGCAGCCGGCCGGATGGCGGAGCCCCGACATCAGCAGCTCGCGGGCGAAGGTCCAGGAGACCTCGACGCCTTCGAGGGTGGCCAGGGCGGGGAAGGCCATGCGGACGGCGAAGGGATCCGAGCGGTCGTAGCAGAGGGTGACGGGGACGGTCTCGACCTTCGGTGCGGTGGCGATCAGTCGGGCCTGCACGGCCTGCTCGATGACAGTGATCAAGGCTCGCTCCCTTGCGGCGGATCTGCTGTCGGGCTGTGGGGTGGTGCCCGGCAACCGGATAGACGCCGGAATCGGCAAATCCGTGCATGGCGGATGACGTGAGCTGTGTCACCGGTTGGCGTGATCTCACCCGTGCGATCGCACAGAGTGACCAAAGGTGCGGTCTGGGTAAAGGGCGCCGGTCCGGGGAGCTGTCGCTCAAGGTGATCCCAATACGTCCGGTATTCGCTCGCTCCACAGGAGTAAGCCGGGAGCGGACGGGGCCGGACGGGGGAGGAGGGGTGCGGTGGAGGCGCCCTGGACGGGGCGGGTGGGGTGCGTTAGCTTCCCGCGCCATGAGACTTCTGGGAGTTGGCATGTGCACGGCGGCCCTGCTGATCGGAGTGGCCGTCGCGCCGGCTCAGGCGGACACCGGCGGCGGCGACCCCGCCGCCACGGTGGCCGGAACGGACTTACGGGGCGCCGGATGGGCCGTCAAGGAGACCGGGCAGGAGGCCGTGCGCGACGTCCGCTTCCGCGGCCTGGCGGCGGTCAGCCGCAGTACGGCCTGGCTCGCGGGCTCCAAGGGCCGGATTCTGCGCACCGGGGACGGCGGCCGCAGCTGGCGGGACGTTTCCCCGCCCGGGGCGGTGGCCGAAGGGCTGGAACTGCGCGACATCGAGGCCTTCGACGGGCGGCGGGCGGTGGCCCTGTCCATCGGCGAGGGCGAAGCCTCGCGGGTCCTGCGCACCGAGGACGGCGGGACGACCTGGACCGAGACCTTCCGCAACCCCGACCCGCGCGCCTTCTACGACTGCCTGACCTTCTTCGACTCCCGGCACGGCCTGGCGGTCAGCGACCCGGTGGACGGGAAGTTCCGGCTGCTCGCCACCGACGACGGCGGACGCAGCTGGCGGGTGCTCCCGGACGCCGGGATGCCGCCGGCGCTCCCCGGCGAGGCCGGCTTCGCCGCGAGCGGCCAGTGCCTGACGGCCTCCGGGCCCCGCGACGTGTGGCTGGCCACCGGAGGCGGGCCGTCCGCACGGGTGCTGCACTCCGCCGACCGGGGCCTGACCTGGCGGGTCGCCGACTCCACCGTCCCGGGCGGCGACCCCGCACGCGGGGTGTTCGCCCTCGCCTTCCGCGACCGTACGACGGGCCTCGCCGTCGGCGGTGACTACCGCACCGGCCAGGCGTCGCCCCGGGCCGCGGCCCGCTCCGCCGACGGGGGCCGGAGCTGGAGCCAGGCGGCGACCCCGCCGCCCGCCTACCGCTCGGGCGCGGCCTGGTACCCGTACGGGCGCGCCACGGCCCTGGCGGTCGGTCCGACCGGCACGGACGTCACCACCGACGCGGGGCGCACCTGGCGGCCCCTGGAGGCGGGCTCCTTCGACACCGTCGACTGCGCGTCCGACGGCGGCTGCTGGGCGGCGGGGGAGAAGGGCCGGGTGGCCCGGCTGGAGCGCCGCTGACCCCGCGCCCCGGGTCCGCCGCAGGCAGGGCTGACAGCGCCCCCGCCTGCGGCCGGGCCGCGCCGCGACAGGGCCTGGCTAGGAGGGGAGGGACTCGCGGAAGCGGGCCAGGCCCGGCGAGGTGTTGGAGGCGATGAACTCCGTGACGCGGTACGCGCAGACGCCCGCCACCGCGAAGGGATCGCTCGCCGCTATCTCCTCGATCTCGGCGCGGGAGACCCCGGCGGCCAGGATCATCCCGCCGTCACGCGGGACCTTGCGGCCCGAGGCGAGGAAGACCCCGGAGGCGTAGTGGCCCTCCAGCCAGGCGATGTGCGCGTCCATCCGCGCCTCGACGGCCTCGATCGGCGCGGTGTACGTGAGCTCCATGACGAACATGATCGCCAGGCTACTCTCGCCTCATCATGACGACTGCGAAGACCCCCGCCAACGAAGCCGAGGCCCGGGCGACACAAGACGAACTGCGCGATCTCGTCGTGCTCGACGAGCCCGGCCCCCCGCCGGGCCGGGGCCTGGTCGCCGGAGTGGACGTGGCCTACGACGACGAACGCGACCTGGTCGCGGCCGCCGCCGTCGTGCTCGACGCGGCCACCCTCGACGTCGTGGCCGAATCCACGGCCGTCGGGCACGTCAGCTTCCCGTACGTGCCCGGCCTGCTCGCCTTCCGCGAACTGCCGACCCTGCTCGCCGCCCTGGAGGCGCTCCCCGTCACCCCCGGGCTCGTGGTCTGCGACGGCTACGGCCTCGCCCACCCGCGCGGCTTCGGCCTGGCCTGCCACCTCGGGGTGGTCACCGGCCTGCCCAGCATGGGCGTCGCCAAGAACCCCTTCACCTTCACCCACGAGGAACCGGGCGCCCCGCGCGGCGAGGCCTCCCCCCTGCTCGCGGCGGACGGCACCGTCGTCGGCCGGGCGCTGCGCACCCAGCACGGGGTCAAACCCGTCTACGTGTCCGTCGGCCACCGGGTCTCCCTGGACAACGCCTGCGCCCACGCCCTCGCTCTGAGCCCCCGCTTCCGCATCCCCGAAACCACCCGCCGTGCCGACTCCCTGTGCCGGCGGGCCCTGCGCGAGGCGGTGGACGACTGCCCGTGACCCGGAGCCGGGCGGAACGGCCTGGAGCATTCGGGCGAACCCGACGTGGGCCGACGGCCGTGCCGAGCACCGCCGTCCCCCTCGGCGGACGGCTCAGTCCCGCGCCGCCACGCGGAAGCGGATGCCGGCCTTCTGGAGCCGGTCCAGCAGGGCGTCGCCCATCGCCACGGCCGTCGTCAGCTGGCCCGCCCGGTCCGGGAGGGAGTCGTGGGCCAGGCACAGCGCCGACTCCGCCAGCATCTTCGCGGTCTCCCCGTAGCCCGGGTCGCCGCCCGAGACCTCGGTGAACACGCGGTGCCCGCCGCCCTCGCCGACGAAGCGGACCGTGAACCAGCTGCGGGCGCGCCGCTCCGCGTCCGGGCCGTTGCCCGGTTCCCAGTGGCTCATCAGCCACCGCCGGGCCGCCGGGACCTGCGCCAGCGCCGCCGTCGCGCCCACCGCCGCCGTCAGGCCCACCGCGACCGGCAGGTGCCGTACCGAGACGTAGTGCCGGTAGCGGAAGTCCGGCCCGTACCGCTCCAGCGCGGCCGCCGACCGGGTCACGATCCGGGGGTCCAGCGAGGGCAGGGGCAGCGCCCAGGCCCCGGTCTCCCGGCTGAAGCGCGGGGCGCCCACGGGGCCGCGTACCCGGCGTCCCGGCAGCCTGGGCTCGTACAGCCGGCGGGTGCGCGCGGCCGACAGGGTCTGCGGCGCCCGGCCCAGCGCCGTCAGGGCGGAGGCCACGGTGCCGCCGGAGGCGAGCGCACCGGCCCGCAGGAACCCGTCCACCCGCAGCGGCACCCCGGAGGGCAGCAGGCCCACCGTGAAGTACGCCCCGAGGTCGGCCGGGACCGAGTCGAACCCGCACGCGTGCACCAGCCGCGCCCCCGTCTCCCGGGCCCGCGCGTCGTGCTCGACGTACATCCGGTCCACGAACTCCGGCTCGCCGGTGAGGTCCAGGTAGTCGGTGCCCGCCTCGGCGCAGGCCGCGACCAGCCCGGCCCCGTGCCAGACGTACGGGCCGACCGTGGTGGCCAGCACCCGGGTCCCGGCGGCCAGTTCGCGCAGCGCCCCCGGGTCGCCGGCGTCGGCCCGCAGCAGCGGCAGCCGCGCGCACGCGGGGTTCAGGGCGGCCAGCCGCTCGCGCAGCCGCTCCAGTCTGCCGAGGTCGCGCCCGGCCAGCGCCCACCGGCAGCCGGCCGGGGCGTGCTCGGCGAGGTACTCCGCGGTCAGCGCCCCGACGAACCCGGTCGCGCCGAAGAGCACGAGGTCGAGGTCGCGCCGCGGACGGCCGCCGCGGACGGGCTCGTTGTGGACCTGCTCGGTCATGGACCGTTCCTCCCAGCTGGTGTCGGTGGCTGAGGTTAGCGTTGGCACCGACTGTCCGTGCGAGCAGGTGTGACCTGCGGTAAGTGGAGGCGTCGGTGAAGGCTGCGGTGCGCAGGTGGGAAGCGGTGCGGGAGTTCGCGCTGGGGCTGCCCGAGGCGGTGGAGGAGCACCCCTGGGGGCCGGAGGACGGGGTGGTGAAGGTCAACAAGAAGATCTTCGTCTTCCTGGGCAACGCGGACGGCCCCGAGCCGCCCGGCCTGTCCGTCAAGCTCAAGGACGAGGACCTGCACGGGCACGCGATGACCGCGCCCGGCGCCACGCCCACCGGGTACGGCCTGGGCAAGGCGGGCTGGGTCTCGGTGCCGCTGGGGGAGAAGGGGGCTCCGCCGGTGGAGGTGCTGTGCGAATGGGTGGAGGAGAGCTACCGGACCGTCGCGCTCAAGCGGCACGTCGCGCTCCTCGACGCCCGTGCGGGGGAGGGTGCCTGAGGGGAGCCGCCCCGCGAATCCCGGCCGGAACGAGCCACAGCGGAAACCGGCTAAGCGCTTGCTCTTGTGCTCGGTGGTACGCGTTCCTAGCATCACTGGTGTTACATCGGTTGTGTCACACACCTGCACACCCACCCACCCGTACACCAGGATGCCGGGGGCACGATGGCAGTGACAGCAGGCCCGCTCGCGGGAGTACGCGTCGTCGAACTGGCGGGCATCGGCCCGGGACCGTTCGCCGCGATGCTCCTCGCCGACCTCGGAGCCGACGTCGTCCGCGTGGACCGGCCGGGCGGCGGCGGGCTCGCGATCGATCCCGCCTACGACGTCACCAACCGCAACAAGCGCTCCGTACTCGTCGACCTGAAGTCCGACGGGGGCGCCGGCCGGGTGCTCGACCTGGCCGAGCGGGCCGACGTACTGATCGAGGGCTTCCGCCCCGGCGTCGCCGAACGCCTCGGCGTGGGCCCCGACGCCTGCCTCGCCCGCAATCCGAAGCTCGTCTACGGCCGGATGACCGGCTGGGGCCAGGAAGGCCCCCTCGCCCACACCGCCGGGCACGACATCGCGTACATCGCCGTCACCGGCGCACTCGGCATGATCGGCAACCCCGGCGGACCCCCGGCCGTCCCCGCCAACCTGGTCGGCGACTACGCGGGCGGCTCCCTCTACCTCGTCATCGGCGTCCTCGCCGCGCTCCGGCACGCCCGCGGCCCCGAAGGCACCGGCCAGGTCGTGGACGCCGCCATCGTCGACGGCACCGCCCACCTCACCGCCATGATCCACGGCATGGTCGCGGCCGGCGGCTGGCAGGACCGGCGCGGCGCCAACCTCCTCGACGGCGGCTGCCCCTTCTACGGCACCTACGAGACCGCCGACGGCCAGTACATGGCCGTCGGCGCGCTGGAGCAGCAGTTCTACGACACCTTCGTCGCCCTCCTCGGCATCCAGGACCGGGCCCCCGCCCGCAAGGACCTCGCCCGCTGGGGCGAACTGCGCGAGGCCGTCGCCGACCGCTTCAAGTCCCGCACCCGCGAGGAGTGGACGGCCGTCTTCGAGGGCACCGACGCCTGCGTGGCACCCGTCCTCTCGCTGACCGAGGCCCCGCACCACCCCCACCTCGCCGCGCGCGGGACCTTCACCGGGTTCGGCGGGATCACCCAGCCCGCCCCCGCCCCGCGCTTCTCCGCGACGCCGACCCGCGTCGCCTCCGCACCCGCCCGGCCCGGCGCGGACACCGAGTCCGTCGCCGCCGACTGGGACGTACCGGCGCTGCTCCTGAAAGAGGCCTGATGGAACTGTCCATGCTGCTCGACTACGCCGGCGACCCGCGCCGCGCCGCCGACGAGGCGGCCGCGCTGGAGCAGGCCGGACTCGACGCCGTCTGGGTCGCCGAGGCCTGGGGCTTCGACTCCCCGACCATCATGGGCTACCTGGCGGCGCGCACCGAGCGCATGAAGATCGGCTCGGCCATCGTCAACGTCTACTCCCGCACCCCCGCCCTCATCGCCCAGACCGCCGCCGGCCTCGACGCGGTCTCCGGCGGCCGCGCCCTGCTCGGGCTCGGCGCCTCCGGCCCGCAGGTCATCGAGGGCTGGCACGGGAAGGCGTACGACAAACCCCTCGGCCGCACCCGCGAGACCGTAGAGCTGTGCCGGCGCATCTGGCGCCGCGAGACGATCGACCACCACGGCATCACCGACATGCCGCTCCCCGCGGACAAGGGCGGCCGGCACGGCAAACCCCTCAAGATCCTCACCCGCCCCGTCCGGGACGGGATCCCGGTCTACGTGGCCTCCCTGGGACCCGCGAACGTGGCGATGACCGCCGAGATCGCCGACGGCTGGCTCCCCACCCTCTTCATCCCCGAGAAGGCCCGCTCCGTATGGGGCGGCGCCCTCGCCGAGGGCACCGCCAAACGGGCGCCCGAGCTGGGCCCGCTCCAGACCGTCGCGGGCGGACTGCTCGCCATCGGCGAGGACGCGGCCGCCGCACGGGACCTCGCCCGGCCCCAGATCGCCCTGTACGTCGGCGGGATGGGCGCGGTCGGCAAGAACTTCTACAACGACCTCGCCGTCGCCTACGGCTACGAGGACGAGGCCCGCCGCATCCAGGAGCTCTACCTCGCCGGGCGCAAACGCGACGCGGCGGCCGCCGTCCCGGACGAGTTCTGCGAGCTGATGACCCTGTGCGGCCCCGAGGGGTACGTGCGCGAGCGCGTCGAGGCCTTCCGGGAGGCCGGCGTCACGATGCTCAACGTCACGCCGGTCGGCCCGGAACCGGCCCGGCTGATCGAAACCGTCAAGAGCTGGCTGTAGGGGGCCCCGATGCAACGCCGCATCTACGACGCCGACCACGAGGCGTTCCGCGAGACCGTGCGCACCTTCCTGCACAAGGAGGTGCTGCCGCACTACGAGCAGTGGGAGAAGGACGGCATCGTCAGCCGGGACGCATGGCGGGCCGCCGGCCGGCAGGGCCTGCTGGGCCTGGCCGTACCCGAGGAGTACGGAGGCGGCGGCAACCCGGACTTCCGCTACGCGGCGGTGCTCGCCGAGGAGTTCACCCGCGCCGGGGCCCCCGGACTCGCGATCGGCCTGCACAACGACATCATCGGCCCCTACCTGACCTCGCTCGGCACCGAGGAGCAGAAGCGCCGCTGGCTGCCCGGCTTCTGCTCCGGCGAGACCGTCACCGCGATCGCCATGACCGAACCGGGTGCCGGCTCCGACCTCCAGGGCATCCGCACCAGCGCCGAGGACCGGGGCGACCACTGGCTCCTCAACGGCTCCAAGACCTTCATCTCCAACGGCATCCTCGCCGACCTGGTGATCGTCGTCGCGAAGACCACCCCCGAGGGCGGCGCACACGGCCTGTCCCTGCTGGTCGTCGAACGCGGCGCCGAGGGCTTCGAACGCGGCCGCAACCTCGACAAGATCGGTCAGAAGGCCCAGGACACCGCCGAGCTCTTCTTCAACGACGTACGCGTCCCCAAGGAGAACCTGCTCGGCGAGCTGAACGGCGCCTTCGTCCACCTGATGACCAACCTGGCGCAGGAACGCATGGGCATCGCGATGGCCGCCATCGCCGCCGCCGAACACCTGCTGGAGATCACCACCACGTACGTCAAGGAGCGCGAGGCCTTCGGCCGGCCGCTCTCCAAGCTCCAGCACGTCCGCTTCGAGATCGCCGAGATGGCCACCGAATGCGCCGTCACCCGGACCTTCCTCGACCGCTGCATCACCGACCACGCCAACGGCGAACTGGACCACGTCCACGCCTCGATGGCCAAGTGGTGGGCCACCGAACTCCAGAAGCGGGTCGCGGACCGCTGTCTCCAGCTGCACGGCGGCTACGGCTACATGACCGAATACCGGGTCGCACGGGCCTTCACCGACGGCCGCATCCAGACGATCTACGGCGGCACGACCGAGATCATGAAAGAGATCATCGGCCGCTCCCTCCTCGGCTGACCTCCCCCCTGCGGGGCCCTCCCGGGACCCCCGTCAGACCCCCGTCAGACCCCCTCAGACCCCCTCGGACCCCTCGGACATCTCCGAAAGGCTTGACCAGTGAGCACCGAAGCGTACGTGTACGACGCGATCCGCACCCCGCGCGGCCGCGGCAAGGCCAACGGCGCCCTGCACGGCACCAAGCCGATCGACCTCGTCGTCGGCCTCATCAACGCCCTGCGCGAGCGCAACCCCGGCCTGGACCCCGCCACCATCGACGACATCGTCCTCGGTGTCGTCGGCCCCGTCGGCGACCAGGGCTCCGACATCGCCCGGATCGCGGCCATCGCCGCCGGCCTGCCAGACACCGTGGCCGGCGTACAGGAGAACCGCTTCTGTGCCTCCGGCCTGGAAGCCGTCAACCTGGCCGCCGCCAAGGTCCGCTCCGGCTGGGAGGACCTCGTCCTCGCCGGCGGCGTCGAGTCCATGTCCCGTGTCCCCATGGCCTCCGACGGCGGCGCCTGGTTCGCCGACCCCATGACCAACTGGGACACCGGCTTCGTCCCCCAGGGCATCGGCGCCGACCTGATCGCCACCATCGAGGGATTCTCCCGGCGCGACGTGGACGAGTACGCCGCCCTCTCCCAGGAACGGGCCGCCACCGCCATCAAGGAGGGCTGCTTCGCCAAGTCCGTGGTCCCCGTCACCGACCGCAACGGCCTGGTCGTCCTGGACCACGAGGAGTTCGTCCGCCCCGGCACCACCGCCGACACCCTCGCCAAGCTGAAGCCCTCCTTCGCCGACATCGGCGACCTCGGCGGCTTCGACGCCGTCGCCCTGCAGAAGTACCACTGGATCGAGAAGATCGACCACGTCCACCACGCCGGCAACTCCTCCGGCATCGTCGACGGCGCCTCGCTCGTCGCCATCGGCACCCGCGAGGCCGGCGAGCGGAACGGCCTGCGCCCGCGCGCCCGCATCGTCTCGGCCGCCGTCTCCGGCTCCGAGCCCACCATCATGCTCACCGGCCCCGCACCGGCCACCCGCAAGGCCCTCGCCAAGGCCGGCCTGACCATCGACGACATCGACCTGATCGAGATGAACGAGGCCTTCGCCGGCGTCGTGCTGCGCTTCGTCAAGGACATGGGCGTCTCCCTGGACAAGGTCAACGTCAACGGCGGCGCCATCGCCCTCGGCCACCCCCTCGGCGCCACCGGCGCCATGCTGCTGGGCACCGTCGTCGACGAACTGGAGCGCCAGGACAAGCGCTACGGCCTCGTCACCCTCTGCGTCGGCGGCGGCATGGGCGTCGCCACCATCGTCGAACGCGTCTGATCCGTCCTGCCCCTGATCCCCTCTCTGACACGGAAGTAGCGAACATGAGCGAGTCCACCACGATCCGCTGGGAACAGGACGAGACCGGCGTCGTCACCCTGGTCCTCGACGACCCGGGCCAGTCCGCCAACACCATGAACCAGGCCTTCAAGGACTCCATCGCGGCCATCGCCGACCGCGCCGAGGCAGAGAAGGACTCCATCCGCGGCATCATCTACACCTCCGCCAAGAAGACCTTCTTCGCCGGCGGCGACCTCAAGGACATGATCCGGCTGCGCCCCGAGGACGCCCGGCTCGCCTTCGACACCGGCACCGAGATCAAGCGCTCCCTGCGCCGCATCGAGACCCTCGGCAAGCCCGTTGTCGCCGCCATCAACGGCGCCGCCCTCGGCGGCGGTTACGAGATCTGCCTCGCCTCCCACCACCGCGTCGCCCTCGACGCCCCCGGCTCCAAGATCGGCCTGCCCGAGGTCACCCTCGGTCTGCTCCCCGCCGGCGGCGGCGTCACCCGCACCGTCCGCCTCATGGGCATCGCCGACGCGCTGCTCAAGGTCCTGCTCCAGGGCACCCAGTACAGCCCGCAGCGCGCCCTCGCCGCCGGACTGGTCCACGAACTGGCCGGCACGCCCGAGGAGATGCTGGCCAAGGCCCGCGCCTTCATCGACGCCAACCCCGAGTCGAAGCAGCCCTGGGACGTCCCCGGCTACAAGATCCCCGGCGGTACGCCGTCCAGCCCGCGCTTCGCCGCGAACCTCCCGGCCTTCCCCGCCAACCTCAAGAAGCAGCTGAACGGCGCCCCCTACCCGGCGCCGCGCAACATCCTGGCCTGCGCCGTCGAGGGCTCCCAGGTGGACTTCGAGACCGCCCTGACCATCGAGGCCCGGTACTTCACCGAGCTGGTCACCGGCCAGACCGCCAAGAACATGATCCAGGCGTTCTTCTTCGACCTCCAGGCCGTCAACGCCGGCCGCAGCCGCCCGCAGGGCGTCGAACCGCGCAAGGTCCGCAAGGTCGCCGTCCTCGGCGCCGGAATGATGGGCGCCGGCATCGCCTATTCCTGCGCCCGCGCGGGCATCGAGGTCGTCCTCAAGGACGTCACCCCCGAAGCCGCCGCCAAGGGCAAGGCGTACTCCGAGAAGCTCCTCGACAAGGCCCTCGCCAAGGGCCGCACCACCGAGGCCAAGCGGGCCGAGCTCCTCGCCCGCATCACCCCGACCGCCGACGCCGCCGACCTCGCCGGATGCGACGCCGTCATCGAGGCCGTCTTCGAGGACACCGCCCTCAAGCACAAGGTGTTCCAGGAGGTCCAGGACGTCATCGCGCCCGACGCGCTGCTCTGCTCCAACACCTCCACCCTCCCCATCACCGGGCTGGCCGAAGGGGTCGCGCGCCCCGCCGACTTCATCGGCCTGCACTTCTTCTCGCCCGTCGACAAGATGCCGCTGGTGGAGATCATCAAGGGCGAGCGCACCGGGGACGAGGCCATCGCCCGCGCCTTCGACCTGGTCCGCCAGATCAACAAGACCCCGATCGTCGTCAACGACTCGCGCGGCTTCTTCACCTCGCGCGTCATCGGCCAGTTCATCAACGAGGGCGTCGCGATGGTCGGCGAGGGCATCGAGCCCGCCTCCGTCGAACAGGCCGCCGCCCAGGCCGGCTACCCGGCCAAGGTGCTCTCCCTCATGGACGAGCTGACCCTCACCCTCCCGCGCAAGATCCGCAACGAGACCCGCAAGGCCTTCGAGGCCGAGGGCCGCGAGTGGAGCGAGCACCCGGCCGACCGGGTCATCGACCGGATGGTCGACGAGTTCGGCCGCCCCGGCCGCAGCGGGGGCGGCGGCTTCTACGAGTACGACGAGAACGGCAGCCGCGGCCGCATCTGGCCCGGCCTGCGCGAGCACTTCGCCAAGCCGGACGCGCAGATCCCCTTCGAGGACATGAAGGAGCGGATGCTCTTCTCCGAGGCCCTGGACACCGTCCGCTGCCTCGACGAAGGCGTCCTCACCTCCATCGCCGACGCCAACATCGGCTCCATCATGGGCATCGGCTTCCCGGCCTGGACCGGCGGCGTGATCCAGTACGTCAACGGCTACGAGGGTGGCCTGCCCGGCTTCGTCGCCCGCGCCCGCGAACTGGCCGCCACCTACGGCGAACGCTTCACCCCGCCGGCCTCCCTCGTGGCGAAGGCCGAGCGCGGCGAGACGTACGCCGACTAGCAGCGGCGCCCCGGGCCCGTCACGGCGGGCCCGGGGACCGGCATCGTCAGGCGCGCAGGTACGCGAACACCCCGCGCCGCGCGGCGCCGCCCTCCGGGGCATCCGGCCACCCGGCCACGACCTGCCCCAGCAGGCCCTCCCCGGCGGCGGCCCCCGGGCGCAGCACCCGGGTCAGGGACAGCGTCAGGACCGGCTCCTCCCGGCCCACGGGACCCACCGAGATCTCCGTGCCGGCGGCGGTGTCCGCCACCTTCCCCGGACCGGTCAGCCCGGCCGGGACGCCGCGCCCCGCGGGGCGCACCTCGACCGTCGGATCGGGCGTGTCGCTCTCGCTCTGGGCCTGGGCCGTCGCCCCGCCCGCCAGCAGCGCCAGCAACTGCTCCACCAGCACCGGGTCGTGGGCGCCGTCGTACACCCAGCGCGTGCCCAGCACCCCGTGTTCGAGGGTGCCGACCAGACCGGCCTCCGCGCCCGCCAGCGGCGCGCCCCGGTAGGTCAGCGGTACGAGGTAGGAGACGGGCTCCTCCCCGGAGCCGTCGGTGACCACCATGAACTCGATGCCCACCTCGCCCTCCGGGTCGTCCAGCCGGAAACCGCCCGCCTTGGCGAGCGGCGCCGTCTTCTCCGAACCCCGGTACCAGGGCCTCAAGGGCAGCCAGTCGGCGAGGAGTTCGGCCTTCGTCGGGGTCAGTGTGGTGTGGTGGATGATCGCCATGGGAGTGAACCTACCCGTCCTCCGAGGCGAACGCCCCCCGCAGTTCCTCCTTCAGCGACCGCTGGAAGGCGGTGACCAGGGCCTGGACCACCATCGGCTGCATGTGCGCGGACAACGCCTTCATCGACTCCACGCGCTCCGGGTCGTCTTCGCCCTCGGTGAACGGCCCCCACACCTCGTCCCGGAACAGCGCCGTCAGCTGGTGCGCCGCCGTCCGCGCGTGCTCCAGCAGGATGTTCCGCGCCACCAGCAGCGTCTCGTGCGCGATCGGCACGTCGAGCAGTGCCACCCCCAGCCGGAGCAGCCCCACGTCCACCCGGAACCCCTCACCGGGGGCGGGGGCGGGGGCGGAGATGGACGTGGATGCGGATGCGGATGCGGATGCGGAGGTGGGCGCGGGCGCCGGTCCGGACGCCGACACCACGTTCATCGCGGCCAGCCGGCGCAGGTCCCCGTCCGACAGGGTGCGCCCCGCACGCCTCTCCAGCTCCGCCCGCGACACCTCCTGCGCCACGTCCGGCGCCCAGGTCGCCACCAGCGCCCGGTGGATCGCCAGGTCGTGCGCGCTCAGATCGTCCGGCAGCGCGTCCAGATACCGCTGGATCGCCGACAGCGTCATCCCCTGGTGCTGGAGCTCCTCGATCAGAGCCAGCCGCGACAGGTGCTCCGGACCGTAGTGCCCCACCCGACGCGGTCCGATCACGGGAGGGGGCAAAAGCCCGCGCGTGCTGTAGAACCGTACGGTGCGGACGGTGACACCGGCCTTGGACGCCAGCTCGTCCACGGTGAGCATCGGCTCGGTCGCCCGGTCGGCCATCGTCTGCGCCTCGCTCTCTGCTGCACGGCTTGGGTTCAACAGTATTGCTGTCGCACCAACGATGTGAAACGGCCAGGAGCTGCCCATGACCACGAACCTGCGACTGCCCGGACGACCCGAAGACCTCACCCTGCCCGCCCTGCTCGCCCGCAACGCCACCGACCACACGGACCTCCCCGCCCTCTCCTGGCGGGAAGCGGACGGCTGGACCACCCTCACCTGGGGCGAAGTCCGCCGCCGGACGGCCGTCCTCGCCGCCGGATACGCCGCCCTCGGCGTGGAGCGCGGCGAACACGTCCTGATCATGATGGGCAACCGCCCCGAACACTGGCTCAGCGACCTCGCCCTCGTCCACCTCGGCGCCGTCCCCGTCACCGTGTACGGCACCTCCGCGCCCGAGCAGATAGCCCACATCGCCCGCCACAGCCGGGCCCGCGTCGCCGTCCTCGAAGGCGCCCGCGAACGCGACCGGTGGGCCCCGCTGCTCGACGACCCCGGCACCCCGCTGGAACGCCTCGTCATCGCCGAAGCCGCAGAAGCCGGCCCGCACACCACCTACGGCTCCCTCTACGCGAGCGGCGCCCGCCTCCACCGCCCCGACGGCTTCGAGAAGGCCTGGCAGGAGACCCGCCCCGAAGACCCCCTCACCGTCGTCTACACCTCCGGCACCACCGGCGACCCCAAGGGCGTCCGCCTCACCCACCGCAACATCCTGCTCCAGTCCGTCCGCCTCGACCGCAACGTCCAGCTCCCCGAACACGCCGAGCACGTCTGCTACCTGCCCTTCGCGCACATCGCCGAGCGGATCCTCGGCATCTACCTGCCCCTGCTGCGCGCCGCCCACGTCCGCCTCGTCGCCGACCCCACCGCCGTGGCGGCCGCCGTCCGCGAACTGCGCCCCGTGCAGTTCTTCGGCGTGCCCCGGGTCTGGGAGAAACTCGCCGCGGGCGTACGGGCGGTCCTCGCCGGCCTCCCCGAGGAGCAGCGCGACGCCATCGAGAGCGCGGGTGAGGTGGCGCGCGCCCGCGCCGGCCACCGGGAGCGCGGCGAGGAGGTGCCGGCCGCGCTCGAAGCCTCGTACGCCGCGGCGAAGGAGCGGGTGCTGGACCCACTGCTGCGACTGGCGGGGCTGGACCGGCTCGTCTGGACGGCCAGCGCCACCGCGCCGATGCCGATCGACGTGGTCCGCTTCTGGGCCGGCTGGGGCATCACCATCATGGACGCGTGGGGGCTGACGGAGACCTCCGGCGTGTGCACCGTCAACAGCGACAGCCCCGACGGGTTCCGGCTGGGCTCCGTGGGCCGGCCCATCGAGGGCCTGGAGCTGAAGATCGCCGGGGACGGGGAGATCCTCACGCGCGGCGCGACCGTCTTCGACGGGTACCTGCGCCCCGACGGGACGGTGGAAAGCGCGTCCGACGCCGAGGGCTGGTTCCCCACCGGGGACATCGGACGGCTCGACGAGGACGGCTTCCTCTGGCTGACGGACCGCAAGAAGGAACTGATCATCACCTCGAACGGCAAGAACATCTCCCCGGCCCTGGTGGAGAACACCGTCAAGGAACACCCGCTGATCGGCCAGGCCCTGGTCCACGGCGACGGCCGCTCCTACCTGGTCGCCCTGCTGGTCCTCGACCCGGAACTGGCCCCGGCCTGGGCCGCCGCCCGGGGCATCGCGACCGCCTCCCTGGCCGAACTGGCCGAGCACCCGGCCGTCCTGGAGGAGACCGCCCGCGCGGTGACCGCCGCGAACGCCCGCCTCAACCGCACGGAGCAGATCAAGCGGTACCGGCTGCTCGCCGAGGAATGGGGCCCGGAGACGGGAGAACTCACCCCGTCGCTGAAACTACGCCGCCGGGTGGTCCGCGAGAAGTACGGCCACCTGATCGAGGGCCTGTACGAGGAGTCCTGACGCGGGAACACCGTCGCGCCGGGCCCCCGGGGGGGCGGGGCTCGCGGCGCGGGCCCGCTATCACCCCCGCGAGGGGGTGGGGGCGGGTCGGCGGCTGCCCACCCACCCCCGGGTGCGGGTGGATGGGTGGGCAGCCGGACCCCCTTGGGCGGGGTCGGGGAGGGGCTGGGGGTTTCCCGTCAGTCCCATCGTCGTTCCGTGTCGTGCCGGCCTGTCAAGGGCGCTCCTTCGTCGC